>JAEYYV010000414.1 GCA_023428295.1 Pseudomonadota bacterium
GAAGAAGACGCTCGAGGCGAAGCCGGCGCAACCCTCCGGCTGTGACGAGGCGGTCGTCAAACCCAAGCCGATCTCGGTGGTGCAACCGGCGTTCACCACGGAAGCGCGCGAGGCGGGCATCACGGGCAAGGTGCGCGTGGAGATCACGATCTCCGCCGACGGCCACGTCACGAACGCGAAGGTGATCGCCGGACTCGGTCACGGGCTCGACGAAGCGGCGCTCGAGGCCGCGCGCGCCTCGACGTTCACACCGGCCACGAAGTGCGGTGCTGCCGTCGAGACGACGTTCACGATCGGGATGCGCTTCCAATGATCGCGCGCGTCGCTCTCGCGATCGTCGTGGCGCTCTCGACCTCGCGAGCGTTCGCGCAGCCGAACGTGACGAAGCCGCCGGCGCTCGTCACCTTTGTCGCGGCCGAGTATCCCGTTGCCGAGCGCGACGCGAATCGCGAAGCCACCGTCACGTTGCAGGTCGACATCGGCGTCGATGGCAAGGTCACTGCCGCCGTCGTCACCGTGTCGGCCGGACAAGCGTTCGACGACGCGGCGCTCGCGGCGGTGAAGCAGTTCGTGTTCTCGCCCGCCGAGATCGATGGCGCGCCCGCGCCCGTCCGCATTCTGTACGAGTACGTGTTCACCTTCGAGACGAAGGTCGAAGCGAAGACGACGGCCGAGCTCGCTGGCACCGTGCGTGACCGCGCGAGCGGCAAACCCCTCGGCAGCGTGAGCGTGACGCTCGATACGGGCGAGGTCGCGGTCACCGACGAGAGCGGCCAGTTCGTGTTCGATGCGGTCACCGCCGGCGCGCGCACCGTGACCGTATCGAGCGCTGCGATCACCGCGGTGCAGACGCAGGAAGCGCTCGTCGCCGGGCAGCGCACGACGGTGATCTACGACGTCGGCCTCCAGGCGGCGGACCCCGACGAGGAAGCGGACGATCTCGAGATCGTCGTGACCGCGCCCAAGCTCGAGCGCGCGACGGCATCGGTCGCGGTGGCGGCGGGTGTCGCGCGTCGCGTTCCTGGAACGGGCGGCGACGTGGTGAAGGTGGTCGAGAGCATGCCCGGCGTCGCGCGCGCGGCCGCGGGATCGGGGCAGCTCGTCGTGTGGGGCGCAGCACCCGAGGACACGCGCGTGTACGTGAGCGGCGTGCGGATCCCGCGCCTGTATCACGCGGGCGGATTGCGCTCGGTGCTCGCCGCCGATCTCGTGAAGTCGATCGAGCTCGTGCCGGGCGGGTGGGGTGTGGAGCACGGTCGTGGCCTCGGTGGCCTCGTCGATATCCAGCTCGCGCCGTTGCCGGGGACGCCTACGGGCACCGTGGCCGTCGACGCGCTCGATAGCGCCGCGGTGGTGGGTGCGCCGATCGGCAAGCACGTGAGCGCGGCGGTGGCGGTGCGCAAGAGTCACCTCGGGTGGCTCCTCGATCGATTCACCGACGAGGATGTCGGCGTGCTCGTTCCGATCCCGAGCTACGTGGATGGACAGGCGCGCGTCGGCTTTACGCCATCGACGAAGACACGCGTCGAGGTCGCCGCGATCGGCTCCTCGGATCGCGTGACGCGCACCGTGGGCGCGGCGGATCCGGCGATGACTCGCAGCGACGATTCGCAGATCGGTTTCTGGCGCGCGTGGACGAGCTACCACCGCGACACGGACGATGGCGCCGTCGTCGACCTCGTCGTGTCGGGCGGGCGCGATCGCATCGCGCGCGAGGAGACGTTCGGCGGCAGGCCGACCGAGCTCGACGTGGACTCGAGCATCTGGGGCGTGCGCGCGGGATGGGGCCGCGTGTTCGGTCGCGTCGCGCTGTCGCTCGGCGTGGATGGCGAGCTGTTGTCCGCGGAGCTGTCGCGGCGCGGTGCGGTGACGATGCCCGCGCGCGAAGGCGACATCCGCGTGTTCGGTCAACCGCCGCCCGATCAGCTCGCCGCGGATACATGGAACGTGACGAGCGCGAGCGCGGCTCCGTATGCACAGGCGGACATCGCGCTGCTCGGCGATCGGCTGCACGTGGTTCCCGGACTTCGGTTCGAGCCATTCTTTGTCGCGGTCAGCCGGCGCACGCCGATCGCGGGTGCGACGCCGTCGGTCGGCATGTTCACCGAGGACACCACGCTGCAACCGCGGCTCGCCGTGCGGTTCGACGTGACACCACGCGTGCGCGTGACCGCGGCGACGGGCCGCTATCACCAGCCACCGCAGCCCGAGGATCTCTCCGCCGTGTTCGGCAGCCCGACGCTTCCGCTCGCGAGCTCGACGCACCTCGTGGCGGGTGTCGCGATCAAATGGACATCGCTCCTCACCACGGAGCTCACGGGCTTCACGACGCGCTCGACGGATCTCGCGGTGCGCAGCGCGAGGACAAATCCGCGGCTCGCCGAGGCGCTCGAGCCGATCGGTCGCGGCGAGACGATCGGCGTGCAGGCGCTCGTGCGACGCGACCTCGCCGATGGCGTGTTCGGCTGGGTCAGCTATACGCTGTCGCGCGCCGATCGCAGCGATGGTCCCGACGCACGCGCGCGCCGCTTCGACTACGACCAGACGCACGTGTTCACCGCGCTCGTGTCGTGGGACCTGGGGCGCGGGTTCGAGCTCGGTGCGCGCTTTCGCTACGCGACGGGTGCGCCGCGCACGCCGGTCGTCGGCACGTACTACGACAACCGCGCGGATCTGTACCAGCCGATGTTCGGCGCGCATAACTCCGATCGCTTGCCCGCGTTCGTGCAGCTCGACGCGCGCGTCGCGAAGCGGTTTCGCGTCGAGAACACCGACGGCGAGGTCTATCTCGATCTGCAGAACGCGACCGATCGCGAGAATGCCGAGGAGATCGTGTACAGCAGTGACTTCACGAAGCGCGGCACGATCCGTGGCTTGCCGATCTTGCCGGTCGTGGGAGCGAGGTGGTCGTGGTGACGCGCGCACTTCTCCTCGTCGTGATCGCGGCGTGCGCACCGGATCTCGAGGACACGACGACGCTCGTCACCGAGCCGCGGTTGCTCGCCGCGCGCTTCGAGCCGGCGGAGGTGGCACCGCAAGGGAGCGTCGAGAGCTCCGCGTTGTGGGCCGGCCCCGACGGCACTCTCGCGGACGCGCCGCTCGCATGGGCATTCTGCGTCGCACGCAAAGGGATCACCGAGCCGGGCCCCGTGACCAAGGCGTGCCTCGTCGACGAGTCGCCCGCGCTCGTGCCATTTGGCGTTGGCGACAGCGCGAGCGGCGTTGTTCCCGCAAACGCGTGCCGCCAGTTCGGCCCCGACGCACCCGACGTCTCTCCCGACGAGCCGGCGGGGCGTCCAGCCGATCCCGACGGTACGGGCGGCTTCTATCAGCCGGTGCGCGTGCGCGTCGAGCAGCCGGAGAGCTTCACGCTCGGCGAGGTGCGCATCGGATGCGGACTGCCCGGCGCGACGCCCGCGCAAGCGAGCGAGTTCCGCGCCACGTACGTGCCGAACACGAACCCGGCGATCGAGACGATGCTCCGCGCCGACAGCGGAGCGACGCTCGTCGCACTGGAAGTGGATGCCGCGGCGACCACCACGATCGCGGCTGGGCAATCACTCACGCTCGCCGTGCACTGGCCCGCATGCACCAGCGCGCCGTGCGCGGGAAGCGAGCCGTATGTATGGTTCGATCCGCGCGCACGAACGCTACGCAAGCGCCGCGAGGCGATGCGGCTCTCGTGGTTCGCGAGCGCGGGCGCGTTCGAGCTCGGGCACAGCGGCCGCGCGGAGGACGAGGCCGACACCTCGTTTGCCGACGGTGTGTGGACAGCTCCCCACGCGCCGGGGCCAGCCTTCGTGTGGATCGTGCTGCGCGACGATCGCGGCGGTACGACGTGGGCGACGCTGCGATTTAACGTCGAATAGTCCGTTTCGGCCCTAGCTCCCCTTCCAGAGCTTGCATTCGCGTATCCGTTATATTAGACATATGTCTAATCGAAAGGATCTCGAATCATGCGTCTCATCACGTCGGTCTCCCTCGTCGCTGCTCTCGCGTTCACTGGCTGCAAGAAGAAGGAAGGAGAGAACGCATCGGCCAAACCCACCGAAGGATCGAGCGCACCGTCGCAGGAGGTGGCGCCCACGCCTGGCGCCGAGCCTGCGAAGGTAGATCCGGCAGCGGCACCCGCGGCGCCGGACGCGGCGAAGGATCTCCTCGAGACCGCGAAGGCGAACGGATCGTTCACCACGTTCTTGAAGGCGATCGATGCTGCCGGCCTGGCGTCCACGTTCTCCGGCGCAGGGCCGTTCACCGTCTTCGCGCCGACGGACGAAGCGTTCGCGAAGTTGCCGCCGCCGGAGCTCGAGGCGCTCCTCGCGGACAAGGCCAAGCTCGAAGCGCTCCTCCAGCTCCACGTGATCCCGGGCGCCGTCGCGTCGCAGGATCTCGGCGCGCAGCAGTCGGTCAAGAGCGTGCAAGGCGGCGAGCTCGCGCTCGATAGCGCGAGCGGTCTCTCGGTCAACGGTGCGAAGGTCACGACGCCCGATGTCGTCGCGTCCAACGGTGTCATCCACGCGATCGACACGGTGCTCGTACCCCGCTGACGCCGTTCCTGATCGTTCCGGGCTGGGCTGGGTCTGGTCCCGATCACTGGCAAACGCACTGGGAGCGAACGCTGCCCGATGCGCGCCGCGTAGAGATGCCGGACTGGCTCCATCCTCGACGAGCAGGTTGGATCCACGCGCTGGATCGCGCCATTCGCGCTACCTCGGTGCCACCGATCCTCGTGGGCCATTCGCTCGGCTGTATCGCGATCGCTCATTGGGCGGCGCAGTCGACGGTAGCGGTGCGCGGTGCCTTGCTCGTCGCGCCGGCGGATGTCGATCGCCGTCGCATCGAGAGCATCGCGGACTTCGCGCCGGCTCCACGTGTACGCTTGCGATTCCCATCGCGCGTGATCGCATCCGATGACGATCCGTACGTCGCGCTCGATCGCGCGGTGCAGTTCGCGTCCGAGTGGGGCAGTGAGCTCACGGTCCTCGAACGCGCGGGTCACATCAACGCGGCCTCGGGCTTCGGTCACTGGCCCGAAGGTCTCGCGTTCGCGAAGTCACTCCTGTGGACTCCCGCGATCGTGCAGGACGACGAGGAGTGGATCGAGCGCGGCGTCGATTAGCGAGCGGCGCTGATCGCGGCGACGAGCTCCTCGCCTCGTACGGGCTTCAGCAGGTGATGATCGAAGCCCGACAGGCGCGAGCTCTCGCGATCGCTCGCACTGCCGTACCCTGTCAAGGCGATCAGCTGGATGTCTCGCATCGCGCTGTGCCGGATGCGGCGCGCGACCTCGTGACCGTTCATGTCGGGTAGACCGATGTCGATCAACGCGACATCGATTCCGCCCGCGAACACGCGCTCGACCGCTTCGATGCCGGTGGCGACTTCGACGACCTCGAAGCCGTGCGCGCGGAGCATCTCGCCGAGCAGGAAGCGCGTGTCGTCCGTGTCCTCGCACACGAGGACCCGCGTGCGTTCCGATCTCGGCGACAGAACCATCCCGCAGTACGAGTGGGAACAGCGCGAGGAATGGTCACGAACATTCGACTGCGAGAATCTCCGCGTTGCGATAGGTTCGTCTCCTCGGTGCGGATCCTGTTTGTCGATGACGATCCGTTCGTGCTGGCGGCGCTGTCGCTCGCACTCAAGCCCGAGGAATCTCCGTGGGAGATGGTGTTCGCGCTCGGCGGTGAAGCCGGCCTCTCGCACCTAGAGAGCGAGGGTTACGACGTGCTGGTGACGGAGATCCGCATGGCCACCGTCGACGGGGTGGCACTGTTTCGCTACGCGCGGGAGCACTGTCCCAGCACCGTGCGCGTCGCGCTCTCCGCGTGGATCTACTCCGGGCTCGACGCGCACATCGCGCTGTCCAAGCCGTGCAAGCTGTCCGACCTGCGCGATGCGCTCGCCGACATCGCGACGTACGTGTGGCCGACGGCCTAGGCCGCGACGGCGTTCGGCGCGACGCGGATCGTGGTCTCCACGACGACGGGCACGCTCAGCGAGTTGATGATCAAGCAGTACCGCTTGGCATCGTCGAGCGTCTGCTCGACGTGGTCGACGTTGCCGCCGATCTCCATGTCGAGCGAGAGTACGATCGACGAGAAGATGAGCCCTTGGGCCGAGCGCTCGACGGTGCCGTCGAGGTTCGCGCTCCACGAGACGAGATCGATCCCGTCGCGCGCGCAGAACGCCTCGAACGTCGTGAGCATGCACAGACCGAGGGACGACAGCAGCAGGTGCTCGGGCGACCACGCCGTGGCATCTCCGTTCATCTCGGAGGACGGGCCACCTTCCAGAGTGGCGCGCGGCGGCGCCTCCACGCGGGCGCGCGACGCGAACGTACGACTGATCGTAGCGCTGTAGTGATGTGGGAAGGGGACCGGCATGCGGCCTTTCAGAGCACGAAGCACGCCAGCGGAGGATCTAGCTCGCACCTAGCTCCGACGTAGGTGTTCGTGCTCCCGTGTCACGGTGCACGCTCGATCGCACTCCGCGAGATCCTAGAGAAACCTAGCCAACGCGACACCTTCGTCGAGAATGTCGCGCGCGTCCTCTGTGCGGCGCGCGCCACCGCACGGGTGCTGATGGCATGTCCGCTGCAGCCGATCATTGTTATGGACACGCGAACACGAACCCAGAAGGCGAGCTGGCTACGACGCACGTCGTGGAAGCTTGGCTCGTTCCTGGGGGCGATCGCGAAGCGACTCGGTGGACCGAGCATTCCGATCAGCGCGTTGATCCTCGCGCGCTCGTCGCCCGCGGCCGTGACGCCCGAGCAACCGATCGAAGATGTGGCGCAGCTGTTCGTCGCCGGTAAAGTGACGAAGATGCCCGTCATCGATCACGGCGTCGCGATCGGCGTGGTCACGCGCACCGCGGTCGGCGAGACGCTCGAGCACGACGGGCCCCACACACCGGTCGGTCTCGTGGCGCTCTCGGACGTGGTGGTGGTCGCGCCGAACGACTCGCTCGACGTCGTGCGCGATCAGCTCGACGATCATCCGGGCGCGGTTATCCTCGTCCTCGATCGCGGCGTGCTCGTCGGCTTGGTCACGCGCGAGGAGCTCGAGACGTACATCGAAGAACGAGCGGCGCCAGACGAGCGAGTCCGACGAGCCCAACGACGAGCCGCGTAGCTTCGGTGGAGTGGCGGGGCGCGCGACGGGTGGCGCGCCGCGGGCGGGTGCTGAATCCTTCGGAGCCGGGCCCCC
>JAEYYV010000025.1 GCA_023428295.1 Pseudomonadota bacterium
CAGTGGAGCTGCGGGCAGTGGAGCTGCGGGCGATGGAGCCGGCGCTGCCGGCAGTGGAGCTGCGGGCGGTGGCAGTGGAGCTGCGGGCAGTGGAGCTGCGGGCGGTGGAGCCGGCGGCGCTGCGGGCGGTGCTCAAGCCGGTGGTGCGGCGGGCGCTGGAGCCACAAGCGGTGGCGCTACAAACAGTGCTGGTGGAGCCGGGGACGCTGCAGGCAGTGGAGCGGGCGGAGCCGGCGGCGCTGCAGGCAGTGGAGCTCCGGGCGGTGGAGCCGGCGGCGGTGCGGGCGGTGCTCAAGCCGGTGGTGCGCCAGGCGTTGGAGCAGGTGCGGGCGGCGGCGGAGCAGGTGATGTCGGCGGCGGTGTTGGCGGCGGCGGCGGTGTTGGTGGAGGCGCGGGCGCCGGTGGAGGCGCGGGCGGCGGCGTTGGTGGAGCAGGTGGTGTTGGCGGAGGTGCAGGCGCCGGTGGCGTTGGTGGAGCAGGCGTTGGCGGTGCCGGCGGAGCAGGTGGTGGCGTCGGTACGACGGGCAGCCTGAGCGGTGGCGCGGATGTCGCGGGTGGTCGGACGACGGCGAACATCAACAGCGATGTTCAGTTCAGCTCGAGCGGTGGCGCGAGCACACCGAGTACGCCGAGCGTGCCGAGCACGTCGAGCACGCCGAGCACGCCAGACGCTCCGCGCGTCGACGCGAAGGTCGACGTGGCGGTCCCCGATCACCAACAGGAAATTCGGCACGCGCAGTACGAGGCCACCTCGTCGGCGAACGTCACCGGCGGCGCGACGATCGAGAGCCAGACGCGCGATGCGGGTGGCTATGCGGGCCAATCGATGCACGACGGCGGAACAGGTGGCGTCGCGGCACCCGACGACGTGGCCGGCGTGCGCAGTGCGCAGATCACGGCGAGCAACGTCGCGGGCAGCACCGATGGCGGTGATATGACGTACGCAGCATCGCGTGCGGGTGTCGACGTGGACACGAACGTGCCGAGTCCGACGAGCGAGATCGGCGATCCCTCCGTTCGCGAGTTCCACGCCCGCAACGATGCAGCCGCGCAAGCGAACGTCGTTACCGATCGCACCGACAAGGCCGAGGCGGTCTACAGAGCTCCCTCGGAGCACGCGGAAGCGGAAGGTCGGGCACGCCTTCGCAGCGAGGCTGCGGACCGCACACCGGACGCGGCCGTCGAGGTCGAGGCAGGCGTCGACACGGCGAAGGAGGCTCGGACCGTTGCGAGCAATCCGGAACAGGCGGGGAAGGATGCGCTGCGTGATATCGCCGACGAGAAGAAGGCGAACGTGCAGGCCGATGTCGGCATCAACGTCACGACGAAGAAGCCGGACGGTAGCGGCAGCTAACCGATCAGTTGCTGACCCGACACCGCGTGGTTGTGACGGAGAAAAACGCTCGCGCGCCGATGATCGTTTGTCGGTTAGTGCGACGCGATTTGGTCCGCTGCTCGTTGATCGCGGCTAGCTGTTTTCCTACGATGCCTGCTCGTTCGAAGGGGTCGAAACGAAAGGATTCTCGCGGTGGACGAGGAAGCCCTCATGGCTTGGCAAGACGTGCTCGATAGTGTTGTGAACGGACGTCCGAGCGAAGCCGGCTGTCCGTTTTGCAATCATCGTCCGCTGACGATCGAAGAGGTCGAGCACATGACAAAGATCTCTTGCAGCAAGTGCAAGAAGTTCATCCAAGGTCGCTTTCAGTAGCGGAGATCTGCGATGAGCAACAACCGCGACTTCCTCGGCAAGGGAATCCGTTTTCCCGTTTCGATCAACCTCAACGGCGGCGTGTCGTCGAGTCAGCTCGACGAGAACGTGCGCCAATCGATCTTCATCATCCTCGGTACGGCGCCGGGTGAGCGACTTCATCGCCCGCACTTCGGTTGTCAGATTCACGATCTGATGTTCGCGCCGAACAACGGAATCACCGCCGCGCGCGCCGAGATCTACTGCGAAGAGGCGATCTACAAGTTCGAGCCACGTATCGAGTCGGTGATCGCTCGTGCGTGGCCCAATGCTGACGAGCCCAATCGACTCGACGTGAAGATCGAGTACGTGATTGCGGGCAAGCATGAAAAACGAAACTTGGTCTTTCCGTTCTACTTGAAGACCGAAGAAGAAGTTGAGCCGGTCGTTCCCACCAACAAGTTCTTCGACGAGAACGCCTGATTTATGATCCCACCACCGAAACTCGACGACCGCACTTTCCACGACATCGTCGAGGAAGCCATCTCGATGATCCCGCGTTATTCGCCGGAGTGGACGAACCACAATCCGTCGGATCCCGGAATCACGCTGATCGAGCTCGCCGCGTGGATGACCGATCTGCTGATCCATCGCCTCAATCAGGTCCCCGACAAGAACTACGTCGCGTTCTTGAACCTCCTCGGCATCAAGCTGCGTCCGCCGCGCGCGGCCAAAGCACTCACACGCTTCACGCTCGTCGAGGGCGCGACGAAGCAGCGCGTCCCGCGCGGCACGCAGATCTCCACCCCGCACGCGACCGAGGAGCACACGGTCACGTTCGAGACCGCACGCGACGTGATGGTCTCGACGGCGCGTCCCGATCGCTGCTTCTCGTACTTCGACGACTCGTACTCGGAGAACAGCCGCTACATCGATCCGGCGCCGGGCATGCAGGAAGTGCCGTTCGAGGTGTTCGCCGGCGCGCAGCGCATCGAGCGCTATCTGTATCTCTCCGATCCGCGCTTCGCGAACACGGGTGACTCCGCGCTGCTACGCATCTTCCTCGGGACGCCGGAGCGTGGCGCTCGCGATCTCGCGCGTCTCCTGGAATGGGAGTACTGGGAAGGCACGCGCTGGAAAGAGCTCACGCCGGCGCAGGTCGAGGTCGATCGCGGCGAGGTCGCGTTCAGCGGACCGCTTCGCTTCGAGCAGACGATGGTGAATCACATCGAGGGTCTCTGGATGCGCGGCCGCCTCGCCGAGGTGCCCGAGGATCCGGCGGACACGGAGATCGATACGATTCGCGCGCGCGTCGAAGTCGTCGGCGACGGCATCCTGCCCACGCACGCGTTCGCGAACCTCGACAACAACGCGTTCATCCAGCTCGATCTCGGCAAGAACCTCTACCCGTTCGGCAAGGATCCCAAGATCGATTGCATGCTCTACCTGGGCTGCGACGAGCTCTTGCAGACGGCCGACGCGTACATCTCGATCGAGATGCTGCTCGCCGACTCGAGCGTGATCCCGCGGCCGAACCCGAGCGATCAGCTCGTGCTCGCGTTCGAGTACTACGACGGCAAGCGCTGGCGTCACCTCGGTCGCTCGGCGCCGCGTGGTGCGCTGCCGGGCGCCGGTGACGAAGTCGGGTTCCACGACGAGACCAAGGCGCTCTCGCAGTCCGGCGTCGTCAGCTTCCGTCGTCCCAAGGACATGACGGAGATCGAGATCAACGGCATCACCAAGCGCTGGGTCCGTATCCGCATCGAGAAGGGCGATTACGGCGAGCAGGGCACGTACACGCTGCAGGATGACAAGTGGGTGTTCAAAGACGATCGCCAGCTCCGTCCGCCGGCGCTGCGCTCGCTCACCTTCCGGTATCGCGAGGACTATCGCGACGCGCGCTACGTGCTGTCGTTCAACGACTTCCAGTTCACCGACGTCACCGAGGTGTCGCGCACCGAGTTCACCATCTTCCAGCCGTTTCAAGCGAAGGCGGAGGAGTCGCCGGCGCTGTATCTCGGCTTCAACGCCAAGCCGCCGAACGATCCGCTGAACCTCTACTTCCAGCTCGAAGAGGAGCTCGGCCTCGGCTCGCTGCCGACAGAGGAGGCGGAGATCGCCACGACGGAGCTCGGCAAGTACGAGACGATGAAGAAGCTCGCCTGGGAGAAGGGGCAGCGCGTCGTCTGGGAGTACTGGGACGGCCGCGAGTGGGAGCCGCTGTCCGTCGACGACGAGACGCATGGTTTCACGTCGTCCGGCTTCGCGGTGTTCGTGCCGCCGGAGGACTGGAAGGGCTCGAGCAAGTTCACCGAGGAGCGTCACTGGCTCCGAGCGCGCCTCGAGCAGGGCGGCTACGTGAAGCCGCCGCGTGTTCGCATGATCGTCACCAACGCGATCGATGCGTACAACCAGGAGACGATCCGCAACGAGACGATCGGCAGCTCCGACGGCTCACCGATGCAGGAGTTCAAGTTCCTGCGCAAGCCGATGCTCGAGGACGAGATCCTCGAGGTTCGCGAGAAGCAGACACCAAACCCCGAGGAGCTCGCGGATCTCGGCCCGGACGCGGTTCGCAAGGTCGAGCCCGAGAACCCGCAGAACAACGAGCACTGGGTCCGCTACAAGCGCGTGGATAGCTTCTTCGCGTCGGGCCCGCGCAGCCGTCACTACACGCTCGATTACGTCACTGGCGTGATCCAGTTCGGCGACGGCCGCCGCGGCATGGTCCCGCCCGAGGGCAAGAACAACATCATCTCTCCGTCGTATCGGATCGGTGGTGGCGCGCTCGGCAACGTGAACGCCGGCACGCTGACCTCGCTCGGTCGCGCGCTCGCGTACATCGAGACGGTCGTGAACCCGTTGCCCGCCTCGGGCGGCGCGGATCGCGAGACCATCGACGAAGCAAAGGCTCGCGCGCCGTACACGATCAAGAGCCGCGATCGCGCGGTCACCTCGGAGGACTACGAGATGCTGGCGCTGCGCGCGTCGACGACGCTCGCGCGCGCACGCTGCGTTCCCGATCGCTCGAACCGTGGCCACGTCACGCTCGCGCTCGTCCCCAAGGGCGAGGTTCGCGGCGAGGCGATGAGCGCGCGGCTCGTTCCGTCGAACGAAGTGCTGCGCTACGTGAAGCGCTATCTCGACGAGCGCAAGCTGGTCGGCACGGTGCTCAACGTCGTTCGTCCTCGCTACAAGGACATGTCGATCAAGGTCGTCTTGATCCGCCGCACCGTCGGCACCTCCGATCGTCTGCGCAAGGACATCGAGGTCAAGATGCGCCGCTACCTGCACTCGCTCGTGGGTGGCCGCGACGGGAAGGGTTGGGAGTTCGGCCGCCCGGTCCTCAAGACCGAGCTCATTCATCTCGCCGAGGAAGTCCCCGGCGTGGAAGGCGTCGACTCGCTCGAGATTCGAGACGAGCTGCGCAACGTCGCTGTCGAGCATCTCCGCCTCGACGACGACGAGCTGCCGTTCCTGGTGCACGTGGGTGTCGCGGAGAAGGTGCGGGACGACATCAAGTAAACCGATGGAGCAACAGCTTCTCAATCGCCGCGTGGTTCGCGTGCCCGACGTCGTCGGCCGCGCTCTCCCCAAGGCCAAAATCACTCTCGAGGACGCCGGTCTCCAGAAGATCGTCGTGCTCTATCGCGAGAGCTACGAAGATCGCGACACCGTGCTCGAGCAACGCCCGACGCGCGGCCAGATGATCTACGAAGGCACGGAGGTCACGATCTGGGTCGCTCGTCGCGGCCTGCTCGAGAACCTTCCCGCGATCTATCGCCGGTCCGATGCGGCCGGGCGCAACCTCGTTCGCGATCTCTGCTTCGTGTTCGAGCACATGTTCGACTCCGTCGACACGAATCTCGTCGACGGATGGCGGTTCTACGATCCGTACGTCACGCCGCTCGAGTTCCTGAACTGGCTGTCCCGGTGGACGGCGTTCACGCTCGATCTGGATTGGCCGGAAGCGCAGAAGCGCGCGCTCATCAAGCGAGCCGTCGATCTGTACCGCATCCGCGGCACGCGTCGCGGTCTCACGCTGTTCCTCCGTCTGTTCTCGGATCACGAGCCGGACATCGAGGAGAACAAGTGGCCGTTCCGCGGCTTCCGAGTCGAGCCAGACGATGCGACCGACGGTGCGCGCATCGGGATCGACAGCGTGATCCTCCCGCCGGTGGATCTCGCGCACTGCTTCATCATCACGATGCCGATCAAGTTCGAGACGGTGTCACCGGAGATGGTGATTCGCATCCATCAGATCATCACGATGGAGAAACCGGCACACACGCATTACTACCTGAAGTTTGCCGAGGAGAAGGGCGACGTGGAGCTCCGCGAGTTCTTCCAGATCGGTATGCGTTCAGGCATCGGCATCGGCGCCGAAGTTATCGAAGAGCTCCCAGAACAATCGGGTGAAAAGAAATGAGTGAAGCGGCACAGCAGGGATTCAAGCGCATCAACTTCTTCAAGGGGTTTCTGACCACCGAGAAGGATTGGAACGACGCCGAGCGCTATCACATCGACAAGCGCCGTCTTCACAACCGGCTGTTGCACTCGCCGGGCATCATTTACGGCTACGCGGGTGATTTGAAGGTGACCGCTCGTGCCCGCGGTGATCTCTCCGTCGAGGTGCAGCCGGGCTACGCGATCGACGGTCAGGGCAACGACCTGATGATCTTCGACGCGACGATCCGCAACATCAACCTCGAAGAGTTCCGCCTGCCGCAGACGGTCTACGTGGTGCTCCGCTACTACGAGGAGCTCACGGACTTCATCGCGTACAAGGAGAACCTCGAGTACAAGGGCCACCGCCGCGTCCTCGAGTCCTGCCGCGTCGAGATCTCGCAGACGGAGCCCGATATCAATCGCGAGGTCGAGCTCGCGCGTATCTATCTCGAGAAGGGCGTGAACCGCATCCGCGATGCGCGTGACAACGCCGACCCGAAGGGCAACGAGATCGACATGCGCTTCACGCCGCGCGGCGGCATGAGCGGCTCGAACATGCCGCCGGCGCTGCGCCTGCGCCTCGAGAACCTCCTGAACACGATCCGTCGTGGCGCGATCGAGTATTCACGCCGCGGCGTGATCTCGGCGCACGACGTCATCCAGGCGACCAACACCGCCTTGATGATGATGTACGGCAACCTCCTCGATCTGAAGAACGTGTTCGACGTCTTCAAGCTGATCGTCGAAGCCGAGGGTGAGCTCGCGCTCGACGTCGACGTGCACCACCCGACGATCGCCCAGAAGAAGGAGTTCTCGGAGTATCGCCGTCAGGTGGAGATCCTTCGCGGCCTCCTCGGCGAGAACAAGAACAACATGGAGTCGTACATGAACCTCCTCGCCTACCAGGCGAAGTGCACGGAGATCATGTCGTCGGCGGTCGCGGGCGAGAAGCCGGTCATCCAGGCGCCCGAGGAGAAGAAGGAAGTCGTCAAGGTCGCGGACATCAAGGACTGGGACGGCGTGAAGGGGATGCCGAGCCCCAAGGCTCAGATGGATCTCGACGGCATGACGTGGGTCTTGGTCGACGAGATCGAGATTCTGAACAAGGAGTCCGAGGACAAGCACATGTTCACGATCAAGGAGGCGAAAGACTCCTACCGGTCGCGACAGAAGCTCAAGTACCCCGATGGAACGACCATCGAGGACACGGGCCGTGCGCACGTCGACGGGTATTCGGAGTTCAAGATCCTGAACGTCACGGCGGGGCGCCCGCTGATTATCCTTCGCCGAATGGACTACGTGTACGGCGACTACGAGCTCGAGATGTCCGTGAACGGCAAGAAGGTCACGGTCGTATCCTGTGTCGGCACCGACCGTGTCCACCGCTGGCGCAACTGGCCGGCGATGATCCCGGCGGATGCTGTCACCGACTCGTCCCTGATGATCCGGCAGCAGTCGATCACGGCTGGCCGCGACATCAACATGTTCCACATCTGGGCGTTCCAGCCGAAGTAGCTGCCGCGCGATCGGAGCGGTGGTAAGCTACCGCTGTCTCGCGCCTGGGTAAGCGCCGAGAGGAAGAACCGTGTTCCTCAAATACATCGACTTCATCTTCACGCCGTTCCGCGCCATCTTCTCCAAGTGGATGCGCGTGAAGAGCGTGAAGGGCGCCATCACTGGTGACGTCAATCGCGCCAAAGGCCTCGGCCATCGCGCGAAGGGGTACGGCAAGCAGGCGCAGGGCTACGCGAACAAGGCGCAGCAGTACGCACAGCAAGGTCAAGAGGGAGCTCAGCAGATGCAACAGGGACAAGGAGCACCGGGAATGCCGGGTGCCCCGGGTGCGCCAGGTGCACCAGGAGCGCCGGCGGGTCCAATTCCGAACCCACCGATTCGCACGCAAGGCTTCTGGATCTTCGCCAAGAAGTTCTGCTCGCAGTGCGAACAGCAGCTCGACAAGACATGGGACGCCTGTCCGTACTGCGCGCAGATCGCCGCGCAGGCCGCCGTCGCTCCGGCGAAGCTGCAGGCGCTCAAGACACAGGCATTCGTCCTCGACTCGACGGGTGGCCCTGGGAGCATGCAGCTCTGCGGCTGGCTCATTCCGCTGCAAGGACCGCAGAAGGGTGAGCTGTTCACGCTTCAACCCACGACGATCGTCGGCACCGATCCCAAGACCTGCGGCGTCGTCTTGCAAGACAAGTTCATGTCGAGCAAGCACGCCGAGATCAAGGCCGAGAACGGCATCTGGGTGCTCCGCGACACGGGCTCGACGAACGGGACCTACGTCAACAACAAGCGCGTCGATCGTCACGAGCTCGTCGACAACGACTTCGTGAAGTTCGGCCAAGCGATGCTGAAGTTCAAGAGCCTATGAGGACGATGACGACCAAGCTCGCGATCCTTTCGTTCTTCGGATGGTTCGCTCTCCTGTTCTTCGGCGGCAGCGCGCACGCCGATGGACAGATCGAAGTCTTCATGCAGGTGAAGCCGCAAGAGGCGGGCACCGCCACGGCCAA
>JAEYYV010000054.1 GCA_023428295.1 Pseudomonadota bacterium
GCTCGATGCCATGCGCCGCGCGGAGGGCACGGCGCTCGCGAACGAGCTGCGCTCGCGGTTTGCCGAGCTGGCGGCGCTGCGCACGCAGATCGCGGCGCTCGCGGCGACGCTGCCGCAGCAGCTGACGAAGCGCCTCCAGGATCGCGTGCGCAAGCTGCTCGACGACGCGGATGTCGATCCAGCGCTCGGGCCTGGACGCATGGCGCAGGAGATCGCGCTGCTCGCGGACCGCAGCGACGTGACCGAGGAGCTCGTGCGACTCGCGAGCCACCTCGATCAGGCGGCCGCGCTGATCACGGGGACCGGCTCGGTCGGCCGCCGCCTGGACTTCCTCGTCCAGGAGATCGGGCGCGAGCTCAACACCATCGGAAGCAAATCGTCGCTCACGGAGATCAGCGCCGCCGTCGTCGACGCGAAGGCCGTTCTCGAGAAGGTGCGCGAGCAAGTGCAGAACGTCGAATGACCCGGCGGAACGAGTCAGACCCGGTGTGTATGATGGCGGCCATCCAATGACCGAACGTGGTGTGCTCGTGATCGTCTCGTCGCCCTCGGGCGCGGGAAAGACCACGCTCACGCGCCGGCTGCTCACCACACATCCGCGCCTCGAGTTCTCGGTCTCGCACACCACGCGGCCGATGCGCGCGGGTGAGGTGGACGGCCGGGACTACCACTTCATCTCCAAGGACCTGTTCGAGGGGATGGTGGAGCGGCACGAGTTTGCCGAGTGGGCGTTCGTTCACGGCAATCGTTACGGCACGGCCATGGCCCCGGTCGATACGGCGCTTTCGCAGGGCCGCGACATGATCTTCGATGTGGATTGGCAGGGCGGGGCCGCGCTGTCGGCTCGGTGGCCTTCTGATTCGCTCAAGATCTTCATTCTTCCTCCGGACCTCGACACGCTCGCGCGCCGCCTTCGCCAGCGCGCCACCGATGCTCCCGAGGTCATCGAGCGCCGCCTGCAAAAGGCCATCGAGGAGCTCGAGCACTACAGCGAATACCAGCACTTGATCGTCAATGACGAGCTCGAGCGAGCGTATGCCCTGCTCGAGGCCACGTACCTCACACGTCGGTTCGGCAGTGTAGACCGGCCTGATGTGCCTTACCCCCTGAGCGATCTCGCTCGGCTCGTCGCAGAGAACAGGCCCGCGGCACTCGCACACGCGCAGCGTCTCGTCGCAAAAGCGTGAGTCAGGGGGCGACATCAACTGTCGCATTGACCGCGATTCCAGGCTCCGTCACTCTTTGTTCTATGAGGGGACTCGGCTCTCTGATCTTCTTGATCGTGGCGGTAACGGGTTGTTCGCGGACGTTCACCGGCACATCGGTGCAGCCGAACCCGATGCGGAACCCGACCGAGACGCTGCCGATCAGCGAGGAGATCACCATCGTGCGCGGTGACATGGAGCTCGACATGCCCGAGCCCGCCGCCGCCGCACAGCGAGCCTCGGTCACGCGCAATCACAAGTACCCGCTGATCAACCAAGCGAGCTTCACGATCGTCACGCGCGATCGGCTGCGCTTTCACGTGCAGATCGACCACAAGTGGCAGGAGTGGGCCGACCTGAAGACGTGGACCGTCAAGCTCGAGGACGACTCCGGCCGCACGTGGACCCCCGAATCGGTCGAGGGTGCGCGTACGAAGATCCTCACCACGATGTGGGATCGCGAGCAGCGCACGAGCATCTGCAACGCCGCGGGACGCGACGCCACGGGCAACTGCTTCTCGACGATCGGCTATCAAGAAGACGGGTGGCGCCACCGCCAGACCCTGGGCTCGCTCTCGGTCTTCCGCGGCAAAGCGGACTTCACGTTCTACCAGCGCGACCTCATGCATCGCGACGTTCGCCGCTTGAAGCTCACGGTCTCGCGCCCCGGCGAAGCGTTCGAGTTCATCTGGAACTTCGCCGACCACATCGCCAGCGCCGACTAATCTCCGTCGGCGCGGCCTACCGACCGCGCGATCCGGGATTTGGAGCATGCGAACGAGCCGGGTGGCTAGGTTCGCGGCGACGCGGTGCGTGGTAATCTGAACCGTCGGTCGCGCAAGATGCATCAGCTCGATCAGCTTCTGTCCGAAGTCGCAGGCTACTTTCCCAACGCAGACCTGCCGCTGGTTCGCCGTGCGTATCAGTTCGCCGCGCAGGCGCACGAAGGGCAGACCCGCAAGTCGGGCGACCCGTACGTGACGCATCCCTTGGCCGTCGCGCAGGTGATCGCCGAGCTCAAGCTCGACGTCGCGAGCGTGTGCGCGGGCCTGCTGCACGACTGCGTCGAGGACACGTCGGCGACGATCGAGCAGATCGGCGAGCTGTTCGGCAAGGAGGTCGCGTTCCTCGTCGACGGCGTGACCAAGCTCGGCAAGCTGCCGTACTCGACGCGCGAGGAGCAGCAGGCCGAGAACTTCCGCAAGATGTTGCTCGCGATGGCGCGCGACATCCGCGTGATCCTCGTGAAGCTGTGCGACCGCCTCGACAACATGCGGACGCTCAATCACATGCCCGCCGAGAAGCAGGAGCGCATCGCGGCGGAGACGATGCAGATCTACGCGCCGCTCGCGAACCGCCTCGGTATCCAGTGGGTGAAGGTCGAGCTCGAGGACCTGTCGTTCAAGTACATGTTCCCCGGCGAGTACGAGCAGCTCGCGCAGGACGTCGCCAAGTCACGCGCCGAGCGTCTCGAGTACATCCACTCCGTCGAGAAGCTCATCCACAAGGAGATGATGGACAACGGCGTGCCGTGCGAGGTGTACGGCCGCGCGAAGCACCTCTGGTCCATCTATCAGAAGATGAAGCGCACGCAGCGTCCGTTCGAGGAGATCCACGACGCGATCGGTTTTCGCGTGATCACGGACTCGCAGATGCACTGCTATCAGGGCCTCGGCGTCGCGCATCAGACGTGGACGCCGATCCCGGGCCGGTTCAAGGACTACATCGCGCTGCCCAAGCCGAACCTGTACCAGTCGCTGCACACGGCGGTGATCGGTCCGCGCGGCGAGCGCATCGAGATCCAGATCCGCACGCGCGAGATGAACCTCGTCGCGGAGCACGGCATCGCTGCGCACTGGAAGTACAAGGAGGGCACCCCGGTCGCGCCCGACGACAAGAAGTTCGCGTGGCTCCGCCAACTCATGGAGTCGCAGAAGGATCTGCGCGATCCGACGGAGTTCCTCGAGAGCGTCAAGATCGACCTGTTCGGCGACGAGGTCTACGTGTTCACACCCGGCGGCGACGTGAAGGCGCTGCCGAAAGGCGCTTGTCCGATCGACTTCGCGTACGCGGTGCACAGCTCCGTCGGCGATCACTGCTCGGGCGCGCGCGTGAACGGCATGATCGTTCCGCTGCGGTATCAGCTGCGCAACGGCGACACCGTCGAGATCATCACGAACCCGAACCAGAAGCCGAACAAGGACTGGCTCAAGCTCGTGAAGACGGCGCGCGCGCGCACCAAGGTTCGCTATCTGCTGCGCACCGAGCAGCGCGACAAGGCCGTGGTCCTCGGCAACGACCTCCTCGACAAGGCGCTGAAGAAGCACCACACGTCGATCTCGCGCGCGGAGAAGCAGCTCAAGCACGCCGCGCAGGAGCTCAAGTGCGTCACTGTCGACGAGCTGATCATCCAGGTCGGCTACGGAAAGATCACGACGCAGCAGGTGCTCGAGAAAGCGCTCCCCGAGCTGACGAAGGCGGAGAAGGAGTCACCCGCAAAGACCGAGAGCATGCTGAAGACGCTGCTCAAGAAGGTCACGCGGCGAACCTCGTCGAGCGGCATCAAGGTCGCGGGCGAGCAGGACATCCTCGTCCGCTTCGCGAAGTGTTGCTCGCCGCTGCCGGGTGATCCGATCGCCGGCTTCATCACGCGCGGCCGCGGCGTCACCGTTCACCGCCGCGATTGCGACAAGGGGCTCGATCTCGATCCCGAGCGCCGCATCGACGTCGAGTGGGACGGCAACTCCAAGACGCAGCACGAGGTGGCGATCCAGGTGCTGTGCTCGGACAAGCCGGGCCTGCTCGCGCACATCTCCCAGTCGTTCACCGACCAGGGCGTGAACATCAACCAGGCACACTGTCGCGCCACGGATGACGGGCGCGCCGTGAATACGTTCCACGCCTCGGTGAAGGATCTCGATCAGCTAAAGTCCGTGATCCGATCACTCACGCGCATCAAAGGCGTGTTTAGCGTCGATCGCGTGAGCGCCGACGTTGGCTAGAAGCGAGAGCAACTAGGCCTTGGGAGCCGGCTTTCCGGGCTCGCCGAGGCTCGCGAACAGCTCGCTCGTCGACAACGTCGACTTGCGCGCGAGCTTGTTCTTGCGACGGCGTCCCGCCTTCTCGTGCTTGTTCTTGCGCTTGACTCGGGTGGCGGCGGTCCTGGAAGCCATGGGACGGGCCTTTTAGCGTCTGCCGTCGAGGGTTGTCAATGTGAGCGGTGGATCCCCGAGGTTGGGCCGACCATGAGTCGACGGCGAGAGTGGGGCGCGCTAGATTGCTTTCCCTCACGAATCTCCTTTACGATTCGCAGAATTAGAGGGACGCGGCGAATGAAACTCTGCCCGAAGTGCCAAAAGCAGTTCAGCGACGACGCGAACTTCTGTCCCGTCGACGCTGCACGCTTGATCCCGCTCGACGCCCAGCCGGCCTCCGCCGGCGGAGATGCGTTGGCGGCCAAGTTCGACCTCGGTGATTCACTCGGTGGATCGCGGACCGGAACCGTCTATCGCGCCAAGGACAAAGCGTCCGGGGCCGCGGTCGCCGTCAAGGTTATCTCGCCGGCAGTCGTCGCCTTGCCCGGCGTCGCGCAGCGGCTCGACCGCGAGCTCAAGCAGCTCGAGCGTGTCCAGAGCGCGGGCGTCGCGAAGATCCTCGCGAGCGGCAAGCGCTCCGCCGCGAACGGAGAAGAGACGTGGGTCGCGACCGAGCTGCTCGACGGCGCGCAGACCCTCGCGGAGGCCATCACCGCGCGCGGACCGATTCCGCTCGCCGAGGCAGCGCACCTCATCGAGGTCATCGGCGAAGCGCTGATCGAGGCCGCGCAGGTCGGCGTGGTCCATCGCGATCTCGCCCCGAAGAACGTGCTGTTCGCCGGCGGCGACATCAAGCTCATCAACTTCTCCGTGCCGGTCCCCACGACGGACCGCGTCCCTGGCGTGCCCGAGTTCGTGGCGCCCGAGCAGGTCGATGGCAAAGCGGTCGACCAGCGCTCGAACCTGTATAGCCTCGGCGCGCTCTACTACTACGTGCTCACCGGCCAGACGGTGCACGCGGGTCCCGTCGACGAAGTGCATCGCGCGCACGTGAACGCGGCGATCAAGACGCCGTCGTCGCTCGCGCCGGTACCCGGCAACGTCGAGGCGGTGATCATGCGCGCGCTCGATCGCAGCCCGACCAAGCGCTTCCTGACCGTGCGCCAGTTCGTCGACGAGGTCTCTCGTGTGGCGCGTGGCGAGAGCGATCCCAAGACGACACAGCCGATGGGCAAGGTCGGCGCGGTGCGGCCCAAGGCCGACCTCGTCGCCACGCTGCTCGGTATGAATCGCGGTGGTGGTCTCGCGCCGACGCCCGCGGCTGCTCCCAACGCGCCCACGGTCGCGCCCGCGCCCGTCGCAGCTCCCGTGCCCGCGGCGCCCGTCGGATCGTCGACCGTGGTCGGTGTCAGCCTCGGACCGACGCCCGTGTTGGCGGCGACCGAGCCAGCGCCCGTCATCTC
>JAEYYV010000073.1 GCA_023428295.1 Pseudomonadota bacterium
CGCGGCGACGTCCGCGTGCCGCGCGAGCGTGTCGACCACGCCGGCGGCGAGCTCGGGCCAGTCGCGCGCCAGCACGCGAGCACGCGCGCGCTTGATCGCCGGCTCGACGCGACCGGCGCGCACGTAGGGTGGGTTGCCGAGCGCGATGTCGAACAGACCGATCCGCTCGACGAGATCGGGCGCGAGTACGTCGGACTCGACGATCGCGAACGAATCCGTCGCGCGGACGCCGCAGGTGGTGGACGACCGCGCGAGCTCGCGGGCACGCGCGGCGGCGTGCGGATCGATCTCGACGCCGACGACGCGGCGGGCGCCGGCAGCGAGCGCGGCGGCGAGGAAGACGCCATCGCCGCAGGTGGGATCGACGACGCTCTCGTCGGGACGGATGCCGCCGAGCGCGGCGATCGCGAGCTGCGCGATGGGCGCTGCCGTGAACCATTGGCCCAGCTCCGCGCGGCGAGTCACCACGCGAGGCTACGCTTCCAAGCGGCGGATGCGAAAGATCGCGACAGCGCCCACGACGAGCGTGATCGCCGACAGGCCGATCAGACCCTCGATGAACGAGCCGTCGATGGGCCACATGCCGGACAGCGTGCGGAGCTGGTGCGTGATGCTGACCTCTTGCAGCGCGGCGGGGAGCACGCCCGCGGGGACGTCGAGGAACACGAGGTAGCAGATCGTGAGCGCCATCCCGTGCTTGGGCGCGAGCGTCGAGAACATCGCCGCGACCAGGCCGAGCGTGATCGCGCCGAGGACGAGCGAGAGGAACGTCTGTGCGGGAGGCACCACCGACCACGCGAGCTGCGCGGAGACGAGCCAGCTCGCGACGCTGATCGTGGCGACGATCGGGACGATGGTGGCGAGCTTGCCGGCGAGGATCGCCCAGCGGGGGATGGGCCGCGACCACAGGTACGTGGTGGTTCGCTCCTCGATCTCCTCTCCGAGGCTCGAGGCAACGAACATCGGGGCGAGGATCGCGAGCACGAGGATCTCGAACGCGAACAGCTCGTCGCCGATGCCCATACGATCGCGTCCGCGCATCATGATCGCGTAGAGGCACGGCAGGAGCCCCACGAGGAGGCTGACCCAGAGCGCACGCCCGCGGACGAGGCGCGTCCACGTGATGCTCGCGAGCACACCCACCGACGCGAGCGACGACGGCGCGCGTGGCGTCGGCGTTGTCGTCATCGGCGTCGGCGTTGTCGTCATCGGGGGCCGCCCGTCGTGAGGTACTCGAAGACGGCGCCGAGGTTGTTGTCGGGGGAGGCGAGGGTGGTGACGGTGACATCGTGCTCGAGGACGGCCGCGGCGAGCTGGTCGTAGCAGCGGTCGGGATCGCGTGTCTCGACGAGGACCGCGCCGCGCTCGAACGCGAGGCGGGCGACGTGCTCCGAGCTCGCGAGTGCGGCGGCGATGGCGCGCGGCTTGTCGCACTCGATGCGAATGCGATGCGGATGGCGATCGATGAGGCGGCGGATCTCGTAGACGTTGCCCTCGGCGAGGACCTGTCCGCGATGGATGACGACGATCTCGGAGGTCAGCGCCTCGATCTCGTAGAGCACGTGCGACGAGACGACGATGGTCTTGCCCGCGGTGGCGAGCGCACGGATGCGCGAGACGATGTCCACGCGCGCGATCGGATCGACGCCGGTGAGCGGCTCGTCGAGGAGGAGCAGGTCCGGATCGTGCGCGATCGCGGTGGCGAGCTTGGTCCGCTGGCGCATGCCCTTGGAGAAGCCGCGCACCGGGCGGTGCATCGCGTCGGTCATGCCCATCGCTTCGAGTGCGGTCTCGGCGCTGGTGCGCGCGCGCCGCGCGTCGCTGCCCGCGAGGCGCGCCATGGCCGTGACCAGCTCGAGCGCCGTGAGCTCGTCCCACGTCTTCTCGTGCTCCGGCGCGTAGCCGATGCGGCGGCGCACGGCGACGTCGTCGAACGGACGCGCGCCGAACACGGTGACCGCGCCGCGCGAAGGCGTGAGCAACCCGGCGACGAGCTTCATCAGCGTCGACTTGCCGGCGCCGTTGGGGCCGAGCAGTCCGACGATGCCGCCGCGCAGCTCCCACGTGACATCCGAGATGCCGAGCACGTGGCCGTACCATTTGCTCGCGTGATCGGCGCGGACGATCGGGTTGCCCGTCACCGTGTCGGCCGCGCTCTTGGTCACGACGCGCCTCCGACGCCCGAGCCGTGCGCGCGTCGTACTTGCAGCGCGATGACCGCGGTGGCGACGACGATGTGCGCGCTGATCGAGATCATCGCTTGCGTCGGATCGAGGTGCCCCGCGCGACCGCGGAACAGGTTCACATCGAACAAGTGGATCGCGATCGCGTCGAGCGAGGTCGAGATGTCGAGCACGCCGATCCACGACAGCGTGAGCCGGCCGAGCCGCGAGACCGCAAATCCGAACACGAGGTAGTACGCGGCCCACACCGCGAGCGCGTGGCGCGGGTTCGAGAACGTCGCCGAGAACATCAACGGCACCGTCGCGAAGACGAGCGTGCTGAACAGACCCATCACCATCGCGTTGGGGATCCACCGCAGCATGCGCACCACGCCATCGAGATCCTGCTCGAGCCCGAGCCGCGCGATCGCGAGGACCAGTGGCCCTGCGAGGTTCACGATCGCCATCACGACGATCATCCCGGTCAGCTTGCCGAGCACGTAGTCGCGCGGGCGCACCGAGCGCGCGAAGTAGAACGTGAAGGCGCCGCTGCGATTGTCGTTGGCGATCACCGCCGCGCCGATCGTGAGCGACGTCAGGAACGCGGCGCGCGTGTACCACTGGATCGACTTGGGCAGCGTCGCGTCGGCGAACGTCGTGGCGACGTTGCCGAACAGGTCGTTCACCGTCTTGTCCTTGAGGATGAACATCACGCCGCCGGCGATGAACGTCGTCAGCACGGCCAGGCCGACCGAGGCCTTCATGCGCCACCACGTCTTCCACGACGTCGCGACCTGGTTGCGCATGATCACGATCCACCGCGAGCCGGCCGATCGCCGCGGGCCGGCGTAGCGCTTGTAGCCGAGATCGTGGATGACGCTCATGCGCGCGCGTCCTCGAGGGCGCCGGCGTCGGGATCCGAACCGATGACGCGCAGGAACGCGGCCTCGACGCTCTCCTGCATCTCGCGCAGCTGGCGCACTTGCAGGCCCGCGTCGCGGGCGCGTGCGAACACGAGCTGCGTCGTCGCGTGCGGAGGGAGCTGCACGACGATCGACACGGGCGACATCACCTCGCACGTCGCGCCCGCTGCACCGAGCGCCTCGGCGAGCTTGTCGGCGTCCGCTTTGACCTCGACGTTCAAGCGGCCCGTATCGGAGCGCGCTCCGCGCAGCTCGTCGATGGTGCCGACGAAGCGCACGCGCCCGCGATGCATGATCAGCGCGTGATCGCAGACGCGCTCGACGTCGGGCAAGAGGTGCGTCGAGAGCACGATCGAGCAGCCGCGGCGCTCGGGCAGCTCGGCGATCAGCGCGAGCATCTCGTCGCGCGATCGCGGATCGAGGCCGTTGGTCGGCTCGTCGAGAAACAACAGCTCCGGATCGTGGACGAGCGCGGTGGCGAGCTTCACGCGCTGCTTCTGGCCCGTCGAGTAGCCCTCGATCGCTTGGTAGCGCTTGTCCTCGAGCCCCGCGTAGTACAGCGCTGCGTGCGCGCGTTGCATCGCCTCGGTGCGCGGCAGCCCCGACAGCTCGCCCGCGTACGTGCACATCTCCACCGCTGACATGCCGGCGAGGAACGCGTCTTGCTCGGGCATGTAGCCGACGCGATCACGGATCTCGGCGCCGTGCGTGGATGCGTCCAAGCCGAGCACGCGCGCGCGACCCTCGAACGGGATGAGCCCGAGCAGGCTCTTCAGGAGCGTCGACTTGCCCGCGCCGTTGGGACCGAGGAGGCCGATGACCTTGCCCTCGACGACCGCGTCGAGATCCTTGACCGCGACGATGCTTCCGTACCGCTTCGTCAGCTTGTCGAGCTGGATCAAGGTCACGGGAGGACCTCGACCTTCACCTTCGCGATGCCGTCGTCGATCATGCCGAGCTTGCGCGCGGCGGCCTCGGACAGATCGATGATGCGGCCCTTCGAGTACGGACCGCGATCGTTGATCCGCACGATCACGACGCGCCCGTTCTTGATGCGGGTCACCCGGACGCGCGTGCCCATGCGCAGCGTGCGATGCGCGGCCGTGAGCGCGTTCTTGTTGAAGCGCTCGCCCGACGCCGTCGGACCGCCGTGGTGCTTGCCGCCGTACCAGCTCGCGATGCCGTATTGCGTCGCGGGCGTCTTTCCGCGCGTCTTTCCGGGCGTCTTTCCGGGCGTCTTTGCGGGCGTCTTTGCGGGCGCGGGCTTCTTCGCGCCGCCGCCATCGCCGCCACCGCTCGGGCACCCGCCAAGCGCCACCAGCGCCACGAGCGCCACGCACGCCGCGCGCGCGGATGCGACTACCGCACGCAATTCGGACCCAGCTTGCCCGCCTTGGCGAGGCCGGCTTTGCGGAGCTCGCTGCCCGTGGGTCCGTCCCCGAGCTTGGTGCGAAGGTTCGCGCCGTGGCCCGGTCCCGTCACGTCACGCAGGTACGGCTCGAGGGCGAACGTGTCCGAGTGCTCCTTGGTGTGGCACTGCGTCGCGCACATCTTGTCGTCGGGCATGCGGACGATCGCGAGCGGCTTCTCCTCGCCACCCTTCGCGACGTGGATCGAGCCGGGGCCGTGGCACGTCTCGCACTGCACGTCGCGCAGCGTATCGTTGTTCGCGAGGTTCGAGCCGCCGGGCTTGTCCCAGCCGGTGACGTGACAGCTGATGCAGTCGTAGTCGAACTGCTGCCCGCGCTCGACGAGCGTCTCCCATGCGTGCGCGTGTCGCGTGGTCTTCCAGAAGTCGAGCGCGTCGGAGTGACAATCGCTGCACGCTTCCGAGCCGACGAATCCCGCCTGGCCCTTTGCGGGCTGCGTGACCTTCTGGCCCTCGGCGGCTTTCACGTTCGCCTGGCCCGCAGCCGTGTAGAACGCGGTCACGTCGCTCTGCACCTTCTGATCGCACGCGAGCGGCTTGTTGATACGGATCTGCTCGAGCGTGAAGTAGCTGCCCTTGGCCGGCACCACGAGCGGCATCGCTTCGAGCGCGGCCTTCTCCTTCGCGAGCTGATCGCGCTCCGCTTGCCGCTGCTTCACGAACGCGGGATCCGCGTCCTTGTCCGCCTTCATCGTCGCGAGGTCGGCATCGGCGAGCGTGAGCTGCTTGTCGATGGACTCGATCTTCGCCCTCGCCGCGCCAGCACCGACGGCGTCGACGAGCGGTCCGCCATCGCGAAGCGTCACGTCGATCCGCGAGACGACCTGACCGCGATTGCCCGGGATCACGAGCCACGCGTTGTCCACCTTCGTCGCTTCGGTCTCCACCTCGTCGGGCTCCGGCGCGGTGAGCCCGAGGCCACCGAGCGCGAGGTCCGCCGCGCCGATCTCGCGGACGAGCCGCACGGCGTCCTTCTTCGACGCCGCTTGCACGAGCGCCACGACGACCTGCGCTCCGTCCGCGCGAAGCTTCTGCGCGGCAGCCTTGCCGGCGGCGATCGGATCGGTGATGGCGAGCGCTGCACGGGGAATCGCGCCCTCCGCGATCACGCCGAACACGCCGACCTTGGAGCCGCCGACATCGATGATCTTCGGGGCTTCGACGGGGATCGTGGAATCCGCCGCGAGGTTCACGACGTGCCGCGGGACCCGAAGCTTGTCGGTACCCTTGGCCAGATCCGCGGGCCCGAGGCCGACGGCCGCCACGCCGAGCGCGTCCTTATAGGTGGAGACGAGGAGGTCGGCTTTGAGCTCCTCCTGCGTGTCGAGGTGCGGCGGGATCGGGTTCTTCGCGTACAGGAGCGAGCCCGCGTCGAGCACCACCGTCGGTCCGGCGGCCCGGATCCCCGCGGCGATCTGCGAAGTTCTCGCGATGTCTCCGAGCGGATCCGTCGTGCATCCGCACGGTCCGATCTGCCCTCGCATCTCGGCGAGGCCGAGAATCGTGAAGGACGGTTTGGCAACCGCACTGCCGCTGCCATTGGTTTTTACCTCTGATTTCGAGGAACAAGCCGTCGCGAGCACCAGGGCCACGACGCCGAGCCGGCCGTGCATGGCAGCCGATATAGCACGTTGACAGGGGGGGTACGCCTGGGTAGATTGCCGCGCTCTTTACGCAATTGGGCGCACTCGCTCGAGGATCTATATGGCTGTCGCGATTCGTTTCTCCCGCCAGGGCAAGAAGAAGTCTCCGTTCTACCGCATCGTCGCCGCTGACAAGCGCAACGCTCGCGATGGACGCTTCATCGAGCTCCTCGGCACGTATCACCCGACCACGAAAGTCTTGAAGCTCGACCACGAGCGTTACGAGAAGTGGATCAAGGTCGGCGCGCAGCCCTCGGGCACGCTCGCCTCTGTCGTCAAGCGCAGCAACCGCGCCGCCAAGTCCGCCTGATGTCGGATCTGGATGATGACGACCGCGACGACGATCGCGGTAATGGCGGTGATCGCGATCGTCGTGGCCCCGGCGGCGGCAATCGCAACCGCGCCGTGTCGCCCGATGTCGCCGAGCTCATCCGCTACATGGCGGTGAACCTCGTCGACAAGCCCGACGAAGTCCGCGTGGAGCTCGTCGAGGAGCGCCAGGCAAACGTGTACGAGCTCGAGGTCGCCGAGTCCGACCTGGGCAAAGTGATCGGCCGCGGCGGCAAGACCGCTCGCGCGCTTCGTACGGTCGTGCAGACCTGCGCGCCGCCCTCGCGCAAGCGCACGCTCGTCGAGATCCTCGAGTAAGAGCGACTCGCTCTCGCAATGCGGGGCGACGCACGCATCGAGCTCGGCGGCATCGCGCGGGCCCACGGGATCCGCGGCGAGGTCGTCGTGCACACGCACGATCCCGAGTCCACCACGCTCGCGCGCATCGCCGAGGTGAAGGGCTCGATCTGGATCGGCGGCGTAGAGCGCACCGTGCTCGTCGCGCGCGACACGCCCCAGCGCGGCTGGCTGGTCCAGCTCGAGGGCATCGAGACGCGCAACGACGCCGAAGCGCTGCAAGGCAAGGTCGTGGAGGTCGATCGCGAGGACCTCGAGCTCGACGAGGGAGACGTCCTGCTCGACGACATGGTCGGCTGCAAGGTCGTCCTGAGCGACGGCACCGAGTGGGGCGTCATCGCGGCGATCGATCTCGGCCCGCAAGACCTGCTGGTGATCCACGACGGCGAGATCGAGCGCCTGTTGCCGCTCGTCGACCAGTTCGTCATCGACGTCGACATCGCCGCCGGCGTGGTCACCGTCGATCCTCCACCGGGGCTGCCCGAGTC
Source organism: Pseudomonadota bacterium (assembly GCA_023428295.1). Classification (GTDB taxonomy): domain Bacteria; phylum Myxococcota_A; class Polyangia; order Haliangiales; family Haliangiaceae; genus JABFXX01. Next base: position 7,333 of record JAEYYV010000073.1, read on the forward strand.
GCGCGTGAGCAAATGAAGTTCTCGGTCATCACCGTGCTGCCCGAGCTGATCGAGCGAGCGCTCGACTCGACCGCGGGCGGCGTCGTCGGTCGCGCACGCGAGGCCGGCGTGATCACCGTGGAGACGATCAACCCGCGCGACTTCACGCACGACAAGCACCGCACCGTCGACGACACGCCGTACGGCGGCGGTCCGGGCATGGTGATGAAAGCGGAGCCGCTGCTCGCCGCGATCACCCGCGCCTCGGGCGCTACGCGACCGCATCGAATCTTTCTCGGTCCCGCCGGGAGGCCACTCACGCAGCAGCGCGTGAAGGAGCTCGCGCAGCTGCCGCACGTCGTCCTCGTGTGCGGTCGCTACGAGGGCATCGACGAGCGCGTGATCGACATCGCGATCGACGAGGAGCTCTCCATCGGCGACTACGTGCTCTCCGGCGGCGAGCTCGCTGCGCTCGTCGTCATCGACGCGTGCGCGCGCCTCGTGCCCGGCGTGCTCGGTGAAGCGTCGAGCGCCGACGAGGAATCGCACAGCGCGGGGGCGCTCGAGTACCCGCAGTACACGCGGCCGCCCACGCTCGCAGTTCCACCAGCGCTCGCGGCACCGACGGATCTCGCGACACCGATGGCCGAGCAACATGCGCCCGCGGCGGTTCGCGAGCACGAGGTCCCCGCGATTCTCTCGTCGGGAAATCACGCTGCGATCGCGTCGTGGCGTCGCCAGCGATCGCTCGAGCGCACGGCGAAGCGACGCCCCGATCTGTTCGCGCGTCTCGCGCTGACCAAGGCCGATCGCAAGCTGCTTCCACCCGCGCTCTCGCAGCGCACGCACCTCGCGCTCGTCCATCACCCCGTCGTCGATCGTCACCAGAAGATCGTCACGAGCTCGCTCACGAACTTCGACATCCACGATCTCGCGCGCTCGACGGCGACCTACGATCTCGCCGCGTATCACATCGTCACGCCGATCACCTCGCAGCGCGAGAAGGCCGAGCACATCGCGTCGCTGTGGCTCGCCGATCCGGTGACTGGCGCACCACCCGCGCGAAAGCAACCAACGAGTGGATCGCGCGCGGGAGCGCTGTCGCGTGTGCGCACGGCGGACTCGGTCGAGACCGTCATCGCGAACATCACCGCGGAGCACGGTGCGGCCCCGATCGTGGTCGCCACGTCCGCTCGGACCGACTCGTTTCCGGGCGCGCGCCGCTTGTCCGCTCCCGAATTACTTGCCGACATGTCGCTCGACCCAGCACCCCTCCTGATCCTCCTGGGAACCGGGTGGGGATTGGCCGATGCGCTGATTCCGTCGGTAACTCGCATCCTTGCGCCGATCGAAGGCGGTTCGGACTGGAATCATCTGTCGGTGCGATCGGCCGGCGCCATCCTCCTCGATCGCTTGTTCGACAAGCAGGTCGGGCGCCCCGCTTGACGACCCCCCTCGATCTCTGGCAGAACCCTGCGTCCCAACGGCCTTTTCCCGGATTTATGACCATGAGCGCAGCGCGAATTCTAGACACCATCGAAAAAGCTCAACATCGCAAGGCCGCGCTCCCCGAGTTCCGTCCCGGCGACTCGATCAAGGTTTGGGCAAAGATCCGCGAAGGCGAGAAGACGCGCCTCCAGGCGTTCGAAGGCGTCTGCATCCGCCGCATCTCCAAGGGAGCTCGCTCGACCTTCACGGTCCGCAAGATCTCCTACGGCGTCGGTGTCGAGCGCGTGTTCCCGGACAACTCGCCGAACATCGATCGCATCGAAGTGATCCAGCGCGGCCGCGTGCACCAGTCGAAGCTCTACTACCTGCGTGATCTGTCCGGTAAGGCGGCGCGCATCAAGGAGCGCGAGTACGTGGCGGAGGAGGTCGCGCCCGCGACCGCCGAGGGTGGCGAGGGCGCCGCCGAGGGTGGCGAGACGAAGACCAAGAAGCGCAAAGAGCGCAGGGCCAAGAAGTAAGCCGCGCGCGACGGAACCGTCGCCGCGAAAGGTCAGATCGGTCGCGTAGACTGTTTCACCAGGGAGAAGAAAGTGCCCACCGGTGAAACAAGAGAAGGTCCGCGATAGATCCTCGACGTCCTCGACGTCCTCGACGTCCTCGACGTCCTCGACGTCCTCGACGTCCTCGACAAGCGCGAGGGCAACGTCGCTCGTGTTGCCCTCGTCGCCTCCCACTGCGCGACGCAGACATCGTCTCTCCGACGAAGAGAAGCGTGTCCGCGCGCGCGATGCCGAGCGCAGGCGCGATGATCGCCAGCGCAAGATCCACGGCGCGATGATCGAAGACTCGATCGCCGACAAACCGCCGGCTTCGAACGAGATCGGTGCGGCCGCCGAAGCGCGCGCTGTCGCTGCGCTCATCGCCGAGGGCTACACGATCATCGCGCGAAACTGGAAACGCGATCTCGGCGAGCTCGATGTCGTTGCGTGGGACGGCGATGTCCTCGTGTTCGTCGAGGTGCGCAGTCGCGAGGACGACTCGCACGGCCACGCCGCCGAGATGGTGTCGTGGGGCAAGCGCGCGAAGGTCACGAAGGTCGCGTACCTCTATCTGGTCCTCGAGCGGCCCAGCTACGAGAGGTGCCGGTTCGACGTCGTCGCCGTCACGGGTGAGAGCATCGAGATCATCAAGGACGCGTGGCGCGGCGGCGTTTGAACACGGTCGCGGCGTTTGAACACGGTCGCGTGATCCGTGCCGCCGGACGTGGGTGGCAGCGTGTTGCATCGGCGCGTCGATCGCCACCACCCCCCGATCGTGATCACGTTCAAACTGAGTTCTAACGGGTGTTAGAACCCAGTTTGAACGAATGTTCCCGGGGGGGGTTCGTTGGCCAGCACCGCGACGCGCTCGCCGTGGGGGGCAGCTCGTTGGCCAGGACCGCGATGCGCTCGCCGTGAGGGGACCTGACCGTCCGTCGAACACTCGTACGCAGGCCCCGGCATCTTCGGCTAGCGCCACGTCGATGCCGGCCGCAACCATGTCGGCGCCCGTGTCGGCGGGCTCTCCGCCGGCAATGTCGGCTGCCGCGTCGTCGCGTGCGAGCTGTCTCGTCGAGCCAAGGCGCCGGTGCGCATGGTGCTCGATCGCCGCGAGCAGCACCAGGCCGTTTGTACGGATCGCCGCGAGCAGCACCAGGCCGTTTGTACGGATCGCCACCGTTGCACACCGCTGCTTGGGGCCATCGCACACGAGAGAGGGCCGATCGATGGCGTGGGTGGTTTCGACGAAGCTGTATTAGCGGCGCCAAACGAGCTTGCGAGAACGAGAGCGCGCATCGTCTGCGGGCGCGCATGAACTGCGAGAGCGCGCATCGACTGCGTACGCGTCAAACGCCGCGCGAAGGGGCGCGAGCGAGCGCGGGTGAACTGCGCGAGCGCGCATGAACTGCGATAGCGCGAACCGCGATAGCGATAGCTCGCCGAACCGCGATAGCTCGCGAACCGCGATAGCTCGCGAACCGCAATAGCTCGCGACCTGCGATAGCGCGCGACCTGCGATAGCGCGCGAACCGCGATAGCTCGCGAACCGCGATAGCTCGCGATAGCTCGCGATAGCTCGCGACCTGTGATAGCTCGCGATCTGTGATAGCTCGCGTACCGCGAGCGCTTCTTGCAGAGCGAGCGCTACTTGCAGAGCGGGTACGCGCTGTTGCCCGAGCGACCGCTCAGGTTGCAGCACGTGTTGTCCGCGTTGCTGGCGTCGCACGCCTTGGGGGTCGTCAGCTGACCGCCCTCGGGGATCACGACGTAGTCCTTGCAGATGCAGAACTTGCGGCAGCAGAACGGACCGACGGTGACGGCGACGCCACACGTGAAGCCCGTGATGCACGGCGACTCGGGCACGCGCTCGCAGTCGTCGTCGGAGTCGCACTCGGCGGTGCAGAGTCCGTTATTGCCCGTCGGGAACGTGGATCCCGCAGGCAGCTCGCGACTGAGCGGCACGCGCAGGCACGTGCGCGACACGCAGTCGAGCGACGGCGATGCGACGACAACTTCCGTCGCCGCCGGCGACTGCGTGCCGAGGTCGCAGATGCGACCAACCGGTTCACCGAAGCAGCCCGAAGCGAAGGAAAGCATCGCCCCGAACAGACCGAGAACCACGACGTGACGGCGTCGACTCATCGCGCCCGATAATATGAGGGACCACATCCAAGTCAATAGAACGACTCCATTCAATGCCGAAGGTAGTTCCGGTTGGGGGGTGATCGCTCGCTGGAACCTCATACCGGCTTGGTGTCGTGATCTGCGGACATCCGTCATCACCATCGGCAAACTCTCGTCGGTGAAGACGTGGTTGCGCGAGTCGTGCATGGCGCGCAACACGAGCCGGATGGACGTGTCTGGGGGTGTCATGTGCGAACTGTCCGGCAAGCGGACCCTCGTCGTCTTGACAGGCACCATCCCGTTGCCGATGATTCCGCCGCCGTAACCAGCTGGGATGGCTGGCCGGCCTTTGCACCGGAGGACTTGATGCGCTTGCTCACGAAGATGTCTCTTGTCGCGCTCTCCGCGCTCACGCTCTCATCGTCCGCTCTCGCCCAGAAGAAGAGCGACAAGGACATGGAGTTCGAGCCCGAGAGTGCTGCTTCGACGCCGCCCTCGAAGACCCTCGAGCGCGCGATCAAGCTCTACGACAAGAAGGATTTCTTCTCGGCGAGCATCGAGCTCAAGAAGGTGCTCGACGGCGAGAGCGGCGACGACGCGAAGAACAAGCAGCGCGCCGAGTTCTTCATGGGCAAGACGCTCTACCAGATGGGCTTCTACGCCGGCTCGCTCGCGTACTTCGACAAGATCGTTCAGACCGGCGACGCGCACACGTATCATGGCGCTGCGCTGAAGTGGCTCGCCGCGCTATCGCGCGTTCTGCCCGAGACGTCGGGCATCCTCGAGAAGATCGGAACGTACGACGCCAAGGCGCTCGACGATTCGTCGCTCTCGTCGGTGAAGGACGAGCTGTTGTTCCTCCTCGGTCGCCACTACTACCGCAAGGGTGGCGACGGTGACTTCGACAAGGCGATCCAGCTGTTCCAGCAGGTCTCGCGCGAGAGCGAGTTCTTCGTCAAGGCGAAGTTCTTCGAGGGCGTCACGTACGTCCGCAAGTACGAAGGCAAGCCGGCCGTCGACGCGTTCAAGGAGATCTTGATCATCGGTCAGGAGAAGCCGAAGCAGTACAAGGCCGACGACATCGCCAACTACAACGAGCTCGCGCAGCTCCAGATGGCGCGCGTGTTCTACTCGACGCAGCAGTTCGACACGTCGATCAAGTACTTCGAGAAGCTCGACCAGAACTCGGCCGACTGGGCGGAGTCGCTGTTCGAGGCGAGCTGGGCGTACTTCATGAAGACGCTCAACTCCAAGGCGCTCGGAAACATCCACACGCTCAACGCGCCGTACTTCGAGGACCAGTTCTTCCCCGAGTCCGAGCTCCTGAAGAGCGTCATCTACTTCAAGTACTGCCTCTACGATCAGGCCGAAGAGGCGATCTCCGACTACAACGAGAAGTACGCGCCGCTGCGCAAGAACCTCGAGGACGTCGTCAAGAAGTTCGACGACAACGCCGAGTTCTACGACTACGTGAAGAAGGTGAAGGCCAACAAGGCCGGCCTCGACACGAAGACGCAGCGCCTCGTCATGAGCGTGCTCAACGACAAGACGCTCCTCAAGACGTTCGCGTGGGTCGACGAGCTCAACCACGAGCTCGACATGCTGCAGAAGTCCGACAAGGCGTGGCAGACCACGCAGGTCGCCGCCGAGGTTCTTCAGGAGCTCACGGTGCAGCAGTCCGTCGCCGCCGCGGAGGCCGGTAAGGTCGCTCGCGATCGCGTCGATCGCCTCTCGCGCGAGCTCGGCGCGCTGTCGCGTGACGGCTCGAAGATCAAGTTCGAGATCTTGAACGCGAAGGCAGAGAAGCTCTCGGCCGACTCGCTCAAGCTGAACCGCATCGAGAAGGGCCACAGGGAAGAGCCGATCATCGTCGACGACGAGCACTTCCAGTGGAAGTTCAACGGCGAGTACTGGAAGGACGAGCTGGGCTATTACCGGTTCAAGATCCGGTCGCGCTGCCCCAAGTGATCGTCTGATTTTTCTAGCAGCCGAGCCCAGTTGGGCTCGCTGTCGTTTTCGGGGGAGGGGGATTTCGTCAGCATGACAAATGCGTGACGACCTTCTCGATCGACTTCGTTACCTTGACCATCGCCTCCATCCGGGGACTCCCTGGATACCTGCAGAGAGACGTTTGAATCCCGCCGGAGAAAAGGGAATCGCAATGAACAGAATGAAGCTCGCGATCGTGGGGAGCGCACTTAGCCTCCTGTTCTTGGGCAGCGCCGCTGCGCAAGGAACGGGTGGCAAGTACAAGCGCACCCAAGACGTCAAGATCGACGTCAAGCTGTCCGACCGTGTGAAGCCCACGGCTCCCAAGGCACCGGACAAGAAGGACACGCAGCCGTCGTTGTCCGCCGATGATGTTCTCTCGATCGAGGGCCTCGTCGGAAACATTCGTGGCGAGCAGGAGCAGATTCTCGCGGATCTGATCTCGCAGACCCCGGACTCGGAAGTCGAGGAGAAGTCGGACTACTACTTCCGCCTCGGCGAGCTCTACGCGAAGCAGCAGCGCTACTGGCGCCTGAAGAGCGTCGAGTTCACGATCGCAGCCGATCTCCCGAAGAACGCGGCCCAGAAGGCCAAGCTCCAGAAGGACAGCCAGCAGGCCGCCGCGAAAGCGAAGGACTACCTGCTGAAGGCCGTGAAGACCTACAAGGGCCTCACGGACAACGACGCGTTCCGCAACTATCCGAAGATGGATATGGCGCTGTTCTATTACGGGTACACGCTGCAGGGCGGCAAGTACCTGAAGGAAGCGCGCGCGGTCTACGACAAGCTCCTCAAGAACTACCCGCAGAGCAAGTACGTCCCCGAGGCGCACCTCGCGTTCGCGGACTACTACTTCGAGGCGGGTCAGCTCGCGGACGCCGAGAGCCGCTACAAGATGGTTCTCAAGTTCCCGAAGAGCTCGGCCTACTGGTACGCGATGTACAAGATGGGCTGGATCCATCTGAACCTGACGCGCTTCATCGAAGCGCTCGACACGTTCGCGCAGGTCGCGCAGGCGACGAAGGGCAACCCCAAGCAGGAGATCCTGAACCGCGCCGCGAAGAAGGACTTCGTTCGCGCGTACTCGGAGATCGGCAAGGCGGATAAGGCCTACGTCTCGTTCCAGCGCATCGACAACAAGTACGCCTTCAACATGCTCGAGATCCTCGCCGACCTCTATCTCGGTCAGGGCAAGAGCGACAAGGCGATCTACGTGTTCCAGGAGCTCATGAAGCTCCAGCCGACGAGCAAGAACGTCTGCCTCTGGCAGTACAACATCTCGCACGCGATGCTCTCGATGCCCGGCGCGAACAACGCCGACAAGGTGAAGGAGATCGAGAACCTCGTCCGCCTGTGGGGCGCGCTGAAGGGCAAGAAGACGCTGCCGCAGAGCGAAGCGCAGGAGTGCCATGACAACGCCTCGGCGATGTCGGGCGAGCTCGCGCGCGCGTATCACTCGGAGTCGGCGAAGACCAAGAACCCCGAGACGCTCGCGTACGCCGAGAAGCTCTACAAGGTCTACCTCGACGTCTTCACCGACGCGCCGGACTACGCGCAGACGCAGTACTTCTACGCGGAGCTGATCTGGAGCCGGGCGGAGAACGAGAAGAACGCGCGCCTCCAGACGGAGATGTGGGAGAACGCGGCGGTCGCGTTCACCGACGTCGTCAAGGGCGGCAAGCTCGACGCGAAGTTGACCAAGGAAGCCGCGTACGCCGCGGTGCTCGGTTGGAAGAACGCGCTCAACGTCGACCCGCGCATCAAGCAGCAGGCCGACAAGGTCGAGGACGCCACGAAGGACTACGACAAGGTCCCCGAGGCCAAGCCGATCCCGCCGCGCGAGGAGAAGATGCTCGCGGCGTTCGACATCTACATCAACTACATCAAGGACCCCAAGGACGACGAGCTCGTCGGTATGAAGTTCCTCAAGGCGAACATCTACCGCCGCTACAACCAGTTCGACAAAGCGGTCCCGCTGTTCGAGGAGATCCTCGACAAGCACCGCACGCACGAGACGGCCGAGTACTCCGCCAACCTCTTGCTCGACACGTACAACCGCATGCAGCAGTACGACAAGCTCGTCGCGCTCGCGGAGAAGCTCACGAAGGACACGAAGTTCCTCGACGGCAAGGATGACCTGAAGGCCGTGCTCGGCGACATCAAGGCGAAGAGCATGCGCAAGAAGGCCGAGCAGATGGAGAAGGAAGCCAAGGCCTCGAAGGACTTCGCCAAGTACATCCAGTGCGGCCAGGCCTACCTCGACATCTACAACGCGGACCCCGAGAACAAGCAGAACGACGAAGTGCTCTACAACGCGGGCGTCTGCTTCGAGGAGGGCCGCTCGATCGGCGCCGCGATCCAAGGGTTCACGCTGCTGCAGAAGTACTACCCGAACAGCAAGCTGTCGGCGAAGGCGCTCGCTCGTATCGGCAAGGCGTACGGCGACATCGCGTTCTACGATCGCTCGGCGGAGAAGCTCGAGGAGTACGCGAAGAAGTACGCTGGCGAGAAGGACGCGTACGACGCGATGAGCGACGCGGTGTTCTACCGCAAGGGCATCGGCGACGACGCGAAGGCGATCGAGAACACGAAGTACTTCATCAAGACGTTCGGCGGAAAGAAGCCCGCGGAAGCTGCGAACGCCTCGTTCTCGCTGACCTCGGTCTACGAGAAGCAGGGAGACAAGGACGCGGTCATCAAGCACCTCCGCGACTACATCCGCACGTACGGCACCAAGGGCGGCGATGACCGCCTCGTGATCGCGAACGCGAAGATCGGCCAGATCCTCTGGGAGCAGAGCTGCCCGGTGAAGCAGGTCGATGGCTCGTGCGTGAAGATCGTCCGCGAGCGCGCGATCAACATGAAGAAAAAGAAGAAGGGCAAGACCGGCTCGGATCAGCCGACCCAGTGCGGCCCGGACTCGAAGATCAAGCTGACCGTCGTGAAGCGCGACGATCGCAAGATGAAGGAAGCGCTCGCGGCGTTCGGCGCCGCAGCGAAGGCGTTCGAGAAGAGCGGCGGCAAGACCGGCGGAGACGAGGGTGGCGCTCGCTACTACTACGGCCTCGCCAAGGTCGCCGAAGCCGACAAGGACTTCGAGGCGTACCTCGCGCTGACGTTCCCGGCGAACCTCAACTTCGATCCGGACCCGAAGTACAAGGCGATCAAGGAGAAGAGCCTCAAGCGCTTCAACGACTGGGTCGAGCAGAAGAAGAAGGTCGGTGGCGACGCGACCAAGAAGTACGAGGGCGTGCTCGCGATCAAGGACGCGGCGAACTCGATCACCGCGGCCGCGCGCCTCGGTCAGATCTCGCAGAACTTCTCGGACGCGCTGTTCACCGCAGCGATTCCGCAGGACGTTCGCACCGGCGAGTTCGCGGACGAGAAGGTCGAAGCCTTCTGCGACAAGATGACGGAGGTCGCCGAGCCCCTCGAGGCCGCGTCGCTCAACGCGTACGGCGTGTGCCTCTCGAAGTCGACGGAGCTGGGTTGGTTCTCCGAGTGGTCGAAGATGTGCGAGCGCGAGCTCGGACAGATCAAGCCGGAAGAGTACCCGTCGGCGTCCGAGCTGCGCGCCGAGCCGACGAACGTGTCGGCCGTCATCGCGGTCGAGCCGCCGGTGAAGCTCGAGTAATCCACCCCCAACGACGAATCCAAGGAAACGAATCAAATGATGAACAAGATCATCTACAGCGCTGCGCTCGCTGCGCTCGTCGCATGTGGCGGTGGACAGAAGTCCGGGCTCAAGAGTGGTGGCGGCTCCGTGCCGCCGCCGCCCAACGTCCCGGCGGCGGGTAGCGAAGGCGAGAAGCGAGAGATCTCGCAGGACGCGAAGAAGGACTTCGCGTCGGCGGCATCGTTCTTCGCGCAGAACGACAAGGGAAGCTGGAACGAGTCGGCGTGCCGTCAGTCCGCGTCGAACTTCGAGGCGGTCGCGCGCACGCACACCGATCTCGTCGAGGCGCAGTTCATGGCGGGCCTCTCGTACCATCGCTGCAACCTGACCAAGGAAGCAGAGGGTGCGTACCAAGCGGCGACGCGCATGAAGGGCGATCCGACGAAGATCGCGATGGCGCTCTCGAACCTCGGCGAGCTCTACTACAAGGCCGGCAAGGTCGACGGCGCGAAGCAGTACTGGGAGAGCGCGATCAAGGCGAACGGTAAGCTCGTCGCGGCGCGCATCAACCTCGCGTCGCTCGAGCTCGATCAGATGCGCAAGATCGGCGACAAGGACACGAACTGGAAGAAGCTCGAGGAAGACGCGCGCTTCAACCTGTCCAACGTCCTCGGCGTCGACTCCGACAACGTCACGGCCTACACGGTGTATGGCCTCGTGTACATGGAGGGCTGGAAGCGGAACAAGAACCGCCTCGACCTCGCGAAGCTCCTCCTCGACGAGGGCAAGAAGCGCAACGAGAAGTACGCGCCGCTCCAGAACGCGTACGGTTTGCTCTACATGCACCGCGGGGCGCTCTCGCTCGCGCTCCAGTCGTTCCAGGCTGCGGTCGAGCTCGATCCGAAGTTCGCCGAAGCCCGTGCGAACGTCGGACTCACGACGCTCGGCTTCCGCAACTACGAGGTGGCGAAGGAGCAGTTCACGAGGGTGATCGAGCTCCAGCCGAAGAACTACGACGCGTACATCGGCCTCGGCGCCGCGCTTCGTGGCCTGAAGGATCTCGATGGTGCGGAGGCGCAGTACAAGAAGGCGAAGGACATCGACCCGCGTCGCGGCGAGGCCTACTACAACCTCGCGGTCCTCTATAAGGACTTCAAGGCGAGCAAGCAGGAGGACCTGAAGCAGTCGCTCGGAACCTACGCGACGGCGAAGGACTACTTCCGCCAGTTCCTCGACAAGCAGGCTGCCGACTCGGACAAGGCCGAGGCCAAGGAGCAGATCGCGGTCATCGACAAGACCACGACCCAGATCAACAACTTCATCAAGGCCCAGGCAAACATGCCGGCCCCCACGAAGTAGCTGGTCTCGCCCCGCCGTCGGGGCGTTTTGCTACGGTCCTCGTCGGATTCGAGGAGGTTCGTAGCAAAATGCCACGGCAACGCAGGCCGGGATCACGTGTCTTGAACCTGCGGAACTTTTTGGAAAGAATCTCGGAACCGGAAACCTAGCCTTGTTGTCTTGGACCTCGTGCTCACGGGTCTCTGCAACAAGGCGCTCCTGAAAGGGACGTCCATGCGGAAACTGATCGGTGCACTCGCGTTTGTTCTTCTCGTCGGTGGTGTTGCTGTTGCTCAGCCCAAGGCTGGCGGCAAAGACGCGGGCAAGGTGAAGGTGTATGACTTCTCGGGAGACACCATCGAAGGTGACCTCGTGAAGCCGGAGGGCACGGACCTGAACGCGCGTGACTTCGCGAAGCACTCGTCTCTGATTCGTATCCGCAAGGATTTCATCCCCGAGATCATCAAGTCGGCCGAGGACTTGTGATCGCGAGCGTCGGCTAACCCCGGCGCTCTTCGATCATCCCCGGCCTTGTTTGCAGAAGCTCCTCAACGGAGAAATCAATGGCCGGCGCAAAAGTACCTCTCACATTCCGCATCTTCAAAGGTGACCAGCTTCTCCGCGAAGAGAAGCTCAGCCTGAGCGTCATCAAGCTCGGCAAGGTCCCCTCGGCTCACCTCAAGCTCGACGACGAGACGGTGAGCCGCATGCACGCGATCATCGAGGTCAACGGCCCCGGTGACGTGAGCATCATCGACCTCGGCTCGACGAAGGGCACCTTCGTCAACGGCCAGAAGGTCAACAAGGCCAAGCTCCAGTCGGGCGACACGATCGTCGTCGGCGAGACGCGCATCGAGCTCGCGATCGGCGTCGAAGAGGAGGAGGCCACCAAGGTCAACACGCCGGCGATTCCGGCGAGCGCGACCGGGCCCAACGACGTCGTCGCCTCGACCCCGCGCCCGGCCGTCCCGATGACGCCGCCGCCCGCTCCGATGGGCGCGCGTCCCGCCCCGCCGGCGAACCCGGCGTACGCGGCCCCGGCGC
>JAEYYV010000158.1 GCA_023428295.1 Pseudomonadota bacterium
CGCCGGATCGCCGCGAACCGCGCGACGTCGATGCCCATCGGCTGAACGCGCGCGTCGGCGAGCCAGCTCTCCAGCCGCGGCGCCGCGGAGAGCGCGATCTCGCGGAGCTCCTCGCTCACGAAGACGAGCTGCGCATCGCGTGCGCGAAGCAGATAGAGCGTTGGCGCGAGGAGCCCCGCGCGGCGCAGCACGTGAACATCGCCGCCGTGGGCGATCGCGAGGAGCGGCGCTGTCGCCGGAAGACACGCGAGCGCGGACGGCGCGAGCCAATGCGCGATGATCGAGTCCCATCGCCGCCGGATCACGGCCGCCGTGAGGCGCACGGAGAACGTCGCGGCAGACCATGCTCGTCGCCGATCGCGCTCGAGTAGATCGGGCGCACCGCTCGTGTAGAAGAGGCCGTTATTCGCGATGCGGATGACGCCGTCGTGCGAGTGCGCACCGGAATCGTCGCCCGCGGCGATCACCTCGACGTCGTGGCCGCGGTCGCGCAGCGCGCGGACGTGCTCGCCGACGAAGTTGCCAGCAGGATCGTGGGGGAACCGCGGATACGACGTCGTGACGACGCCGATCTTCACGCGCGCTCGGACGAGGAAGTGCCGCGGTCCAGATGGTCGGTCCGACGCTGGCGCGCTTGTGCGGCGAGGCGATTGCCCCACGAGCGAAGCAGTACGTACGGAATGGGATGCAGCGCGGTCGTCAGGTTGATGCCCGAGTGCCAGTGCGCGCCATAGATCGGACGAACGGGAACGTCGACGACGCGCATCTTGGCGACGCACAGGCGCGAGAGCAGATCGTTGGGATAGCCGTAGCGCGGGAACAGCGCGTCGAGCTCGATGCGCTGGAGCGCGTTGCGATGGATCGCCGTATACCCGCACTGCGAGTCGAACACGTGGCGATAGCCGCTCGTGACGCGCGTCATCGTCGAGAGGACGATGTTGCCGAGGATGCGAGACGCCGGCATCGTTCGCCAGATCGACGGGTGGCGGAAGCGATTGCCCTTGACGTAATCGGCGCTGCCGTCCGCGATCGGATCGAGGAGCGCCGGCAGATCGTGCGGATCCATCTGGCCATCGCCGGCCATGACGACGGCGACGTCGGCGCCGATCGCGAGCGCGCGCCGGTAGCCCGTGGTGATCGCGCGTCCGACGCCGCCGTTCTGGACGTGGCGGATGACCTCGACTCCGGATGGGCGATCGCGTCGGGCAGCGGCGAGCTCTGCCTGGAGTCGGGTATCGTCGGAGGAGCAATCATCGACGACGATGATGTCGTCGACGAAGTCGGGAACCGTTGCCACGGTTTCGCCGATCGCGCGCTGCTCGTTGAACGCAGGAATCACGACAGCGACGCGGAGCGAGCGGTACATCGGAGGCGGAGTTGTATCCGATGTCGGACCCGCATGGTACGCCTCTCATCGTTTGGAGACGTTGTGTCTCCGAGAAGAACACACCAGGTGGATGTCACCTGGGAATCGAAAGAAGAGACGTCATGGCTGGTGGAGTGAACAAAGTAATCCTCGTCGGTAACCTCGGTGCAGATCCGGACATGCGGTACACGCCGAGCGGACAAGGAGTCTGCGAGCTGCGAATCGCGACGAGCGAGAGCTGGAACGACAAGAACGGTCAGCGCCAGGAGCGCACCGAGTGGCATCGCGTCGTCGTGTGGGGCAAGCGCGCAGAGGTTTGCTCCAAGTACTTGTCCAAGGGCCGTCAGGTGTTCGTCGAGGGACGCATCCAGACGCGCACGTACGACGACAAGGAAGGCAACAAGAAGTACATCACCGAGATCATCGCGGCCGACGTGCAGTTCCTCGGCGGTGGTGGACGCGAGGGTGGTGGTGGCCGTCGCGATGATGGTCCGCCTCCCCCCAACGATGCGGATTTCGGCGGTGGCTTCGGCGGCGGTGGCGGCGGTGGCGGCCCCGACGACGACATCCCGTTCTGATCACACGCCACGCCTACGAGCGTGCTCGTCGAAGTAGACTGGTTGTCGAATGAGGATCTGTCGTGCCCTCGTTGCCCTTCTCGTAGGGTGCGGGCGCGTGGACTTCGATCCGCAACGAGATGGCGCACTCGGCGACAGCGACGCCAGCACCGACGCGAGCTCGACATGCATCGACGACGGCGTGTGCTCCTTTGGCTGCGCTGGCCACGATCGCGATTGCGACACCACGTGCGGCGATGGTGTGTGCATGGGCAACGCGGGAGAGCTGTGCGTGAACTGCCCGGCCGATTGCATGACCACCGCTGCGGTCTGCGGCAACGGTGCGTGCGATCCCGGCGAGTCACCCGGATGCGTCGCGGACTGTGGGCCGACGCCGTGGCCATGGACGGCCGAGGAGACGGAGCTGCTCCAGAAGATCAACGCCGTGCGCATCGCGGGATACACCTGTCCCAACGGCGCGCGCGCTCCGCAACCCGCCTTCACCTCCGCAGACGCCACCGCCGCAGCGCGCGAGTGGGCGTGGGAGCTCGCGCATCAGAAGTTCTTCATGGCCGGCGGAACCGTCTGCAACGGTCGCACGTTCGAGCAGCGCTCCGAGAACTTCGCGCTCTACGACAACGCGTCGCTGTCGTCGGGCCCGAGCTATCCAACCGTGGACACCGTGCTCGCGCGATGGCTCACCAACGCGGACCAGTGCGAAGGCCTCATGATGCCGATGTACACACGCGCGTCGATCGGCGTCGCTCACGACGACACGAACGCGTACGTGATCATTTACAGGGACTAAGATTCGCCCGTGTCTGATCGCGGCCTCTGGAATCACCGCGACTTCCTGCGCCTGTGGGCGGCGCAGGCGATCAGCGCGTACGGCTCGCGGATCACGCGAACGGCGCTGCCGATCGTAGCGATCGCCATGCTCGATCAACCCGAGAGCGCGGTCGGCGTGCTCGTCGCTGGACAGCTCGCACCTGGCGTGGTGCTCGCGCTGTTCGTTGGCGGGTTCGTCGACCGCGGCAACAAACGCAGCATCCTGATCGCCGCGGACCTCATCCGCGCGTTGGCCGTGGTGTCACTGACGATCGCGTGGGCGGCGGGTGCGTTGACCATGATGCACCTGTTGATCGTCGGCGCGGTCGTCGGAGCCGCGAGCGCGATGTTCGCGATCACCGACAACGCGTATCTGCCATCGCTGATCGGCAAAGAGCACCTCGCCGAGGGCAACGCGAAGATCGAAGCGACCGAAGCGATCGCCGAGATCACCGGGCCTGCGAGTGCGGGGGCGCTCATCGCTGCACTCGGTGCTCCGCTCGCCGTGGCGATCGATGCAGCGACCTACGTGTGGTCGGCCGTGATGCTCGGACGGATCCGCACGCGCATTCCTCCCGCGGAGCCGAGCCCCGAGGTGTCGATGTCGCTCCGCGGCGGAGACCTCGAGGTCGGCATGCGCGTCGTGTTCGGGCATCCGATCGTGCGACCGATCGTGGTGAGCCACATGGTGTGGTCGCTATCCGGCGGCTTCTTCATGGCGCTGTACACGCCGTTCTGCCTGCGCGAGCTCGCCCTCGATACGACGACGTTCGGCGTGATCATCGCGATGGGCGGCGTGGGCTCGCTCGCGGGCGCGCTGCTCTCGCGCACCTTCGTGCGAGCGTTCGGCCTCGGCCACACGATCGTGATCACCTCGGCGTTGGGCCTCGTGTGCGCCGTGTTTATTCCGCTCGCGAGCGGTCCGTACGCGGTGATCGTCGCGCTGCTCGTCGCGCATCAACTCTTGAGCGACGGCTTCTCGGTCGCGTTCGTGATCCAGGCGGTCACGCTGCGGCAGACCGTGCTGCGCAAGCAGGTGCTCGGACGCGCGAACGCCGCGATCCACGTCTGCACGGCGAGCCTCTTGCCGATCGGTGCACTCGCGGCCGGGTTCCTCGCGGAGGCGATCGGCACCCGCGAGGCCGTATGGATCGGCGTGGCGATCGGCCTGGTCCCGCCGCTGATTCTGCTTCCCCTGTGGAAGATCCGAGAGATGCCACCACCTGCAGACGCGTAGACCCAACGCGAGACAACGGCGTTGATATCGGACATGTCCCGATTGCTACTCGTCGGTTCTCTCCTCGCTGCCCTCACCTCGTCCGCCTTTGCTCGCTCGTTCGCACAACCACCTCGCGACGCACCGCGTGTCGCGCACGTCGAGAACAGCGTCGTCAGTCGCGCTGCCGTTCGCGCGAAGCTCGCCACGCAGCGCGCGGCAAACCTCCAGCGCTTCCGCGACTACCAAGCGAAGGGCTCGTTCCCCAGCAACACGTACCTGAACCAGCGCCTCAACGTGTGGATCGACGCCGACGGCAAGCTCTGCGCCGCGGCAACGATCATCAACGCCTCCGGCTGGAGCGACCTCGTGATGCGGACCGCCGAGGACAACAACTTCATCCGCCTCGGCGACGTTCGCGATGGCGCGCTGATGGACTGGATCCTCACGTCGGGACTCACCCAGGACGAGATCGCCGCCATCCAGGAGCCGTTCAATCCCGTGTTCGACGACGTGGAGCCCGGGCCCGTCCAGGTGACCGCATCGGCGCGCACTGCCGAGGATCAGCGCCTCGTCGCGAAGTACAAGCAGGTCGAGAAGCAGCTCGTGCGCGCGCAGCGGGCAAGCCTCGACGTCGCCACCGATCGCTTGATGGCGAACCCGGAGCTCGCCGCGAAGTTCGTGCGCGCTAGCTGATCTCGCGAACGACCGCATCGAGCACTTCCACGCCCCACACGAGTCCCTCGACGGGAACGCGCTCGTCGTGACCGTGGAACATGTCGGCGAAGCGCATGTTCGCCTCGCGCGGGATCTTGATCGGCGAGAAGCCGTACCAGCGCGCGCCCATCTGCGAGAAGTACTTTCCGTCGGTGAAGCCGGGGATCAGGTACGGCACCACCACGGCGTCTGGCTCGCGCTTCGCGATCTGATGCTGGATCGCCGAGAACACCGGCGACTCGACCGGCTCGGTCACGACGGGCGGTGCGCTCTTGATGATCTCGAGCTCCACATCGGGGCCGAGCACCGCGCGGAGCTCGCCGATCAGATCCTCGTCGCGCTGGCCCGGCAGGGTGCGCCCGTCGATCTCGAACTCCGCGAGCCCCGGGATCACGTTCGTCTTCTCCCCCGCGCGCACGACCGTCGCCGACGCCGTGTTCGCGAGCAGCGCCGAGAAGCTGCGCGAGAACGACGCGCCCGGCACGAGCCGCATCACGCGCGCGAGCAGCTCGGGGCGCGCGATCAGCTTCACGAGCGGCTGGATCAACGCGGGTTGGCGCGCGCGAAGTGCGTCGAGGAAGTCGCGCACGTACTTCGTGGAGTGCACGGGCAACTGCGCCTTGCCGATGGCGGCGAGCGCTTCGCCCAAGCGCGTGACCACGCTGTCGTGCTTGGGCATCGAGCCGTGACCCGGCTCGCCGACGAGGCGCGCGCGGATCCACACGAAGCCCTTCTCCGCGACCTGCACCGGATAGAACGTCGTGTCGCCGAGGTGAAGCGAGAAGCCGCCGACCTCGCCGAGGGCGAACTCCGCCTCCACCTTCGAGCGATGCTCCTCGACGAGAAAGCGCGAGCCGAGATCGCAGCCCGCCTCTTCATCCGCGACGGCCGCGAAGATGATGTCGCGATCGAGCTTGGTCTGCGTCGCGGCCAAGCGGCGAATGATCGCCGTCGACATCGCGGCCATGTGCTTCATGTCGATCGCGCCGCGGCCCCACAGGCACCCTTCGAGCTCGTCGCCAGAGAACGGAGGTCGCCGCCACTTGGACGCATCCGCGGGCACCACATCGAGGTGCGCGGTCAGAAGCAGCGGCGCCTTCTTGCCGGTGCCGGGGACGCGAACGACGAGGTTCGTGCGGTTCGGTGCCGCCTCGAAGGTCTCGGACGTCAAGCCGACCTCGCTCAGCTCCTTCGCGAGGAAGTCGGTGCACAGCCGTTCGTTACCCGGTGGGTTCGTGGTGTCCAGACGCAGGAGCGCTTGGCAGATCCGACGAGTCTCCTCGCCCAGCGACGGTAGCGACATTCGCCGCACTCTAACGCACTCGCTCGACCGCGCAGCAAGTTGGCCGCAGCTGCATCGTGTCCGGTGCGTGTCCGGGATCCGGCCGCGGGTGTCCGGTGGCCGGAATTCCCGGACAGCGATGATCGAGGGGTCGCGTACTTGCGGTGGCACCCGGGTTGCTCTTCCCGGGAACGACGCAATTGTCGTCGGAAAGAAGGATCAGATGACCAATAGCAAACGATTCAAGGTGCTCGCGATCATGACCAAGAGCGACGGCACGGGCGAGTACATGACACGCGTCGGCAACGCGTTCGAGAACAAGGACTCGTCGATCAACGTGTACATGGACCTCCTGCCCTTGGGGAACAAACAGGTGAAGCTGCAGATCCGCGAGCTCAATGACCAAGACTTGCGCGAGCGCGAGGCGTATCGAGCGCGCGCGAGCGGTGATCCGATGGGTCCTCGCGCAGCGATCGCTTCTGCCTCGTCGGCAGACAATGTTCCGTTCTGACGCCGCTGCGTGAAAGGACCGAACATGGGTTACGCAACACTCAAGCGAGCCGCCGTCGCGGCGATCGGGTTGTTCGCGCTGTTCGCCGCGATGGAAGGCACGTGGATGACCGCCGCAACTGCGGCGCCACCCGCCGCACAGCTCGCCGTGAAGGCGAGCGCGGAGGATTCACCGCCGAGGAAGCGCGCCGTCAGCGGCAAGCTCAACCTGAACACGGCCACCGAAGAGCAGCTGATGATGTTGCCGACGGTGGGACCGTCCAAAGCGGAACGGATCGTCACGTGGCGCAAGAAGAACGGCGGCTTCAAGCGCACCGCGGATCTGCGGCGAGTCAAAGGCTTCGGCTACAAGACGTTCAAGAAGCTCGAGCCTCTGCTCGCGATCACCGGCGAGACAACCCTCACGGCGAAGTAGTCCTCCACCATCGTGACTCTGCTCGTCCTCGCGGCCCTAGCGCGGTGCGCGCCCTCGTGCGCTTCACACCGCGTGATCGCCCGAGGATCGGCACGTCCCTCGTGCGCGCTCTCCCTGCTCACGAGTCAACACGCCGGCGCGACGAGTCCCTCTCCCTGCTCGTCGCGCCGGCCTCACCCTATTCGCGTTTCACTTCGAGCCGAGCGCGAGGTCGATGCGCGTTGCTCGATTTCCATCCACGTGTACCGATCGCCTCACGATCGCCGGCTCTCCGTAAACGAGCTTTCCCTTCACCAGCGTGGGGACCGGGGGAAACCACGCGACCAGCTGATAGGTCCCCGGCGCGAGCTCGTCGATCCGGAAGTGACCCGCTTCATCCGTCACCGCATACGCGGGGGTCTCCAGACCGAGCACGTACGCTGCGCCCACGGTTCCATCCTCGCTCTCGACCATGAGCGTGCCTGCCTTCATCGGCAGCGCGAGGCGCCCCGCCTCTTGGAGCTCGCTCGCTCGCGTCGGGCCCTGCGGCATCGACACCACGACCTTGCTCGCGCGCCGATCGCCATGAATCGTCACCTGCGCTGGCACCGGTGTCACCAACTGCACCGCCGGCGCGAACGAGCACCCGCGCTTGACGATCACCCCGCCCACCGTTAGCGGACGCATCTCACCGCTCGCGTGCAACGGCGCGCGTCCCACCGTGACGTTCTCGATGTACACGACCGCGCCGGGCAGCGAACCGCCGCGCCCCGTTCTCACGGGCGTGACCGTCCCACACGCCGTGACGAGAGTTGGCGTCGCGCCGCGCCACGCAACCGTTCCTTCGATCGCGCCGCGCAGGTCCTGCCGATACGAGTAGCTCGGCATCCGATTCACGCTCGGGTACGGCCACGGCGGCACCCTGTACGACGCATAGCTCGCACCGCCGAACGCACCGTCGGGAATGCCGTACGCGTCGCCGCCATACTCGGCGCCGTACTCGTAGTCTTCCTCGACCGCCCGCGCACGCCAATCGGGCAACGTCGCCGTCTCGCTCTCGTCGCTCGTCAGCATCTTCGTCGACGCGCGCGCGAGGAGCCCATGCCCCTCGTCGCGATCGCTGCCGGCGGGATACAGCGGCTGCTGCGCCGGACGCTGACACGCTGCCGCGAGCGACGTCACGAGTGCGAGCGACAGGAGGCGCATCTCGGACAAGCATGCAACGTTGGAGGTCGCGGCGCTACGGGCGAAGGGCCGGTGGTGGCCGATCCTCGTGCTTCCGCATTCGCGGAACAACCTTGCCCATCGACGCGGTGTCCGGAGGATCTCGAACGCGAGCGTTGGGGGGAAGGATCTTGATGTGGGCGGTCGTCGAGCGGCCGACGTCGCGGCGCCGTCGATCACAGGTCATCGCGGTCGTCGTTCATCGCAGCGGTCGCGCCCACGTTGGCACTCGTGTCTCGGTCGGTAGGTTCGAGGATCACGCGACCGATCCGCGGATCGTGGCGTGGGTGACATCACGCCGTCTTCCGCCGAGCTTCGCGGAACAACCTTGCCCGTCGATGCGGCGTCCGGGTGTTTCTCGATGGATCTCGAACGCACGCGTGGGTGCTGGTCCGGTGTGAAGGATCTTGATGTAGGCGGTCGTCGAGCGGCCGACGTCGCGGCGCAGGTGCTGCCGAGAGTGATCGATGACAGGGGCATCGCGGCCTTTGTTCATCGCAGCGGTTGTGCCCACGTGGGCACTCGCGCCTCGGTCGGTAGGTTCGAGGCACGCTACCGATCCGTGGATCGTGGCGTGGCGTGGCGTGGCGTGGGTGACGTCGCGCCGTCTTCCGCTGAGCTTCGCGGACGACCTTGCACGTCGATGCGGCCTCCGGGTGTTTCTCGATCGATCTCGAACGTGAGCATCCCCGGTGACCTCGAGTGCTGGAACGAGCTGATAGCGATCAGGTTCGTGGTGTTGCTCTCTCGCGCTGCGCGGCGCCCGTGCTGCCGAGAGTGATCGATGACAGTGGTCATCGCGGTGGTCGTTCATCGCAGCGGTCGCGCCCACGTGGGCACTCGCGCCTCGGTCGGTAGGTTCGAGGCACGCGACCGATCCGTGGATCGTGGCGTGGCGTGGCGTGGCGTGGCGTGGCGTGGCGTGGCGTGGCGTGGCG
>JAEYYV010000115.1 GCA_023428295.1 Pseudomonadota bacterium
TTCTGGGACTGGCCCCGCCTCGCGAACGATGATCCCCGTCGGGCCGGCGGCTGCACTAACGCGATCGTCCCGAGCACAAGGCCCGGGGTTCTGGGTGGAGTCACCTGCTCGGCCAGTCGCAAAGGTCATCCCGGCACTCGTCACCGGGATTCACATCTCGCCATGCAAGGCCATCGCCGCAGAGGGCGTATCGGGCCGGGAAGCCTAGTCCCGGCCCGCATGCGTCATCACGCGCTGCGATAGAGCTTCGTCATCACGAACTCGCGATGCCCGAGCGCCTCGGCAGCGGTCAGGCGGCCGTTGGCGGTGCGGACGATCATGTCGATCAGCGCATCGCCGGCCGAGTCGAGCGTCTGCTCGCGGCGCAGGATGCCGGACACATCGACGTCGATGTGCTCGCCCATGGTGCGCACGGTCCGCGGATTGCCGGAAATCTTGATCACCGGCACGATCGGGTTGCCGATCACGTTGCCCTGGCCCGTCGGGAATGTGTGCACGACGTAGCCGCCCGCCGCCATCAAGGTCACGCACTCGGCGGCGGCCGAGGAGGTGTCCATGTAGTAGAGCCCCGGTCCTTGGGCCGGCGCCTCGGCGGGCTCGAGCACGTCGATGTACCGGCACGTGCGGCCGATCTTCTCGAGGTTGCCGAGCGCCTTCTCCTCGATCGTCGTCAGCCCGCCGGCGATATTACCCTTGGTCGGCTGGCTGTCGGAGAGATCGTCGGTCTTGTGGGCCTCGATGACGTCGTCCTGATAGGCCTTCCACACGCGATACCACTTCTCACCGATCTCGGGAGTTGCCGCCCGCGCCTTGGCGATATGCTCCGCGCCCGTGATCTCGGACGTCTCGCCGAAACAGCCGTAGATGCCCTGCGGGATCAGCTTGTCGTACATGTTGCCGACGGTCGGGCAGGACGACAGGCCAGTGGTGGTGTCGCTCTCGCCGCACTTGGTGGAAACCCACAGCTCGGAGATATCACACGTCTCGCGCTGCAGTTCGGACGCCCACTGCACCATCTTCTTGGCCTCGTAGGACGCCTTGGCGATGATGGCGATGTCACCGTGACCCTCGATGCCGAAACCAACGACGGGCTTGCCGGTCTTCTTGATGCCCTCGACCACGCGGCCGGTCCAGCTATCCTCGATGCCGATAACGATCACGGCAGCGACATTCGGATTACTGCCGATACCGATCAGCGTGCGGAAGTGCAAATCGAGGTCCGCACCGAACTGCAGCCGTCCGTAGGCGTGCGGCAGCGCCATCGTGCCCTTGATGTTGTTGGCGACGGCCTCGCATGCCGCATTCGACAGGTCGTCGAGCGGAAGGATAACGACGTGGTTACGCACGCCGACGCGGCCGTTCTCGCGCCGCCAGCCATTGAATGAAAGATTGGATTTTGCGCCGCTTTTAGCAGCCATGACAGTTTCCTCCCGCGGCTCTTACCAGCGCTTCGTCTTCAGATTGTGGACGTGGACATGCTCGCCCGGCTTGGCGCCAGCGACCATCTTGCCGATGTCCTCGCCATACTTGATGACCGTATCGCCGTCCTTCAGCTCGGTCAGCGCCACCTTGTGGCCGATCGGAATGTCGTGCTTCGCAACCATTTCCGTCGTGGTGTCGGTTTCGGTGATCACGCCAAGCATCTTGGTGCCGGCTTTCAGGTTCTCGACGACAACAACCCCAACGTTATCTTTAGGGCTATGCACTAGAAACTGCGGAATATTCGACACTTTCGCTCCCCAGGTTGCACGGCTCAAACTAATGGCCGCTTGTTTCATTAGATCACATTTATAAGATATGTTTTCGGCCCTAATCGGCTCGATGGCAATATGGATCGTGTGGCCAGGCGGAGGGTGGTCACCTCAATTTCCCGGATTCAGGCAGGAACCGGCCCTATCACCAAACTTAACAACACTGCCCAAACCAAGACAAAGTTATCGGAGGAAATGAAATGCAGATACTGGAGTGGACCCGCCGAGGGTTCATCGGCGTTGCCGTGGCCGCCGCACTGGCACTGCCCAACCTCGCGATCGCGCAAAGCTATCCAACAAGGCCCATCACGTTCGTTGTTCCCTTCGCAGCCGGTGGTCCTACCGACACCATCGCCCGGGTCGTCGCGGAACACCTCAGCCGTACGCTCGGCCAGCAGGTCGTGATCGAGAACGTCGCCGGCGCAGGCGGCACCACCGGCACGGAACGCGTTTCGAAGGCAGCCCCGGATGGCTACACGATGCTGTTGCATCACCAGGGCATCACCGCCGCGCCCGCGCTTTACAACAATCTGCGCTACGACACTAAAAACGCATTTGAAACCGTCGGCCTGATCAATCGCGGTCCGATGACGGTGGTCGGCAAGAAGGCGCTGGAATTCAATGACGCCAAAGGGCTGTTCGAGTGGATGGTGAAGAACCCGGACAAGTTCACCATGGGCCACGCCGGCGTCGGTTCCAACTCGCACGTCTGCGGACTGCTGATGCAGAAGGTGCTGGGACAGAAGTTCGCCTTCGTCGCCTACCGCGGCACCGGTCCGGCCATGAACGACCTCGTCGCGGGCCAGATCGACGTGATGTGTGATCAGTCGACCAACTCGGTACCACAGATCTCGGGTGGCACAATCAAGGCATTCATGGTCGCCGATACCGAGCGTATCGCCTCGATCAAGGACGTGCCGACGGCCAAGGAAGCCGGCTTCCCAGACATGACCATGACGCTTTGGAACGCCATCTACGCGCCGAAGGGCACGCCGGCCGAAATCGTGACCAAGGTCAATGAGGCTCTGAAGGTGGCGCTGAAGGATCCCGCCATCATCAAGAACTTCGAGCAAGTCGGCACGACGGTGTTCCCGGAAAACCAGTGGACGCCCGACGAGCACCGCAAACAGTTCCTGGCCGAACTGGAGCGCCAGGCTGCGTTGTTGTCGGC
>JAEYYV010000128.1 GCA_023428295.1 Pseudomonadota bacterium
GGTCGGTGTCGCCGCCCAGCGCGTCCGCGCGATGAAGCATGCCCACGCGGCTAACCAAGCGAACCGCCCGGCGCCATCGCGCGAGGTCATCGGAAGCTTCGAGCACCGCCGATTGGCCGACCGTCTGGCGGGTCGCTGACGAGCGCCCGCGCTCAGCGAGAGACTCGTTAGATCTCGCAGGCCGCGCGTTCCGACCTCGATCGCGAATGCTCTGCTGTGGCGCATGGCGCGCAAGCAGAACGGACGCAGTAGCAACGGATCGTCACCTCGCAACACCGAGATCGCGAACGGCCCCGGCGGTGAAACGCATCAGACCGCGACGGACACCGTCCTGACGACCAACCAAGGCGTTCCGATCAGCGACGATCAGAACATGCTCCGCGCAGGTGCTCGCGGCGCCGCGCTCCTCGAGGACTTCCACTTCCTCGAGAAGATGACCCACTTCGATCACGAGCGAATCCCGGAGCGCATCGTGCACGCGCGCGGCTCGGCGGCGCACGGCTACTTCCAAGCGGCGAAGGGAATCGCCAAGTACACGCGCGCGGCCTTCCTTCAAGATCCGAAGATCAAGACCCCGGTGTTCGCGCGGTTCTCGACGGTGGCGGGCGGCGCGGGCTCGGTCGATCTGCCGCGCGACGTCCGTGGCTTCGCGGTGAAGTTCTACACGTCCGAAGGCAACTTCGATCTCGTGGGCAACAACATCCCGGTGTTCTTCATCCAGGACGCGATGAAGTTTCCGGACTTCGTGCACTCGGTGAAGATGGAGCCCGATCGCGGCTTCCCGCAGAACGCGTCCGCACACGACACGTTCTGGGACTTCGTCTCGCTCGTCCCCGAGTCGCAGCACATGGTGATGTGGGCGATGTCCGACCGCGCGATCCCACGCTCGCTGCGCATGATCGACGGCTTCGGCGTTCACACGTTCAAGCTCGTCGACGACAAAGGCAAGGCCACCTTCATCAAGTGGCACTGGCGTCCGACGCTCGGCAAGCAATCGGTGACGTGGGACGAGGCGTGCAAGATCAACGGCGCCGACCAAGACTTCCACCGCCGCGATCTGTTCACCGCGATCCAAGCGGGCGCGTTCCCGTCGTGGGACCTCTTCATCCAGCCGATTCCCGACGATCGCATCGACGACTTCGACTTCGACATCCTCGATCCGACCAAGCTCCTGCCCGAAGAAGAGTTCCCGCTCGTGCTCGCCGGCACCATGGTGCTCGATCGCTGGCCCGACAACTTCTTCGCCGAGACCGAGCAGTCCGCCTTTCACCCGGGGCACCTCGTGCCCGGCATCGACTTCACGGAGGATCCGCTCCTCCAGGGCCGAATCTTCTCGTACACGGACACGCAGCTCATCCGGCTCGGGGGCCCCAACTTCCACGAGCTCCCGATCAACGCGCCGAAGTGCCCGATGCACAACTTCCAGCGCGAC
Organism: Pseudomonadota bacterium; assembly: GCA_023428295.1. GTDB lineage: Bacteria > Myxococcota_A > Polyangia > Haliangiales > Haliangiaceae > JABFXX01. Next base: position 1,433 of record JAEYYV010000128.1, read on the forward strand.
GGGCACAAGCGCCACGAGATCAACGCCGGCCGCGTCAACTACGAGCCGAGCAGCCTCGCGGGCGGACCGCGCGAAACGCCGTCCGGCTTCGCGACGCACCGCCAGACCTACTCGGAGACCACCAAGGTCCGCGAGCGCTCCGCCACCTTCGCCGATCACTACTCGCAAGCGCGCATGTTCTACCGCTCGCAAACGCCGGCCGAGCAACGCCACATCGAGCTCGCCTACACCTTCGAGCTATCGAAGGTCGAGACGATCGCGATCCGCACGCGCCAGCTCGGTCACCTCATGATCATCGACCGCGAGCTCGGCGAGAAGGTCGCCAACGCGCTCGGCATGACCGGCATGGCCGACACGATCACTCCCGCGCGTGATCCCGTCGACCTGTCGCCATCGCCGGCTCTCTCCATCCTCGCGAACCACATCCCCACGCTCGAGGGGCGCAAGATCGGCGCGCTCGTCGCCGACGGCTTCGATCGCACCACCCTCGAGCGGGTGCGCGCGGACGCCAAGAAGGCCGGCGCCATGTTCGAGATCGTCGCGCCCAAGATCGGCGGCGCGCTCGCGGGCGACGGCACGCAACAGCCCGCGGATCACATGATCAGCGGTGGCCCCTCGGTCATCTTCGACGCCGTCGTCGTGGCACCAGGCGCGAGCGCATCCCTCCTCGCGCTCGACCCGGTCGCCAAGCAGTGGGTCGCCGACGCCTTCGCGCACTGCAAGGTCATCGGTGTTATCGGTGACGCGCAGCCGCTGCTCGACGCCGCGGGCGTGACGCCCGACGAGGGAGTGCTCGCCCTCGACGCGAAGTCCACCGCCGCGTTCATCGAGCGCGCCGCCGCCGGCCGGATCTGGGAGCGTGAAGAGACGACGCCCGATCCAGAAGCGCCGGACACACAAGTCGCGCCGCCGAAGAAGGCCAACGGTAAGAGCAAGCCCACCGCAGCGACGAAGGCACCGGCGAAGGGCAAGGCCGCCGCGCGGCGCTGACACGCGAACCTGGCCGCCACGTGTTGGCGGGCGCCGACACGGCCTCGCACAACCGCAGTACGGCGAGGGAACTTCTACGCCTCGCATCTGGTAGAAGCGAGACATGTTTCGGGCTAGCTGGGTGGTGATCCTTCTCGCGGCGTGCGGCGACGATGGCGGCGGTAAATCGCCGGACGCTCCGCTCGCCGATGACGCACGCAACGACGACGCCGGGATCGATATGCCCGTCGATATGGCCATCGACACGCCGCCTCGTTTGTACAACTGCGGCGCGTTCACCGAGGCGCCGACGTGGACCTTGGCGGCGGGGCTTCACGCCGTCGTGATCGCCGACGCGGGCGATGGGCTCGCGCAACCCGTGGCTGCGATCGTGGCGGGCGGTGCCTTCGACGGAAAAGTCTACGTGGTCAACCAGGCCGACAGTACGCTGCGTGCAGTCGATCCCACCGACGGAGCCACGACGGTGCTCGTCGCCGCGGCGGCGTGGCCGACGACGGCGGGGCTGCTCACCACGATCACGTGGGATGCGCAGTCGCTGTTCGACGGCAATCTCTACGTGGGCGACCAAGGCGGAGACGGCGATGGCGACGCGACGATCTTCCGCGTGGCGCCGAACGGGACGGCCACACAGTTCACGACGGGGCCGGGGCCGGGCCTCGACGACATCTACGGCATGGCGTTCTCGACGAACGCAGCGTACGGCAACAAGCTGTATGTCACGGGCGACACCGACGGTACCGGCGTCGATTGGGGCGCGTTCGACGCGGCGGGCGTGGGCACGGACTTCTCGGAGCTCGCGGGCGCGGAGGGCATCGCGTTCGATACAAGTGTCGGCGCGCTGTATAGCGGTGGGTTGCTCGCGTCGCGGCCTGCAGGTGGTGGCTTCGCGGGCGACGACACGATCACGAAGATCGATGCGACGGGAGAAGCGACGCACCGTGATCAGCGGGCAACCCGGCATTCACGCGGTGACCGTCGCACCGGCGGGGCCATTTGGCGGCAAGGTCGTGTTCGCGAGCTGGGCGACCGGCGAGCTCGTGTCGGTGGACGCGCAGGGAACACCGGAGGTGTTGGCGAGCGGCCTCTCGCTCACGAACTACGACGGAAACATCCTCGCGTTCTCGCCCGACGGCAGCGTGCTGTACGTGGCCGACCGGCTCGCGAACCGTCTCGTGTGCATCGAGCCCGAGCTGTAACCGCGCTATCGCTGGACGAGGAAGCCCTCGATCAGCAGCAGCAGGAGCAGGGCGGCCGCGAGCGCGTGCCACAGCTCGATGCGCCGCTCGGCGTCAGCGGGTGTCCCGCCGGCGCCCGTGCCGGAGGCGGGGAGTTGCTCGTCGGCGGCGGGCGTGAGGTCCGAGCCTCTCGCGTCGATGTTGACGACGAACGCGAGCTCGTCGCGCTCGTGGGTGGCGCCTGTTTGATCCGTGCCGACGACGCGGTAGATGCCCGGGCGTTCGGTGCGCGAGAAGCGGACGGACGAGCGCCCGGCGATGCGATCGCCTTCGAAGACCGCACCGAGGCTCTCGGGGCCGCGGACCTCGAGGCGCTTGAGATCACCAGCGGGCAGCACGACCGACGAGCCGACGATGTGATCGCGCTCGCCGGAGGCGGCGTGCTTGCGCGCGAGGTGACGCACGGCTTGCTGCATGAGCGGGAGGAAGCCCGGGTGCATCGGAAGATCGTTCCAGTCGCGATCGAGCGTGGACGTGAAGAGCAGCGTGCGGCCCGAGCCGATCGATGCTTCCACGAGTGCTGCCGCGCCGTTCGTGAAGCGCGCGAGCACCTTGCGATCGGCGGTCTGCGTCGTCGGGCCGAGCAGCGCGACCTTGTAGAACTTCGCGTCGACGAACTCGGCGCCGCTCTTGGTGAACGGCGCGAAGATGGGGTGGTCGGCCTCCCACTTCACGAGGTGGAGGGCGCGGCTGTCGCGATCGTTCTCCTGTGCACCCCACGTGGTGTCGATCGGATCGCGAAGCGCTTGCGGCAGGAGCGGCAGCATCGTGCGGTCGTAGGCCGCCGCGTCGAAGTTGTCGCCTGGCGCGACGAGGATGCCGCCGCCAGCTTTGATCCACTTCGCGAGCGCGTCCACGCGTTCCGGCGAGAGGGCAGGGACGTTGGCGAGGACGATGACATCGAAGTCGGCGAGGTCGAGCGTCGCGGCCGTGCCCTTTCCGCGCGGGTCCATGCCGGCGAGCTCGTCGGGCGTGATCGTGCGGATCTGCGTGCCCGAGTCTTCGCGATCTCCGGGGCGCAGCGCGGCGTGCACGTAGAACAGCTCGTCGTCGAGACGAACGGTGCGCGGATCGCCATCGACGAGCAGCACGCGAACCTCGTCGCGCAGAGAGGCGCGCACCCAGCGGTGGTCGTCGATCGAGAGCGCGTCGCCCTGTAGCGAGATCATCGCGTCCGATGCGCGCGCGCCGGCAGGCAGCGTCGCGAGGAAGCGCTTGGTGCGGCGCTCGTGCGGCGGGATCTCGAGCGTGCCGCGCGCGACCACGCGGTTCGCGATGGTCAACGACAGCTCGTTCTTGGCCGGCGTGTCGCTGTAGTTGGCGACCTCGGCGGCGAACGACACACCGCGCGAGCCCGCGCCGGGCTCTGGCTCGACGCGCAGCGACACGACCGCGAGGTTTGGCATCTCGTCGGGCCGCAGGTCGACCGTGACGAGCGCCGGGCCATCCTTGCCCCACGGTGGATCGTCAGGGCGAATGCCCGACTTCGCGACGAGCGAGATCAAGTAGACCGTCTTGCGCGTGTGGCTCGATGCAGCGAGGAGCTGCGCGGCGCGCGAGAGTGCGCGCGTGGTGTCCGCAGGACGGGCGCTCGGCTCGAGGGCGATCAATTGATCGCGAAGGCGTAGGTGATCGCGCGTGAGCTCCGTCGGATGATCCGCGCCTTCCGACGCGCGCACGATCGCGACCTCCGCGAGCGGCCCGAGCTGCTGCAGGATCTTGCGGCCCTCGGCGGTGGCGCGCGAGAGCCACGGCTTGCCCTCGATCAGGTAACCCGAGGCGAACGAATCGTCGACGACGAGCACCGCCGCTTGGGGCCCACGCGTGACCTGCGGGCCCTTGCGCTCGCACGACGTGAACGGCTTGGCGAGTGCGAGGGCGATCGCGGCGCACGCGATCAGGCGCACGACGAACAGCAGTCGCTCGCGGAGGCGCAGACTTCGTGCGGTCTTGCGTTTGGTCGCGAGCAGGAAGTCGAGCGCCGCGAACTTCACGACGCGCGCGCGACTCTTGCCGATCAAGTGGATCGTGATCGGCACCGCGAGTGCGGCGAGACCGAGGAGCATGAGCGGCGCGAGAAATCCCATCAGCCTGCTCGTCGGCCCGGGCCGAGCTTGGATCGTTGGATCACGAGATCGAGCAGCGTCAGCTCGAGCGATCGATCGGTGGTCGTGAAGTGATAGTCGACGCCCGCCGACGAGAGCTGTCCGCGCGTCTTGGTCAGGAACGCATCCATGCGCTCGAGGTACTCGCGCTTGATGGCCGCTGGATTGACGAGCATCTTGTTCGTCGACTCGAGCGCCTCGAACTGCGTGAGCCCGTCGTACGGGAACGTGGTCTCGTGCGGATCGAGCACGTGCAAGACGCTCACGTCGTGTTTCTGCGCGCGCAGGAGCGCGAGCATCTTCAGCGTCTCGTCGCTCGCATCGAACAGGTCCGACGCGAGCACGATCAGCGCCTTGCGCCGCCGCGTGAGCTCCGCGATGCGTGACAGCGCGACCGCCGGCGATTCGTCGCCTGCACCACCGCGCGTCATCAGCGTGTCGAGCACGGCGAGCAGATCGTGGAGGTGCGTGGAGCGTGCGCGGGGAGGCACCACCGTCTCGATCGCCTTGTCACCACTCGCGACGAGCCCGACCTTGTCCTGCTGCTGGATCGAGAGGTACGCGAGCGCGGCGAGCGAGAGCCCCGCGTACTCGATCTTCGGGATGCCTCCACCCGCGAAGCGCATCGAGTTGGACGCGTCCAGCACGAGATAGATCGTGAGCTGCGATTCCTGCTCGAACTGCTTCACGTAGTAGCGATCGACCTTCGCGTACGCCTTCCAATCGACGTGGCGCAGCTCGTCGCCGGGCGAGTACTCCTTGTGCTCCGCGAACTCCACGCTCGATCCGTGCAGCGACGCGCGATGCATGCCGGACAGCGCCCCCTCGACGATCACGCGTGCTTTGATCGGCAAGCTGCCGAGGCGCGCTAGCTGGACCGGATCGATCTTCTCGGGCAGCGTCGGCACGCTACGTCCTCAGGGCGTCACGACCGACAGCAGTCGATCGACGAGGTCTCCCGGGCGCAACCCTTCCGCCTCGGCGCGGTAGTTGAGGATCAAGCGGTGCTGCAGCGTCGGGCGCGCGAGGGCTGCCACGTCGTCGATCGCCACGGCGAAGCGACCGTCGAGGATCGCGCGCGCCTTGGCCGCGAGGATCAAGAACTGCGACGCGCGCGGACCTGCGCCCCACGACACGCTCTCGCGAATGAAGGACGGCGCGTTCGGCGACGTGGGCCGCGTCGAGCGCGCGAGCGCCACCGCGTACTTCACTACGTGATCCGCGACGGGGACGCGGCGCACGAGCTCTTGCAGCTGGAGGATCCGCTGCGGAGATAGCACGCGCACGAGCTCGGGCCGGTGATCGCTCGTCTGCTGACGAACGATCTCCTCTTCCTCGGCCTCGGTCGGATAGTCGACGTCGACCTGGAACATGAAGCGATCGAGCTGCGCTTCGGGCAGCGGATACGTGCCCTCTTGCTCGATCGGGTTCTGCGTCGCGAACACGAGGAACGGCAGCGGCAGATCGTGCGTGGTGCCGCCCGCGGTCACCTTGTACTCCTGCATCGATTGCAGCAGCGCGGCCTGCGTCTTGGGCGGCGTACGGTTGATCTCGTCGGCGAGCACGAGGTTCGCGAACACGGGACCCTTGATGAAGCGAAACGTGCGCTTGCCCGTCGCGTGATCCTCTTCGAGGATCTCCGTGCCGGTGATGTCCGCCGGCATGAGATCCGGCGTGAACTGGATGCGCTGGAACGACAGGTTCAGCGTCTCGGCGAGCGTGGAGATGAGGAGCGTCTTCGCCAGACCCGGCACGCCGACGAACAGCGTGTGGCCGCGCGCGAACAGAGCGACGAGCAGCTGCTCGACGACGCGGCGCTGACCGATGATTCGTTTCTCGATCTCCGTGACGATCTCGGCGTGCGCTTCGGCGAGCTCTTGGACCGCCTCGAGATCCGACCGCGGAGACGGCACGACCGGCGAGACGTCGGTGCGCATCACGTCCCCACGAATGGTGGTGACTTCTTCACTCGCGAGCGGCAACTGCTCGGGGTCCGCGTGCAGCGGAGTAACTCCCGCGAGCTTCGGTTGTCCCTGCGTGGGTGTGGGTCGGGGTTGGCGCACTCGTTGTCCGTCAGTTCGTCGGTCGGTTCGTTCAGTTCGTTCGTCAGTTCTTCAGTTCGTCACACGCGCTGCGTTCACGTGCCGCGCGAGGATCGTTTGTCTGACCATACGCCTCGGCGAGACCGCAGCGGGTAGTCGGATCGAACGGACTCACGCGAAGTGCTTGTTCGTAGGCGGCGACCGCCAAGGGCCATTCATGCCGCGCCGCGCGCGCCATGCCAAGGGTCACCGCCACCACAGCGTCGCGGTCATCCGCCGCAGCCAGCGGCGTGGTCAGCTCGATCGCGCGATCGTGCCGGCCGAGCTCGACGAGAGTACGCGCC
>JAEYYV010000160.1 GCA_023428295.1 Pseudomonadota bacterium
TCGTCGGCAGCTTCCGCATGCCGAGGTCATCGATGACGAGCAGAGGCACGGTGGCGAAGTCGGTCATGACCTCTTTGCGTTTGCGCTCGAGACTCGCGGCGGCGAGCTCTTCGAGCAGCACGTGCGCTTCGCGGTAGAGCACGCGATGCACTTGCTGAATCGCGCTGAGGCCGAGCGCTTGCGCGAGATGGCTCTTGCCCGTTCCCGGTGCACCGAGGAAGAGCACATCTTCGCGTCGCTCCGACGAAGCGCGCTGTTGCGAGCTCGTACACGAGTTGACGATTCGTCTTCTTGTTGAAGTCGAGGTCGAAGCTGTCGAGCGTCTTGCCGCAGTCGCGAAATCCCGCTTGCTTGATGCGTCGGCCGAGCAAGCGATCTTGTCGACGGAGAAGCTCGTCGCCGACGAGGCGGACAGGGAATCGAGATGAGGTTGGCGCTCGGCCGCGGCGCCTTGGATTCGGACTTCGAGCACGTCAGCCATGCCCGAGAGGCGCAGCCTTCGCAGCGCACGATCAATTTCGACGACGTTCACGGAGTATCTCCTTCGGTCATGCGACACACGAGGTCGCGGTACTCGGTCAGCTCGCGGATCAGTGGATCGACCTGGCGAAGCGCGAGCGGCACCGCCTGGTGGTGAGTGAGACAGGCTTTGACGGCGCGATACGTGAGCGCGCCGGCGTCGAGCGCGACCTTCGCTGCTCGCTCGACGGCGACGACGCCATGTTTCCTCGCGAGCCCGCACAAGCCGAGCACGCGACGGACTCCCACGATGCGATCATCGGCGTAGATCGCATCTGCGATCGCGCCGGCGGACGCTCCGATGCCGTGCGCACGCGCGAGCAGCGCGGCGACTTCGGGTGGTGTGCGTGATGGTTGATCTTCGGGGCGGATGCGATGACGTCCGCGATCGGCGACGAGATGCTCGCGTAGGAGCGCACCCGTCGACGGAGCGAGCAGACGCACGTGCGTCTCGTCCCACTGCACTCGCAGCGTGCGCCCGATCCATCCAGGTGGTGGTGCGTAGTACGCGCCGATGACTTCGACGAAGCCGTCGAGACGGACGACGCGCTCGCCAAACGTATAGTAGCAAAACGCTTCGATCGGCAGCGGACGCAGATGCGGTCTCTCGTCGGCAAACATCGCCGCGACCTGTCGCTTCGTGGTTCCGTGGATGCGAGTGTCAGCCCCTCGCGCGTCCCAGTTGTCGAGCCACGCTTGCGCGTCCTCGAGAGATTCGAAGCGCTGACCACGCAGAGCCTTCTGCGTGTGCGCGATGCCGGACTCGACCATGCCCTTGCGATCCGGATCGCGGACATGGCATGGCAGCGCGACAGAGCCGTAGTGCGCGAGGACATTGCGATACAGCGGATTGAGCAGCGGATCGTAAACGTCGGGCGCGATGACGCCTTCGCGCAGATTGTCGAGGACGACCGTCGCGGTGACGCCACCGAGGCGACGAAACGATTGCTCGTGCAGCTGCGCCCATGTCTTCGTCGACGATTGCCAGGTCAGCAGGCGCACCGACTTGCGGCTGTGTGCGAGCGTCATCAGGAAGAGGCGCGTGCGTCGGTACTTGTTCGTTGCAGCGAAGCGCACCATTGGCCCATCGCCGTAGTCGACCTGTGCCTCTTCACCAGGGCGCGTCGCGATGACGACGCGTGCTTCCGGCGTCTGCACGTCGCGCAAGCTGCGCATGAAGCGCTGGACCGCTGCGTATCGCGCCGCGAAGCGGTGCTTCTCCACGAGCTCCTGCCACATCGACATCGCGTGACGGCCGTCGGCGAGCCACCGCTCGATCAGCTCGCGGTACGGCTCGCACGAGCTCGTCGACCGCGTGACCAAGCCGGTGATCACCGTCGACGAAGTGGCCGGTTTTGCCGTCTCGGAGTCGGTGATCGCCTCCGGTGAAGTGGCCGGTTTTGGTTCGAGGTCGGTGATCACCGACTCTGAAGTGGCCGGTTTTGGCGCGGCACCGCCGTGCCCGCGAATCGCGGTTCCCTTTGCGCGAGGTACTCGCTCGCGGTCTCGCGACGCACGCCCGTCTCGCGCTGGATGCGTCGCAGCGTCCAGCCGAGTCGGCCCAGTGCTTCTACTTGTTGTCGCTTCGCGTCGCTCAAGACGTTCGCCATCCCCGCCGCCGAACCATGTGTTCGACGACGCAGTCAACGTCCCGCGAGCGACCTTCAGTGGCCGGTTTTCAGGTGATCACGAGTGGCCGCTTTTCGGTGATCACCGAGACGCTCATCGGTCATCGCGCTCGTCGGTCTCTCCGGCGTGCAGCTCATCATTCGCGACGAGCACGCTGGTCTCATCGCGGCCGCGCGCAAGGTGCTCCCCGAGGCGCACCAGCAGCGCTGCACCGTGCACTTGATGCGGAACGTGTTCACGCAGGTGCCCAAGCAACACCAGAAGCGACTCGCCCGCGAGCTCGTCGCCGTGCTGCACGCGGACTCGCTCGACGCGGCCTCGTACCTCGCATTCCCCAAGGCACACTGGATGCGACTCCGCTCGACGAACGGACTCGAACGCCTCCACGGCGAGATCAAACGACGCCCCCGCGCCATCGTGGCCTTCCCGGATCGCGCGAGCGCAGCTCCGCCTGAACACCGCGGTCGCACTCCAGGTAACCGCGATCTGGAGCGACCGCATCTACCTCCACATGTCCCTTGCTCACCAACCATCACGCCCCTGCGGCATGAACACCGAACCCGAGCTCTCTCGTCAGGCATTCACACAAACGTTCGAACTTGCCCCACTACGGTCACCCTCAACCCGGAGAATCACGCCAACGCTGACTGACTCGCATCCTGAGATCTCATGCGACAACGTTCTTGATATTCGCCGCGCGCGGCCATCGGCCATCGGCCATCGGCCATCGGCCATCGGGCTCATCGCGATCCTTCGCAGCACGAGTAACGAGAATGCGGCTATCTGCGCAGCTCCGTAAGGAACGTTCGTGCCCAGTTCGCCGCCGTGTCCTCCCACACCGCGGGCCGCAGCGCCGCGTGCTGTGCGACGCGCTCTTCTTTGGACATGCGAAGCGCCGCGTCCAGATCCGTGGCGACACCGTCGGGGTGATACGGGTTCGTCAGCAGCGCCATCGGCATCCGCTCGGCGGCGCCGCAGAAGCGCGAGAGCACGAGGACACCCGGATCGGCCGGGTCTTGCGAGGCCACGTACTCCTTGGCCACGAGGTTCAAGCCATCACGGAGCGGCGTGACCAGGGCGACTGCGGCGTGCCGGTACAGATGCGCCAGCGTCGACTGATCGTAGGAACGGTAGAGGTAGCGAACGGGCACCCAGTCGGCTTCGCCGAACGCGCCGTTGATCCGGCCGACGAGCGTCTCGACGCGCTGTTTGAGGTTCGCGTACTCGGGAACGTCGGAGCGCGTGGGCACCGAGACCTGGACGAAGGAGACTTGATTGCGCCACGCGGGAAACTTCTCGAGGAAGCGGGCGAAGGCCTCGAGTCGCTCGGGGACTCCTTTGGAGTAGTCGAGGCGATCGATGCCGAGGATGAGCTTGCGGTCGCCCATGAGACGCGCGAAGTCGCCGAGCTCGGGACCCGCGGGCTGGCGTGCGAGCTCGGCGAAGCGATCGGGATCGATGCCGACCGGGATGACGCGCACACGCTCGCGAGCGCGCGATTCTCCGTCGGGGCCGAGGAGGCCACGCGCGGTGGCGAGGAAGTTGTCGGCCCAGCGCTGCGATTGGAGCCCGATCTTGTCGTACTCGAGCAGCGCGGACATGACCTCGGTTGCCCAGGGAAGGGTTTGGAACAGGTCGAGCGGCGGGAAAGGGACGTGCAGATAGAAGCCGAGGTGGCCGCGGTGACCGGCGCGACGTAGCTCGCGCGCCGCGAGCATGAGGTGGAAGTCTTGGACCCACGCGTCGGCGGTTGGGCCCCCGGCGTCGAGGACCATGCGCGCGTAGGCAGCGTTTGCTTCGACGTAGCAGGTCCACTCGTCGTCGATGTAGCGCACGCGATCGACGAGCTCGTGAAGCAACGGCCACAGGCTCTGGTTGCAGAAGCCGGCGTAGAACTTCTCGCGCCACGTGGGCGGGTAATCGAACTGCGCGCGCGTGTGTGTCTCGCCGTCCTCGACGCGCAGGCGGAGACCGGGGTCGCGCTCGGCGCCGCTCCAGCCCAGCCAGATGCCGTTGGTCTCGTCGAGAACCGGGATGAGTGCGGAGACGAGGCCGCCGACCTCGCGCTTGCGATCGATGCTCGGCGCCGCGGGTAAGCGGTTCGATGCGATGAGCAGCCGCGGCTCGCGATTCGGGCGCTGCGTGCGCGCGGGCACCATGTCGACAAACGCGGTCGGCGCGAACGAAGCGTGATGCTTGCGTGCGTCGATGAGGTTCCGGAGAAAGCGATGGACCGCCGTGGGCGAGGGCAGGCGCTGCACGGCCTGCGTGTGACGCGGCGTCTCCGCGACGAGGATGCCGATGTCACCGTCGCGCAGGCTGACGAACATGTCCTCGTCGGTGAGATCGTCGCCGATGACGAGCACCGGAGCGCCGGCAGGGGCGCGGCGGCGCAGCCACCCGAGTGCGCTGCCTTTGTGCGCGGACGTGTGGCGAACCTCGAGCATCTCCACGCCAGGGAGTCGCTCGAGGTGACGGTGTGTCTCGAGCCACTCGTCGACGATCATCTCCGCGATCGCGATCACCGCTTCGTGTTGCGCGGCCTCCACCTGCCGCCAGTGCAGACACACGGAGCACGACTTGCGCTCGATCCGCGCGCCCGGGAACCGGTGCGCGAGACCCGCGAGCGACGTCGCGATCTCGTCCAGCTCGACGAGCGGCGGCATCGCGGCGTCCCACGCACCATCCGCGAAGCGCCACACTCCATGCTCGGCGGCGAACGCGATGCGTGGAAATCGGCCGACGAGGTCCGAGATGAGCCCACGTGGCCGTCCGGAGATCACGCCGACGGTGACGTTGGGCAGGAGTGGCAGCTCTTCGAGAAGGGCTGCGGCCTCCCCATCGACGACGGCTTCCGCGGGGGTGGGCGCGAACGGGATCATGGTTCCATCGAGATCGAGCGCGATCACGAGGTTCGGGCTGGCGGCGAGTTGTTCCCACTCCGTCACGCCGGACACCTTAGGGGCAATTCGCCTCGAGAGGGAGTGTGAGGTGCGTTCTCACGGTCAACCCACTCCCGCATGATCGTTTGTCCCCAAACGATTACAGCCCGAAAAAGCAGCAACCACGCTAGCTGTTCGAGCGTTCACTCGATCTAGCGCGGCCGCTGGAAATAAAGGGCACATGCAGGTGACCGTTTCGACGTGACCTCGCCATCGCGAATCGATCTTCACTCCGATACATGCTCGTCGTGAGTGAACATTCTCTGGTTATTTGCCGATGAGATGTTCGTCCTGTGTGTGCCTGATTCTAGGTACTGCGATCGGCGTGCCACGCGGTGGCCGCGCTCCATCACGCGTCGTCGAGTAGTTCGCGCTCTTCGAACCACAAGAGCTGTGCTTCCGCGCGCAGCACCAGTGTGCGACGTGCGTCGAGCCAGTCATCGCACCAGCGCACGAGCCCGATGAGCCCGTCGGTGCGCGCCATCTGCCGGAGCGACTGCACGAGCGTCAGCCCCTCCCGGAGATCGTCGATGACAAACTCGTAGGCGCGCATCGTGTCCTTCAGGTTCTCGTAGACCCGGTTGCGCAGCTGGCTCAGCGTCGAGCGGATCCGTGCGCGCGCGATCGACACTCCGTAGCCCGATGACACGTAATACAGGCGGCCACGCATCGCCTCGACGTGCTCCTCGACCGCGCGCAGGGCCTTGGTCGGCGGTGAATCCGGCGACTGGTCGCTCATGCGCTCGGCGTGCTCGCACGCACGGTCCTCGGCGCGGACCAGCTCCCGCACGAACTTGTGCATCACGCGGCGTCTCTCGGGCTCGGATAGGCTCTCCATGGTTCTCCGAGAAGTTGCAGCGCGCGTGCCGCGATGAAGCGCGAATCCCGCCAACGGCCTGGAGCGCCGCGGCATGCTGTGGGGGTGAAGCCATCGCCGGAGGCCGTACTCGACGAGCTGGAGGGGCTTCGTGCGCTCGCGCGATCACTCGTCCACGGCGACACCGAGGCAGACGATCTGATTCAAGACACGGCGATCGCAGCGATCACGCATCCGCCCGATGGCGAGCGTCCCGCTCGTCCGTGGCTCGCGACCGTGCTGCGAAATCGCTGGCGGATGAACCGCCGCGCCGACTCGCGCCGCCGCGCGCGCGAGCACGCCGTGGCGCCCGACGACATGACGGATGGCGAGAACCACGAGGCCGCCGCAGAGCGAATCGATCGCGCTCGCATTCTGGAGCGGCTCGCCGCCGCGCTCGTCGCGCTCGACGAGCCGTTCCGCACCACGGTGATCCGCCGCTACCTCGACGGAGAATCCGCCGCCGAGATCGCTCGCGCGCAAGGCGTTCCTCCCGGAACGGTGCGCTGGAGGCTGAAGACGGGACTCGATCGGCTCCGCGCCGATCTCGACACGTCGCAGCCCACGTGGAAGCGCAGCCTCGTCCCATTCGTCGCTGTCAAAGGAGCTGCTGTCGTGAAGGCAAAGACGTCCGTCGCGATCCTGATCGCGTTCATCGCGCTGCTCGGCACCGTGTTCTTCGTGATCGTGAAGGCGCGAAGCTCGGACGAGAAGCCCGCGCAGACCACCACAAACTCCACTCGCAGCGGGGCGATCGCTCCTGCGTCCAACCCGGCGACACCCGCGCAGACCGGATCGTCGGCCACACCGACGCCGGTCGTCGATCCGCTGCCCGGCCAAGGCCGCGCGACGATCGAGACACGCCCCGCACCGGGCGGCGCGATCGCGGGTCGCGTGATTAACTGGTCCACCGGTAGCGGCGTCGGTAACGCCGAGCTGACGTTCACCGGCGACGCGGGCGCGATGACCGTTCGCTCGAACGAGCAGGGCGGCTTCGAGCTCGCGCCACCATCGCCGGGGCGCTTCATCCTCACGGCGGTGGTCGCGCAGGGGTTCTTGCCGTACGCGCCCGAGCTCTTGCACTCGTCCGTGCAGGTCGAGCTCGCGAAGGATCGCGCCGTCGAGGGCATCACGGTGTTTCTGTTCCCGGCGATCGACTATCTCGGCAAGGTCGTCGACGCGACGGGCGCACCGGTCGCAGGCGCGAAGGTGAAGCTCCTCGGAACTCCGAGCGGCGAGCAGACGATCGAGCAGCTCGAGACCGAGTGGACCACTACCAAGGACGGCACGTTCGTGTTCCACGCGGCCGACGACGCGGTGTTCGAAGCATCGCGCGGTGGCAAGCGCGGATGGGCGCGGCTCGACAACGACGTCGCGATCACGAAGCAACTCGTGATCGAGCTCGGCGACGCCGCGGCGCGCGACGGGAAGATCACCGGCAAGGTCGTGGATCTCGACGGCGTCGCGCTCGCCGATGTCCTCGTGCGCGCGCAGCCGGAGAACGCTCCCCGGTCGACCACGGCGACCCGAGACATCGCGCCGCGCGCCACGGCATTCGCGACGACGGGGCCCGACGGATCGTTCGTGCTCGAAGGCGTGGATCGCGATCTGTACACGGTCGCTGCGGAGGCGCCCGAGCACGCGACGATGGCCAAGGTCGGCGTCGCCGGCGGTACCAAGAACGTGACGCTCGTGATGGATCCCGGCTTCATCCTCAGCGGTCGCGTCGAGACAACGACCGGTGAGCCGGTGCCTGCGTACACGCTCCTCGTGATGCGCCGGATGGGCGTCGTGCGCGAGCTCGTCACCGCGCGATCGATCGTCGAGCCCGACGGCAGGTTCCGCGTGCGCGTGGTCAACGGCGAATACGAGGTCCTCGCATCGGCGAGCGGCCTCGCGCCGAGCGCACCGACGGTGGTGGCGGCAGGCGAGCGCGACGCGCGGATCGTCGTCAGCGAAGGCGCCACGCTGACCGGCAAGGTGATCGATGCCATCTCCGGCGCACCCCTCAGCTACGCGCGCATCATGCGCGAAGCAGCGGGCGGCGGCGCGAGCACCACACCCGCGAACGCCGGCACGGTCACGCGCGAGGACGGCACGTTCGAGCTCACCGGCATTCCACCCGGGCCCCTGTCGATCAGCGTCGGCGCGGGGGATTACCACCCGAAGATCGAGGCGGGCCTGATCGCCACCGACGGCACCACGCTCGGCCCGCTGATCATTCCGCTCACCAAGCTCGCTGCCGGCGAGAAGCCCACGCTCGAGCTCGTCGGCATCGGCGTGAAGCTGCGAGCCGACCACGAGTCACTCGTCGTCGAGCTGGTCATGCCCGAGAGCGGCGCCGCCGGTGCGGGCATCGTCGCGGGCGATCGCGTCATCGCTGTGGACGGCGCTCCGATCGAGACGCTCGGCATGGACGGTGCTGTCTCTCGCATTCGTGGCGTCGCCGGCACGACGGTGTCGGTCACGTTGCGTCGCGGAGATCAGGAGGTCGAGCTCGTGGTGGCGCGCAAGAAGCTCAAAGCCTGATATAGCGAGGCGTGGCTCGCGCTTCTCTCGTCGTATTGGCGCTCCTCGCCGCGTGCTCTCCGTCACGCGATACGAGCCCGAGCGTGCTGAACCCGGGCGGCGTGACGAGCAACATCCTGCGCTCCGACTACGCGGGCTCGTCGGGGTGTGGCGACTGTCACGCGAAGATCTACGACGAGTGGGAGAAGTCGCCGATGCGCAACATGACGCGCGACGCGGCCACGGCGACGATCCGCGCGCCGTTCGATGGCACCACGCTCACAGTCGGCACCGACACCGCGACGATGGAGATGGAGGGTGGTGCGCGCTTCATACGGGTCGCGAGCGGCGGCAAGGTGACGCGGTTTCGCGTGACCAAGGTCGTCGGTGGTCGCTATCGCGAAGACTTTGTCGGCGTCGACGTGACCGGCGCGCGCGACCCGGTCACGTGCGCGATCGGCATCGACATGACAGGAACGGCGCCGGGCTGCGGCGTCGAGCGCGTGCTGCCCGCGACGTACGTGTTCTCGACGAAGTCGTGGCGCTACAAGGGCTACTCCGTGATGGTCAAGGAGCGGCCGCGCATGTCCACGCGCGGCGTGTGGGCGAACGATTGCATCCCGTGCCACAACACGTTGCCACTCGCGACGATGCTCTACGACGAGCTCTACGGTCCGGGCTTACCGTCGTATCAAGGCAAGCTCTCCGACCGCGTGCTGCCGCAGTCGCTGCTCTGGCGCGTGACGCCGCACGACGAGCCGCAGCTCGTCGCCGCGCTCGAGCGCGAGATCGCCTTCCTCGGCGGCGCTCCTGCCGAGAACGACTCGCTGCGCGCGACGCTGCCGGCCGCCGCGACCGCGACCAAGACGCGGCTCGCCGGGGACAAGCTCGTCGAGGTCGGCATCGGCTGTGAGGCGTGTCACAACGGATCGCGCGAGCACGTCGAGAACACCGCCGCGGCTCCGACGTACGCCGTCGCGAGCCAGCTCGTGCGCGTGGAGCCCGCGGACCATACGACACCCACGCGCGCGCAGTGGATCAACCGCACGTGCGCGAAGTGTCACACGGTGCTGTTCACGCGCTATCCGTGGACGTGGGAAGGCGGCGACCGCAAGCGCGATCCGGGTGGCTCGACGACAAACTCGGGCGAAGGCCGCGACTACCAGCTCGGCGGTTGCGCGAAGGACATGTCCTGCACCACGTGTCACGACCCGCACTCGCAAGATCCGAGCGCCGCGCTCGAGCGGCTCGCGACCACCGAGGGCAATAGGCTCTGCGTCGGGTGCCATCCGTCGTACGCCAGCGAGGCCGCGCAAGCCGCGCACTCGCATCACGCGCCGACGAGCGCGGGCAACGCGTGCATCGGCTGCCACATGCCGAAGAAGAACATGGGGCTCGACTACGCGCTCGTGCGCTATCACCGCATCGGCTCACCCAACGACACGAAGCGCGTCGCGGGTGATCGTCCGCTCGAGTGCGCGCTGTGCCACGCGGACAAGTCCGTCGAGTCGATCGCGAAGACCATGGAGGAGTGGTACCGAAAGCCCATCGATCGACGCGCGCTGAAGAAGCTCTACGGCAATGACCTCGGCGTGAACGTGATGCGCGCGACGCTCGTCCGCGGCAAGCCGCACGAGCAAGCCGTCGCCATGATGTCGATGGCGAAGCTGCCGGGGGCCATCGCGCTCGTCGCGCCGCACATGGCGCACGAGTACCCGCTCGTGCGGTTCTATGCCCGCCGCGCGCTCGAGGAGATGACGGGGACGACAATCGACATCGACGTCAACAAGTCCGCCGCGGAGCTGCGCCCGCTCATCGACGCCTGGCTGTCCCAGCAGCGGTAGCGTTGGGGTGATGCATCGACGTGATATCGGTGCTATAGACGGCCTCAGAAGCCAACGAAGCCCGTAGCCGGATTCTCGGCGCGGGACTTACGCGGCGGACGGACAATCGAAAGGCAGGACGGAATGCAGACGACCACTCGTCGCGTCACCATCCACACACTGCGGCAGATGAAAGAGCGAGGCGAACGAATCGCCATGCTCACCGCGTACGACGCCACCATGGCGCGGCTCCTCGACGAAGGAGGCGCCGATGTTCTCCTGGTCGGTGACTCCCTCGGCATGGTCATCCAGGGCCACGACACCACGCTGCCGGTCACGCTCGACGAGATCGCGTATCACACGCGCGCCGTCGTCCGCGGAGCGCGCCGCGCGCACGTCGTCGGCGACATGCCGTTCATGAGCTACCAGGCGTCGATCGAACAGGGGCTCACGAGCGCCGGCAAGCTCATGAAGGAAGGCGGCTGCCACTCGATCAAGCTCGAGGGCGGCGCGGTCCACGCGGAGCTCGTTCGCCGTCTCGTCTCGGCGGGCATCCCCGTCATGGGTCACATCGGCCTCACGCCGCAGAGCTACCATCAGCTCGGCGGCTTCAAGGTGCAGGGCCGCGATCCGGGCGGTCGCGATCGCCTGCTCGAGGACGCGCGCACGCTGGAGGAAGCGGGTGCGTACTCCATCGTCCTCGAGGCGATTCCGGCGGACATCGCGCGCGAGATCACGGCGCAGATCTCCGTCCCCACGATCGGCATCGGCGCGGGCGCTAGCTGTGATGGCCAGGTGCTCGTCTCGTACGACATGCTCGGCATGGACGAGACGTTCAAGCCGCGCTTCGTGCGCCGGTACGCCGGCCTCGGCCAGACCATCAAGGATGCGGTCGCGCACTACGTCTCCGACGTGCGCACCCAGGCGTTCCCCTCGGACGCCGAGTCGTTCACCGTCGCCGAGAGTAAAGCCGCGCCATCCCACGTGGATCCGGCGTTGTACTCGAGCGCCGGCACCAAGAAGTAGCGCGCGCAGACCCGTGCAGCGTCTCGGGCGTTTCACCCGGGATGGCCGCCTATCGCAACGACGTCGACGCGCTCGCCGCCCGCCACGACTCTCTCGCCGCCGAGCTCGCGCAGAAGACCAACGAGGTCAACGAGGCCGCGCGCCTGCTCGAAGAAGCGCGCACCAAGGCGAAGCTCCCGGTGCTGGACAACCTCCGCGTCGCGACGCCGTGTCGTGCGGATTGGAACCAGATGACGGGTGACGACCGCACGCGTCACTGCGGGTCGTGCAACAAGAACGTCTACAACCTCTCGAACATGACGCGCGAGGACGCCGAGGCGCTGATCCTCGAGAAGGAGGGCAAGCTGTGCGCACGCTACTTCCAGCGCCACGACGGCACGATCCTCCTCAAGGACTGCTCGGTCGGCATCGGCGCGCGTCGCAAGCGCCGCATCATCGCGGCGGGTGCGTTCGCGCTCCTCGGAACCGCTGCGCTCTTCGCGTACAAGCGGTCGCGCCCGATCGAGGCCGATGTGCCGACCTGTGGGAATCCGATCCGCGAGAGCGTCGAGACGAAGTACGCCATCACGGGTGGGGTGGAAGCGCCGCCTCCGCCGGCCGTGGAGTCGATGGGGGACATCTCACCGGATCACGAAATGATGCTCGGTGAGATCGTGTCCGACTGATCGTCGGCGCGTGCGATGCTCGCGGCATGAGGATCCTCGTCGCGATCTGCGTCGTGGTCGCCGCTGCATGCGGTGACAACCTGAAGGGGCCATCGGATGCGGGCGTCGACAGCGGCATGCCCGACGGACGTCCGGCGGCGTGCGGAAACTTCGAGCTGGAGACAGGCGAAGATTGCGACGACGGCAATCGTGAAGCCGACCTGATCTGCGACGAGAACTGTCGCTTCACGTGCGGCAATGGCCAGCTCGATACCGCGGTCGGCGAAGCGTGCGACACCGCGATCGCGAGCGGTGCCGGATCGTGTCCGCGCACGTACAACGACAACGATGCGTGCACCACGGATGCGCTCGCGGGATCCGAGTGCGCTGCCACCTGCGAGTTCTCGCCGATCACCGCGCCGATCGACGGCGACGGCTGTTGCCCCGACGGCGCAAACGCCAACACCGACGACGACTGCACGGCGATGTGCGGCAACGGGATCCTCGAGGCGGGCGAGCTCTGCGATACGGGTATCACGATGGGGATCGCCGGCTCGTGTCCCACGACGTGCGACGACTCGGAGAGCTGCACGACGGACACGCTGATATCCGCGAACACCTGCCAAGCGCAGTGCGTGTTCACCCCGATCACCACGAACACGCCGAGCGATGGCTGCTGCCGTCCCGGTACCACGCCGCAAGAGGACAACGACTGCGTCGGTTGCGGCGATGGCGTCGTCGGTGCCGGCGAGACGTGCGATATCGCGATCGCGACGGGACCGGGCAGCTGTCCGACGACCTGCACCGATGCGGACGCATGCACGGCGAATCTGCTGAACAACGCAGGCACGTGCACGGCAGCGTGCGCGTTCCCGCCGATCACCGCGCCGGCCAACGGCGATGGCTGCTGCCCGACGGGCGCAAACGCCAACAACGACAACGACTGCCAGCCCGTGTGCCCCAACGGCGTCGTCGAGGCGGGAGAGCAGTGCGACGACGGCAACTTGGTCGACACCGATGCGTGCACCAACAACTGCACGCGCGCTCCCACGGCGTTTCGCTTCGACACGCTCGCGCTCCGCGATCCGCACGCGTTCGCGCAGGTCTTCATCTTCTGCGCGGACATCACGAACAGCGCGAGCGGCAGCGCGATCAACGAGCAGTTCGCCACGAACCTCACGACGGACACGGACATGGATGGCTTCCTCCAGCTGTCGCCGGTCGTCGTGTTCCGTCCGCTGAATCAAGCGGCCGCGGTCACGTCACCCGTCGAGCTCCAGTTCGCGGACTGCACGGCGCCGAACGGTTCGACGACGATGTGTGCGCACGACCCGGCGACGACGCCGGTCCCGCTGATGGCAACGAACCAGAGCACGGGGACCTGCCTCGGACCGATCGCGGGCACCGTGCGTCCGTACACGCCGGCGGTCACGACGACCACGGCGCCCGCGGGAGGCACGTGCTTCGTGTCGACGAATTCGTCGGTGACGTTCACGCTCGCGGGCGTGGACATCACGCTCACCGACGCGCAGATCGCAGGCGCGTATCAAGGCAATCCAGCGACCCGCATCACGAACGGTCTCTTGCGCGGCTTCCTCAGTGAAGCGGTCGCGTACACGATCATCCTGCCGGCCGACCTCGCCGTCGTCGGTGGCATGTCCCTCGGCTCGCTGTTGCGCGGTGGGCAGGGGAACTGCCAGAGCGGCTCCGATCTCGACATGAACGGCACCACGCCGGGGTGGTGGTTCTACTTGAACTACACGGCGACGGCGCGCCCGTGGACCGACTAGGCGGCGTAGGCTGGTAGACGTGTTCAAGCTCTACTACGCCGCGGGTGGTTGCTCGATCTCGCCTCACATCGCGCTGCGCGAGGTCGGGGCGTCGTTCGAGCTGCACGTGGTGAACCTCAAGAGCAAGAAGCTCGAGGACGGTAGTGACTTCACGGCGCTCAATCCGAAGGGACAGATCCCCGCGTTGATCCTCGAGAACGGCGAGCTGCTCACGGAGGGCGCCGCGATCGTGCAGTACATCGCGGATCTCGATCCGTCGCGAAAGCTCGCGCCGCCGCCGGGGACGCTCGAGCGCGTGCGGCTACAGGAGTGGCTGAACTTCATCGCGTCCGAGCTGCACAAGCAGATCGCGCCGTTCATGCGCACCGAAGCACCGGACTCGTACAAAGCGATCCTGCGCGATCGGCTGAAGAGCCGGCTCGAGTACGTGGCGCAGCACCTCGCGACGCGCTCGTTCCTCCTCGGCGACTTCAGCGTCGCCGATCCGTATCTGTTCTACATCTTGCGCACGTGGCAGCGCGGGCTGTCGTTCGAGCTGCCGTCCTCCGTGCTCGCGACGTACTACCAAGCGCTCGTGCAGCGTCCGTCGGTGAAGGCAGCGCTGCTCGCCGAGGGCCTGCAGCCTTAGCGAGCGCCCGCGGCCGGAACGCCGGCAGCATCGGCGACGCGACGCAGCTGGATCGCCATCGTGCGCTCTGCCTTCGTGCGCAACGCGTCGCGGATCCGCTCCACGCGATGCGGCGGATGGCGAAAGAAGTTTCGGTCGAGCGCCGGATCGTGACCGTACGCGCGAACGATCTCCGCCTCGTCCCAGCTCGTCGGAAACGGCACGTACTCGAGCGGTGCTTCGCGCAGCCACCACTGCGTGAAGCCGAAACGCTCGTGGTTCTGCTCGTAGATCTCGGTGCCAGGGTAGGGGACCACGACGCCGCGCGCGTTGAACCCGCCGGCGACCGGTGCCGCGCGATCCATGAACGCGATCGTTGCCTCGAGCTCCGCGTCGGTCTCGTCGGGCCAGCCGAACATCAGGTTCACGACGGTGTGCACGCCGAGCTCGGCGGCCCAGGTGAGCACGTCCAGCACGCGCTCCACCTTCACGCCCTTGCCGATGCGCACGAGCATTCCCGGATCGGCGCTCTCCATGCCGATGTCGATGCCGGTGCAGCCCGCGCGCTTCATGTCGGCGATGACCTCGCGATCGAGGTGCGCGGGATGCGCGGTGCACGTCCACGCGATCGGTAGCTGCGTGCGCACGATCGCGTCGCAGAGCTCGGTGACCCGGCGGCGACCCACAGCGAACGAATCGTCGAAGAAGGAGAACGCAGTGAGCCCGTAGTCGTTCGTGAGCTCCGCGATCTCGGCGGCCACCGACGGTGCCGAGCGATAGCGGAACTTGCGACCCGTGACGTCGTTCGAGCAAAATGTGCACGCCTGCGGGCAGCCACGGCTCGACAAGATACCGACGGGCGGGAACACGCGGCCGCGCGCCGGCGCGAACCGGTACCAGCTCGGATCGAACAGATCGAGCGCAGACAGCGGCGGGGCGAGGCGATCGAGCTCCGTGTTGAACGGACGCGTCGGGTTGTGGCGCTCCATTCCGCGCTGCATCCACGACAGCCCGGCGACCGTCGAGGCTTCACGTTTGCCGTCGAACACGTCGGCGAGCTCGACGAGCGCGTCCTCGCCTTCGCCGCGAATCACCCAGCGAAAGCCGTGTGCGAGCGGCTCCGACGGAACGATCGTCGCGTGTGGCCCACCGGCGACCAGCACGAAGCGCTCGGCGAGCTCCTTCGCGAGCGCGTAGGCCGGCTGCACGTACAGCGTCTTCAGGTGCATGCCGACGAAGTCGGGCGCGAACTGCGCGATGAGCTCGCTGATCTCGTCGTGCGAGCGCGGCGCGTTCGGGGCGCTCGCGTCGTGAAGCGCGACCTCGTGCCCCCCGCAACGCAGCGACGCGGCGAGGTGACAGAACGACAGCAGCGGCGACTGCACCGGCTCCGGCGACGGAGGATTGAGGAGAAAGACGCGCGCCACGCTGGCTCCAGTCTACTCCGCGCTCGCCATGTCGCGGTCCACGAGCGTCAGGCGCAACCGATACACGAGCGCGTCACCGACGGAGTGCGTGAAGTAGCGTGCGTAGCGGTACAGCCAGGGCTCGCGCTCGACGAGGGCGATCACGCTCGGAATCTGCGGAACGACCCAGCTCTCGTGGCCGTCCGTGTAGACCACTTCGCCGGTGCCGAGCATCGCCGCCGAGAAGTCGTAGAGCAGCTCGACGTGTCTTCCGACGAGAGGTCGCTCGCGCGCATCGTCCTTGGTCAGCTGGTAGTCACGGTGGCGAAAACGCAGCCACGCCGCGCGCTCGACGCGAAGCGGTCGACCCACGATCGCCTCCGCCGTGGCGCACATGCCAGCGAACACGTCGCCCTCGACGAACGTGCGGTTGACCTCGTAACGCCCGCGGTCCGGCTCGTCGAACACGCTCCAGCCCGCCGCGTCGACGAGCGCGCGAAGCGGCGATGCATCCGCGATGAAGCCGGCGAGCAGCACGTGGTGACAACGATTGGCCAAGAACTGCGCGCGCAGCTCGTTGTCCGTCGTCGTGTCGCGCTCGCCGATCATGCGAGGAACCAGCCGGTCAGCGAGACGCGCATCCCCGACAGCACCTCGCGCACCTGATGGAGCGACGCGTTCGAGACATCGAACAGCACGAGGCGATTGCTGCGCGGTTCGATCAGCTGCGCCGATCGTGCGTGCAGGAGCTCGTCTCCGTTCATCTCGCACGCGAACAGCTCGAGCTCGCCGCCCTCGCACTTGTCGATCCAGATGTAGAGCACGTACGCGACGAGGCGGCCGACGTCCGAGCGCGAGTCCGAGTGCGGCAACAGGTACGAGCCAGGTTGATAGACATAGGAGCGCAGGTTCGCGCTCCCCACAGGACGTCCGCTGATCGCGCGAACCGCGTCGAGCACGCGCGCCGACCCGAGCTCTTCTTGCAACGCTCGCAGCGTGGGATGCATGACCGTCTCGTGCGAGGCCATGAAGTCGTAGATCTCGCCGCGATTGGGCCAGTGCGGCTCCGCCGAGGAGGCTCGCCGCAGCGTCTCCAGTGTCTCGGCGTCGACCACGTCGTCCACGGTGACGTAGGGAAACGGGGTCGCCGATCGCCATCGCGCAGCGAGCTGGTCGAGATTCCAGCTCTCGACCGAAAGCATGGTCACGTCGCGAGGTGACCGGGAATCGGGAGAACGTCACCCATCACGACGGGGCCGACGGGAACGTACGGCGGCGCGAACGTGGGGATGGGACCTTTGCCCATCACGCCGATCACTTGCTGGCTCGGCAACCAGATCATGAACGCCGCGGACACGACCGTCGCGATCGCATCGAACAGTGTCTCGTGATGCTTGTCGGGATCCTTGTTCTTGAGACCACCGTCGAGCGCGTTGATCATCTCGCTCTTCATGTCCATCGGCGCGGCCATCCTGGACATCATCGGCGACGGACACGCGATGAGCGGTGTGGGGACGTTGGGCATCGGCGGCGCCATCGGACCGGGGAACGCGGCGAACGCCGGGTACCAGGGCAAGCCCGGCACCGTGACGTTGTCCTGCCAGTCCTTGAAGCACTTCGAGACGCCCTTGGCGACCGCATCGCGATACTTCGCCTTGTTGCCGGTGAACGCCGCGCACATCGGCGCGTTCTTGATCAAGCTCTCGAGCTCGGGGCCGTTGAGGCAGCCCGGCGCACCGAGAGCGGTCACCGCGTTGATCTTGATGTCCTGAAACTTGGCCTGCAGCTTCCACATGTTGTGCGCGAAGCCGACGGCGTCGAGCATGGTGTCGTGGAGCTCTTTGAAGCCCTTGCCGATCGTGTCGCAGCTATCCTGGCTGTACTTGTTGCCCGGAATCGCGGGTACGAACCACGGCGGGATGAGCTGCGGGATCGCGGCCTTCTCGTTGGGCTTGAACGCGTCGGAGAACTGCTGCGCGGCGCTGCCAGACGGGTTCTGCCACTGGATGGGTAGCTTGTGCCCCTTCGCGAAGAACACGAGGTTCCCAGCGGGTTTGATGAACGAAAGGGGTGGCATCCAGGAATTGTCCTCCACCCTTGTACGGCCGTAAAGCCGCCACGTTCCTCGGTCGGTTAGGTTTTTCGGGCCCGGAGGTAGTGGGTTTGGTACACCACCGCCGAGCGCGCATCCCGGCGCAGCGTCCAGGTCAGGTCGCACTCGTCCTCGATGACATACGGCGCGCGCAGATCGATACCGTCGCGAAAGATGCGCGTGATCTCTGCCGCTGGGTCGGCGCCGCCGAGCCGCTCGGTGTCCGCCATCACCGTCGATTGCCACGCGTACGGCGAGGTGAGGATGACCTCGCCGCCTCTCGCACAGAGCCCGTCGATCACGTCGATGAGCTGCCGCGGCTGGCTGACCGAGTCGAGCACGTTCAGCGCGACGACGCGGCCGAACATGCCGTGGATCAGCGGAGGGTCGAGCGCGTCGCCGCATACGAGCGTGTGGCGATCCGCCGGCAGCGCACGATCCGTCGCGTCGACGACCGCGGGCTCGTAGTGGCGACCCGCGATCCGTCGCCCGAACGAGACGCGCTCTCCGTCGAGGATGCGGCGAGCGCGGCGGATCGCGCCGGCGTGCATATCGATGCCGACGACATGAAACGCGCCGGCCGCGAGCTCGCTGATGAAGCGACCGACGCTGCAGCCGAGCTCCACCGCCAGGTCCACGCGATCGTGGGCGCGCTCGGCGATCTTCTGGCGAAGCGCGTCACCGCCGAAGTCGCCGGGCGGCGTGGCGCGATCGCCCCAATGCGCGTCGATGTAGACGGAGAGGTGCTCGAGCAACCTCGCATAGGGCGCGTCGTCGGGGCCGCCCTCCACGAGGAGCGCGGCGACCTCGGGCGCGAGCTCGCGCTCGACGACCGTCGCGATCTCGCTGCGCAGGTAGGCGTGGGGGTGCGCCATCACGATCGGAACCTCGTCGACGATCGGGTACTTGCGCCCGCACTCGCACGAGAGGATGTCGCCCGTCCGCTCGAGAGTTCGCACGTCGATCCGGCCCTCGCTCGCGGTGCGACATGCCGGACAGACCACGAGGTCCAGGTTCATAAGCCCTCGAAGTCATATCGCGAGGAACGACCGAGCGGGCGATTCCGTAGCATGTGATAGGTTCAATCATGGCCGGGGCTCCCAAAGAGACGCTGTCTCTCCTCGAAGAGACGGAGACGTCGACCGACGAGACGAGTGACCGCGAGGTCTTTCTCCGCGACGGCAAGAAGCTGGTCGTGTCCGACCAAGGCGCCGATCAGGTCGTCGAGATCCGGAACGAGTCCGGAATGCTCGAGGTGCGGATCAAGCTGACGGACCAAGGGCCGGTGCTGCAGATGGAAGGCGCGCGCCTCTCGCTCAAAGCGGCGGAGTCCGTCGAGATCGAGTCGAGCAAGGTGTCGGTCAAGGCCGACGAGCTGTCCCTCGCGGGCAAGAGCGTCTCCGTCTCCACCGAGGAGGACGTGAACGTAAATGCCAACGGCGAGGTGCGCATCGTCGGCAAGATGATCTTTCTGAACTGAGCGATCGAGCTCGGGATCTCGTCGGCCGCGAACGAAGTTGTTCGTGGCCGGAATCTTTTTCGGCCCTCGTGCGTCCTGCGCGAGATGCGTTCGCACGCCCGAAATGCCAATTGTATAGCGGCCTTACACCTGCTCCGGTCCTTTACAGCGCTCGTGGTGGTCGCGACTGGCTGCGAGCCACCACCAAACGTGCAGTCGATGAACGCGCCGCCGATCGTGGTGAAGGCGCGGCCTGGGGTGGAGCCACGTACGGACGTCGAGGTGCCGACCTGGCGCGTGCACAAATGCCAGCGATCCGTCGTGTGGCCGAGGTATCCGGGCGTCGAGCGCGACTCGATTCCGAAGGACGAGCTCGCGTCGGGTGGCTGCGTGGAGTGCGGCGATCATCGCCAGCCAGGCGAGGACCCGGCGAACCCGACGGGCGTGGGCGGCAACTACACGCTCGACGAGAAACGCGCTGCGATCAACAAGCGACGCAAGAGTGCGGGCGTCTGTGACACGCAGCATCGCGCTGCGGTCGCGAGCTCGATCCTCACGCTCTCGCCTCCTGCACCGCAGGCACTGCCGCGCTCGACGGCGGTGAACGGCTACGACTACGCGCCGCTCGTGACGTCCGCGCTCGCGCTCGTCTCCGCCGAGGAGAAGATGCTCGCGCAGAGCGGGATCGTGGTGCCCGAGCGGCTGCAGTACGCCAACTACGTCGAGGCGTACTACGACGTGCATCGTGGCCAGCTGCCGCTCTACGTCACGGTCGATTCGATCATGCACGCGGTGTACGCGTCGCACGATCAGTTCCTCGCGCAGATCGAAGAGAACCAGATGGTGAAGCGTCTCGACGCGATCCTCGGCGAGATGCACTGCGGGCTCGTCGCAGCAGCGAAGCAGTACCCGCCGGACATCGCGAACGACGTGGATCTGTATCTGACGGTCGCGCGCACGCTGCTCGCGGGGCAGCCGGTGCTGAGCGAGCTCGGAACGGTGGATCGACGCGTGGCCGAGCTGGTCGCGATGGTGACCGAGCCCAGCACCATCGAGACCGTCGAGCTGTTCGGTCGCGAGCGTGCGCTCGACACGACCGCGTTCACGCCGCGCGGTCACTACACGGGCGAGCTCGAGTCGTACTTCCGTGCAGCGACGTGGCTCTCTCGCGTCGACATCAACCTCGTGTCGCGACAGACCCGCGCATCGCATCCCGGCTACGACCCGGATCCGGCGGAGACGCCGCGCGAATCGATCGTCGCGCTCGCTCTCGCGGATCTCGCGCAGCGCACGCGCGTGCTGGACGACATCGCCACGCTCGATCGTGCGTGGGGGACCCTCGCCGGAAAGCGCGAGGACGTGAGCTTCGCGGAGCTCGTCGCGCTGCGGGCGAAAGCGAAGATCCGCAAGCTGACGCTCGATGCGGCGCCTGCGCTGCGAGCCGCGATCGGCGAGGGCTGGAAGCGTACGGTCAACACGGGGCCCACGCCGAACGTGGAGCGGCTGCCGGTGATCACCACGATGCTCGGGCCGCGCGTCACGCCGGACACCGTCGCGGTGAACGCGCTCGTCGCGGAGCGAGGCCCGTCCGCCGCGGGCGCCGAGCTCGGGTTCATGCTGGGGATGGATCGCGCGCGCGTGTACGCGGGCAAGGACGCGGCGACCCAGAAGGCGATGACGACGGCACGCACGACGCTCGCGGCGGCGCCGCTCGGCGACGACCTATACAGCGCGTGGCTCACCGCGATCCGCTCGCTCGCGATCAAGCCCGCCGGCGCGACGCCCTCGTTCATGGACACGGCGGCGTTCCACGACCTGCGGCTCGACACGATGCTAGTGGCGTACGGCCAGCTCCGTCACGACCACGTCCTCGTCGCGGCGCAAGCGTACGACCAGGGCGGATGCGAGATTCCCGACGGGTACGTCGAGCCGGCGCCCGCTACGTACGCGGCGCTCGCGACATACGCGAAGCGCGCCGGTGCTGCGATGCGCTCCCTCGATCCACGCGATCGAACGGGCGCGGTCGCGTACTACAAGCGCCTCGAGAAGCTGATGCGAGTGCTCGTCGCGATCTCCAAGGAGGAGCTCGCCAACAAGCCGCTCTCCGTCGAGACGAAGCGCTTCTTGGCGATGATCGTCGAGCGCCGGGTCGCCACGGCAAATGGCTATGGGAGCTCGTATCCGATCGCGACGTTCGATGGCTGGTACCTCGATCTGTTTCCGAACATCGACACCGCACTCGAGCACACGAGCTTCGTGGCGGATTGGGCCACGTACGATCGCGACGGCGAGCGCGGCATTCACTATCTCGGTGCCAAGCTCCCGCGCCTCGGTGTGTTCGTCGTGGACACGGGTGGCAAGCCGCGTTTGATGGTCGGGCCCGTCACGCGCGCGTTTCAGCATGTGGCCGCGATGGACCAGCGGCTGACCGACGACGATGCGATCGTCGTCGCCGGCGAGGAGCCGTGGGCGAAGAGCTACACGGCGCCGTCGGTCGAGCTGCCGCCGTTCGCGATGCAGTTTCGCCGCAGCGACGCCACGCTGGGCCGACGGCAGTGGATCACCCAGGATCTGCCCGCGGATCTGATCCGCATCGAGAGCAAGGCGGCGCACGGCGACGTGCTGGTCGAGCTCCTCGATCACCACTTCGTGAAGATGGGCGAGATCGAGATCGCGATCGGAGAGGGACGCGTAGACACCATCGCGCCAAAGACGCCGCGACCGATCGAAGCCCTGCGCGTGCGTAAAGGCGCCGCGGTCGAGCGCTTCGATCTCCCGCTCGACGGCATCGGATCGTGGAACGCGGAGGGCGTGAACTGACGGGGATCAGAACACCTGTGACAAGCTCGGGAAGCGCGACGCGCCTTGACCGAGCGTTCCCTCGTGATGGATATCGACGGTGAGCGGGCCGATCTTCGTCGAGAACGTCAGCTTCGCGTCGAGCTGATACGTGCGCGCGCCGCTCGACAGCGCGCTGCCGACGGCGACCGCGTCGCGTGCATCGATGGTGAGCGTGGTGGTGACCGGCGCCACGCCGCGCGCGGGGATGTTCGCTTGCAGCTCCGCCGAGCCCGACACCGCGCGCGTGTTGCCGACCGAGAGTTGCCACTCGACGCTCGACAGCGGGACACCAAAGCCGTTCGGGTTGGAGACGTCGAGCTGGAGCTGACCAGTGAGGCCGGTGAAGCCGGCGCTCGTCAGCGAGACGTCGCGCACCTCGGCGGAGGGCTTCTCCATCGAGCGCATGAACAGCGAGCATCCCGACAGCGAGAGGGCGAGAATCAAACCAGAGGCAACGCGCATGGGGTGACCTCCAGCAAGGCGCGCTCCAACCGCCAATTGCGCGAAGCGATTGGTGTTGCCGTCAATCGCCGTTCACGGTCGGGTGTATAACGCGCGAATGGAGAGTTACGAAAAACGCACGTGGTGGTCCAAGCACCGCCTGACGGATCGTCTGACCTCGCTCTCGTTTCTCGAGGCGTCGGTCACCGCCGCGTTCGTGATCGCTGCCGCAGATGGAACGGCGAGCGCCGAGGAGTACGACGCACTCCGGGATCGCCTCGAGATCCTCGGTGGCGTGGACAGCGAGAAGATCGACGAGTACTTCACGGCCGCCGCGAACCAGCTCGAGGGCAAGGGCTTCGCCACGCCGATCGCGCACGTGGCCTCGCTCGTCGACGACAAGGACTCGGCGCGCGCCGTGTTCACGCTCGCGATGGCGATCGCGCTCGCGGACAACGACGTCTCCGCCGAGGAGCGCGAGGTGGCCAACGAGCTGGCCGATGGTATCGGCCTCGCAGACGTCGATCTCGATTCGCTGATCGCGGAGATCCGGGGATAACCCGCGCATGCACGATCTCGTCGTTCGTGGAGGCACGGTTGTCGACGGCACGGGCGCCCCGGCGCGGACCGCAGATGTCGCGATCGCCAACGGAACCATCGTCGCGATCGGCACGGACGTCGGCGCAGCAAAGCGCACGATCGATGCCGATGGCGCGCTCGTCACACCGGGCTTCGTCGATATCCACGCGCACTACGATGGACAGGCGAGCTGGGACAGCGACCTGTTGCCGTCGAGTGCCCACGGCGCGACCACGGTCGTGATCGGCAACTGCGGCGTCGGCTTCGCGCCGTGCCGCAAGGACGATCGCGAGCGCTTGATCGCGCTCATGGAGGGCGTCGAGGACATTCCAGGTTCGGCGCTGTCCGAGGGCCTCACGTGGGAGTGGGAGACGTTCGGCGAGTACATGGATGCGCTCGACCGTCGGGGACACGCCCTCGATATCGCGTGTCACGTTCCGCACGATGCAGTGCGCGTGTTCGCGATGGGCGAGCGAGCGGTCGCGGGCGAGGCGGCCACGGACGAGGACATCGCGGCGATGGCTGCGATCGTGAAGCGCGCGATCGCCGACGGCGCGATCGGCTTCTCGACGGGACGCAGCGATAACCATCGCAACAAGGACGGACGGCCCACGCCCGCAGCCGACGCCGCAAAGCGAGAGCTCGACGCCCTCGCGCGCGCGGTAGGCGAGGGTGGCCGCGGTGTGCTGCAAGCGGTGAGCGACTTCGACATGACGGAGTCGCCGCGGTGGGAGGACCGCTTCGATGCGGAGTTCGATCTGCTCGAGGAGATGGCGCGCACGGCGAGGCGACCGCTCTCGATCTCGCTGCTCCAACGCGTGGGCGCGACGGAGCAGTGGCGGCGGATCCTCGAGCGCATCGAGCGTGCGAACGCGGCAGGCACGCCGATCCGTGCGCAGGTCGCGACGCGAGGCATCGGCGTGATCCTCGGACTCGAGGCCACGTTCCATCCGTTCATCGGCTTCCCCACGTACAAGGCGGTCGCGAACCTCCCGTTTGCCGAGCGCGTGCGCGAGCTGAAGAAGCCCGAGGTTCGCGCGAAGATCCTCGCCGAGAAGACCGACAAGGTCGCCGGTGATGGCAGCGCGATCCCGCCGCTCGCCGACAAGCTGCTGTCCGCGATCGATCTCGTCGCGATGAGCCTGTTCCGCCTCGCGGATCGTCCGGACTACGAGCCGGATCGCCAAGCGTCGATGTTCGGCGAGGCGATGCGCACGAAGCGAACGCCGCTCGAGGTCATCTACGACGCGCTGCTCGAGGACGACGGCCATCAGCTGCTGTACTTCCCGATCTACAACTACGCGTCCGGCTCGCTCGCCGAGGTTGGCGAGATGTTGCGGCACCCGCACGCGATGCTCGGCCTCGGCGACGGCGGCGCGCACGTGGGCACGATCTGCGACGTGAGCTTCTCGACGTACTTCCTCGCGCACTGGATTCGCGACAAGAGGGCGATGTCGATCGAAGCGGGCGTGCGCAAGCTCACCGGCGAGCCGGCGGCGTGGCTCGGCCTCACGGATCGCGGCGAGCTGCGCGAAGGGCTGCGCGCGGATCTCGACATCATCGATCTGTCCGCGCTCGCGCTGCATCGGCCGCGTCTCGTTCACGATCTTCCGGCAGGCGGCAAGCGCTTCCTGCAACCAGCGAGCGGCTACCGCGCGACGATCGTGCGCGGCGAGACCATCGCCGAGGAAGGAGCGCTCACGGGCGCGCGTCCGGGCCGCGTGGCGCGCTCGCGCTGATCGCTGAAGCGTCGGACGACGTTCATCTTCACGCGTTCTGGAGCTTCGAAGGTGCAGAGCGTCTGACGCAGATACAGCATCGACCACGCGATTCGTCGGCCGCGGGAGGCCTCGCGTCTCCGCACGTCGTGCGAAGGTTGCCTCGTGTTCATGGATCTGGAGCTCGCCAAGCGCCTCGAGCGAACGGAGGGCGCCGTGTGCGCCACGTACGTCGAGCCACGTAACCGCGTGAGCAACGCCGGCGCCGCGTTCCGCGAGTTCGGCGGAACCGGGGCGGTGTACGACGGCGTCGACTCGCCGCTCACGCAAACATTTGGCCTCGGCATGTTCACGCCGGCGGGCGATGCGGAGCTCGCCGAGATCGAGGCGTGGTTCGCGGAGCGCGGCGCCGATACGAACCACGAGGTCAGTCCGTTCGCGGGCATCGAGACGATGCAGGCGCTCGTCGCGCGCGGGTACAAGCCGATCGAGTTGTCGTCGGTGCTGGTTCAGCCGCTCTCGCCTCGATCGGTCGAGACAACGCTGACGGTGCGCGTGATCGATCCGGATGTCGACGGCGCGGTGTGGGCGGACACGTCAGTCGCGGGCTGGGCCGAGGATCCAGCGTTCGCGCCATTCACCCGCGCCATCGCGGAGGTGAACGTCGCGAATCGCGCGATGGCGCTGTACCTCGTGGAGAAGGACGGCCAGCCGATCGCGACAGCCGCGATGGGCATCTGCGACGACGTTGCGCTCGTCGCGGGCGCGAGCACGATCCCCTCGGCGCGCGGGCAGGGTGCACAAGCGGCGTTGCTCGCGAAGCGCCTGTTCGATGCACACGCGCGAGGCTGCACCGCGGCGATGATGGTGGCGAACGTCGGCTCGACCTCGCAGCGCAACGCCGAACGCAACGGCTTTCGCGTCGCGTACACGCGCACGAAGTGGCACCGCGCGATGATGCTCGGCGGAGAAACCACGGGCAGCGGCGAGATCACGAGCACGCGGTTGTCATGACGCTCGAGCAGGTCCTGCCTTCCGCAGCGCGCACGTGCCGCGGGCAGACGCGCAGATCTCGTGCAGGCGGCGTGAAGATCGCGAGGAGACGACTGCACCGCTGATCGATCTGCGCGCGAACGTGTCACGCTGCCGCTGATGTCCGAGCCGATACCGACCGCGAGCGACGCGCGCGCGCTGCGGTTCGCCCGCGCGGTGATGGCGCTCGCGTCGCTCGGGACGGCGCTCGTCGTCGTCGTCATGTTCGTGCCGGTGTGGCCGCTCGTCCTCGTCGAGCACTTTCGCGTGCAAGTCACGATCGGTGGCGCATTCGTGACCGCGGCAGCGTTCGCGTTGCGAGCGCGCTCGGCGGATCTCGCCGCGTTCGCGACGCTCGTCACGCTGCTCGCGATCGGTCCGGACCTCGCCGCGACGCGGACAGAGCTGCCGGCGGGAACGCACGTTCGCGTGCTCGTGTCGAACGTGCTCACGGAGAACCACGCGTACGCGAAGCTCGCGGCAGCGATCGTCGACGAGAGTCCCGACGTGGTCGCGCTCGTCGAGCCCGACCGCGCGTGGCTCGATGCCCTCGCGCCCTCGCTCGAGGGCTACGCGCGGATCGAAGCGCCGCGCGACGATCACCTGGGCATCGCGCTGTACGTGCGCGGCGAGCTTCACGGCGAGGTGCGCGAGCTCGCCAACGGCACGCCGAACATCTTCGCGGAGGTCACCGTGAACGGCGCCGTGTTTCGCGTCGTCGTGGTGCACCCGGTGCCGCCGCTCTCCGCCGCGCTCCAGGCGAAGCTCGAGCGCTACTTCGCCGAGCTGGGCCCGCTCGTGCGCGGCGATCCGCGCGTGGTCGTCGCAGGCGACTTCAACGCGACGCCGTGGTCACGCACGTTCCGGGCGATGATGAACACGAGCGGTCTCTGCGATACGCGCGCGGGGTTCGGCGTACAGGCGACCCGGCCGGCGGATCGTTGGCTGTTGCGCATCCCGATCGATCACGTGTTGACCTCGTGCTCCATCGGCGTGCGCGATCGCCGCGTGGGACCGGATGTCGGGTCGGATCACTTGCCGGTCGTCGTCGATCTCGTCATCCCCCGATAGCTCGCCGCGCGCGCTGACTCGCACCGTACGCCGCGTGGCGGATCGCGTGCACGAGCCCCACGGGACGAATGCCTGCACCGGTGGCGAATGGATCGAAGCGCAGGGCCGCCTGCTCGATCGAGAGCGGCTCGTCGAGTGTGATGGTCGCGATCGTGTGCTGCTTCCAGTGCAGCGTGCGCCGGGCTTGCAGCGAGAAGACCGCGTGACCCGAGCGAACGGCTGCGAGCAGCCGCTCGGCACGCGAGCCGTGCCCGGCCGGCGGATCCTCGGGCACGAGGCGCAACTCCACGCGATGCGACACGCCATCCACCTCGAACGGCGCCACGGCCCAATACGTGTTCGCGAGAAAATCGTGCGCGTTCGTGAACAGGGGCGAGAGGGCCATCGTGAGCGGGCTCCGGATGGTCGCGAAGAGCAGATCCTGATCGCCTGCCACCGGCAGCTCTGTCGGTGCCGCCGCCTCGTGAAAGCGCAGCGCGATCCCCAAGACATCCAGGTGCTCCGCGCCGCCACGCCACAATGCGGGCGACAGGCGCGCCAACACGTGCGCACCGAGCCTTCGCGCAGCGTCGGCATAGGGGCCGGCATGGACGTCCACCGCGCCGCTGAACACGAGTCCCTCGGGATGGAACATGCGCGCCTCGCGAGCCCTCGCGATCGCCGCGACCGCAGGTGCCCACAGCGCCCCGATGGTTTCACCGACTCGTTCTCGAAGGCCGCTCTCCATGACCGAGTCTTCTGCAGGCGTAGTGCCACGGCCGCGCCTTCCGTCCACCATGCGGCGTTGCTTAGGATCCTGATCGTCGACGACTACGAAGACAACGGAGCCATTCTCGCCGCTGCACTCGAGGCACGCGGTCATGTCGTCTCGTACACGACGACCGCCGAGGCTGCTCTCGCCGTCGCGCCCAGCTTTCATCCCGACGTGGCCGTCCTCGACATCCTGCTCCCCGACGGCAACGGCTACGACCTAGGTCAAGAGCTCGTCGCCATCCCCGGTCTTGAGTCGCTCTGCCTCGTCGCGATCACGGGCTTCGCGCGCAACCCCGATGAAGCGCGGGCGGCCGGCTTCCACGGTCACGTGATGAAGCCCATCTCCCTCGACAAGCTCGAGGCCACGATCCGAGAGTGCCTGAGGATCGCAGGCGGGCTATCTTCGTGAGATGCGCACGCTGCTCGCAGCATCCCTTCTGATCACCGGCGCTGGTCTCTGCGAGGTCGCGGTCGCCGAGTCGTACCGGCACCCGGACAAGGCCACGCGTCACGTCATCTCGGTCGGCACCGATGCGCTTCCCTCCATCACCGCGCTCGTCGCCGACGCCGGTGCGACGCCGCTCTACCTCCACGCGGCCGACGACGAGCGCACGGTCCTCGAGCTCGACGAGACCCAGCTGCTCGCACTCTCCGAGCACATGCACGACGAGTTCGGTCGCTGTGGTGGCTTCATGCTGCACGAGTCTGTCGACGAAGCGCTCGCGCCGCCCACCCCCCTCCCGAGCGTCGACTACACGATCGATCGCGCGGACATCGTGAACGCGATCCTGCCGACGCTCTCCGATCAGCACATCGTGCAAACGATCCGCGAGCTGTCCGCGATGAAGAACCGCTACTACCGCTCCGAAAGCGGTGCCGCCGCTTCCGCGTGGCTCGCCGCAAAGTGGCGAAGCTTCCCCACCGCGCGCACCGACATCACCATCGAGCTCTTCGATCAGGGGTATCCGCAGAAGTCCGTGATCATGACCATCCCCGGCACCACTCGCGCGTCGGAGGTCGTCGTGATCGGCGGCCACCTCGACTCGATCGCCCCGGGCGGCACGTCTTCGCACGCGCCGGGCGCTGACGACGACGCGTCGGGCATCGCCACGCTCACCGAGATCGCCCGCGGGCTCCTCGCCTCGGACTTCCGCCCCGGGCGCACGATCAAGTTCATGGCCTACGCCGCCGAAGAGGTCGGCCTACGCGGCTCGCAAGCGATCGTGCGCGACTTCAAAGCGCGCAAGGTGAACGTCATCGGCGCGCTCCAGCTCGACATGACCAACTTCAAGGGCTCCGATCGAGACATCTGGATCATCGACGACTTCACGAGCAAAGCGCAGAACAAGTTCCTCGTCGATCTCATCGAGCGCTACACCGACGCCACGTGGGGCTCCGACAAGTGTGGCTATGCGTGCTCCGACCACGCCTCGTGGCACCGCGCGGGCATTCCGGCCTCGATGCCGTTCGAGTCGCGCTCGAAGCAGATGAACAAGCGCATCCACACCAAGAACGACACGCTCGAGCAGTCCAACGACAACGCGCAACACGCCGTGAAGTTCGCGCGCCTCGGCGCCGCCTACGCGATCGAGCTCGCGAAAGGCTCGCTCGGCACGCCCGCACCCAACCAGCGCCGCTGCTGGTCGGCCACCACGCTCGCGCCTGCGCCCGCGCCCGCGCCCGACGACTCGACGCCGACCTGGCTGTGGTTCGGTCTCGCGATGACCGCGGCCGGCGCCCTGTGGCTCGGCCGCCGCGCTGGCTAGCACGCGCGTAGGCGCGTACCCCGCCGAGGAACGCCGCTTCGTGATGTCGAGGCGCGCGTGATGCGGCAGGGGCGCGAAGTGGCAGGGCGTGGCAGGGCGTGAAGTGGCAGGGGCGTGGCAGGGCGATGTCGTGGTGCGCGATGTCGTGGGGCGCGATGCCGTAACGTCCTCTACCGTGGCTCCTCGGCGGCATCGCGCTCACCGCGTACGATCAGCCGCTCGTCATCGATTGCTCGCTCGCGTGTCGCTCGACGAAGCAGGGCGCTACATCAAAGCGCTCGGCATCGAGAAGGCGACGTTCTCGTGGGCGTACTCGCCGCACGTGCGCGGCACGAGTCGCCCGAGCAAGCATAGCTACGGGCTCGCGATCGACCTCATGCTGTTCGCGGACAAGAGGACGCAGATGGTGGCCGACCTCGAACGCATCAGTCGGGAAGCCTCGGTAATCAACATCTCGCTGACGTTCTCTCACGTGTTGAAGGGACCGCGAATCGGGACACCTCGCTCCAGCCTCCTAAGCGACGGCCCGATCGAAAACGATCTTCTTCTGACAGTCGTAGGAGAACCTCGTCACGTCGGCGTCTGTGAGCCGGCGCCTTCCCGATGGTTCGCGCTCGCCGAACGTTCGCGGCGGCGGGTCAGCAACACGCCGACGAGGTCGTACTCTCGCCATCCGACTGTGGTCCGGCGCCCGCAATCCGCGCTTGCTGGTCGACAGATGCACTTGCGCCGGAGCACAGGAGGGAGTTCGCGCAGGCGCCGAACGCGCGCGTCTGCCGGCTGGCAGGGGAGGTCGCGCCGCCGTTCGGCAAGGATATGCGCGGAATCGAATGTTCCTGACATCGGGCTCGGCACACGCATCGCGCGCTCTACGTGACCGCGTACAAGATTTGCGAGCGCAAAGTCCGCCCGCACAACAACCGCACGCGCGATGACCCATGTCGAGCTACATGCGGTCGCTCCAGATCTCCGTGACCTGAAGCGCGACCGCGGTGATCAGGCGAAGTGCGCTCGCGCGATCCGGGAACACGCCGATGGCGCGCGTACGACGTTTGATCTCGCCGTGGAGACGCTCGAGCCCGTTCGTCGAGCGGAGTCGCATCCAGTGTGCCTGCGGAACGCGAAGTACGAGGTTGCGTCTGCGAAGCCGCGGTCGAGGCAGGAGACTGCTTCGGGAAACTGCTTGCCGAACTGGAGGCGGAAGGCGCGCCGTTTGCGTTTGCTGCATCGAGCGAATCCGCGTGCAGGACAACGACGAGCTCGCGTGCGAGTCGCTTCTGGTGTTGCTTGGGCACTGCGTGAACACGTTCCACATCAGGTGTACGGTGCAGCGTTGCTGCCTCGCCTCGGGCAGCACTTTGCGTGCGGCGGCGATGAGACCCGCGTGCTCGTCGCGGATGATCAGCTGGACGCCGGAGAGTCCACGAGCGACGAGCTCGGCGAGCAGCTCGGCCCAACTAGCCAGCTGACGATGGCCATCGCGACCAACACCGTACGCGACGAGCGCGGAGACATTCTCGACGGTGCGAGCCCGGCGCGCATCGACGAACGTGGCGTCGAGATACAGGTATGCGATGGGCTCGGCAATCGGCTCGCGTCGCAGCTCCTCAACCTAGTCCTCGAGGCGTTTGGTCACGCGACTCACGCTGGAACGGCCGACGCGCTTGCCGAGCAACGCCTCGGTGACGTCGCCCATGTAGCGCGTCGAGACGCCGCTGACGTACGCCTGTGTGACTGCCGCGTCGATCTCCGGACCGCTCGGGCGGTACGCACGTCGGCGTGCCGTCGCCGCGCCGCCATCGCGCGTGCGGCCGACGCGAACCAGAACCTCTCCGGCGGTGGTCACAACGCGCCGTGGGTAATGGCCATTCCGGACGTCGCCGCGCTGGTCACTGCGCTCGTACGGGCCGGCACCGACGAGTCTCTCCAGCTCCTCCTCGACAACCACCTGCGACGACCTTCGACGAGAAAGTATGCGCGGAATCGTTCCGGACGTCGGGGCTCGGCACATACCGCGCGCTCTGCGCTGCCGCGTACGAAGGCTGCGAGCGTAAAGACTGCGATCGCAAACGGCACGATGACCGCGCGGACGGCGGCACGACGCTTCCGAGCACGAAGACGGCAGGCACGATGACCGCGCGGACGGCGGCACGACGCTTCCGAACACGAAGATCGTATGCACAATGACCGCGATCGCGACGACCGCGCGCACGACGAACGCACGCACGATGAACGCACGCACGATGACCGCACGCACGATGACCTCACGCACGATGACCGCACGCACGATGACCGCAGGCACGATGACCGCACGCACGATGACGGCACGCACGAAGAC
>JAEYYV010000257.1 GCA_023428295.1 Pseudomonadota bacterium
AGTTCACGCCGCGCGATCCGCCCCCCGCCCGCGAGTCGCAACGCGCGATGCGCGACACGTCGGCGCGCAAAGCGCCGCGCCGCGAAGTCACGGTCCGCCAGGGCGCCGCGTTGCCGGCGCCGAAGCCCGCGTGGCGCGACGAGATCGTCTACTGGACATACGAAGTCTTCGACGGCGTCGTGCAACGAGGTGCGCCGATCGCATCGCCGCTCGATGATCTCGCGCGTCGCTTCGATCTCCCCGAAGCGCTGCTGCCGTGCCTCGTGCTGCTCTATGGCGCGCACCTCGCCGGCGAGCGAGGCGTCGCGCCGGTGCATGTCGCGCGCGTGTCGAGCTCGTGGGACGAAGCGCTCGGGCGCGGGCTCCTCGCGAGTCGCGGCCTCGCCACGTTCGTCGACTCGCGCGTGCGGCTGGCCGGTCCGATCCAGCGCGTGCTCGACGAGGTCGCCGTGGAGACGGGCGCGCTCGTCGGGATTCCCGGCACGATCGCGCTCCCCGGACCGCATGCGGTGATCGCACCGGTGACGACGCCGCTGAAGATGATCGCCGTGCGCTGGCTCGCGCAGGTCGGTGGCGCCATCTTGGCCGCGCACGACGACGCGGATCTCGGCGAGCTGTTCGTGGAAGCGCGCGCGCGGGGAGCCGCGCCCATGGTCCGGATCGGTGCCGACGAGCTACTCGAGCTCGGCACCGATCCGGCGATCCTCGTTGTCACCGACGAGGATGTGGCCGAGTCCCTCGGCGTGCCGCGCCTCGGATAGATCCGGTCAGGCGCGCATTTTGTGCGCATGCCCCCCGAGGCATCACGAGTCCTGCCCGTGGGGCGGACATGGCGTCGCGCAGTTGCACGCGTGATCGCGCGATCGCCCTGCGTGTCCCGGCGCGCTTCTTTTGGCGCGGGGACTCAGGCTGCGCCGACGGTCTCGTCGCGCAGGTAGTCCTTCTTCTTGCCCGCGATCGCGCACGCGACTTTGGCGGCGCTCCAGCCGGAGGCCATCGCGCCCTCGAGGCCGAGCGACGGAAGCAGCTGCTCGCCGGTGAGCGTGAGGTTCTTGAGGCCCGTGGTGTACGTGAGCGCGCCGCCCGAGAGACGATCGACCGCGGTCTCGGCGGTGCCCGACCAGATCGGCGTCATGGGGAGCGGCAGGGTGCGCGGGACGTCGTAGCTGCCGCGACCACCCGGTACCTGCGGCGGCGTCGCCTCGAACGGCGAGTGCGCGAGCACGAGGTGGCGCTCGAAGAAGGGCATCACGTCGCCGACGCGGCGCCACAGACCTGCGCGCAGCGCCGCACACTTGCTCGCGATGCGCTCATGCTCGAGGGGGCCGTCGTTGGCGAGGACCGCGGCGATGGTGGCGATGACGCGGCCCGTGTCGTCGGGCTCGCCGAGGTGAATCGAGAACGCGCTCTCGCCCGTGGGGTCGGCGTCGGTCGCGGCGATCACCGCCACCGTCGGCGCCATGTGCTCGGGCAGGCCAGCTTCGTCGAGCACGATGTTGAGCGTGTAGCGATAGCCGACGATCTGCGTGGACTGCGCGAGCTCCGCGAGGCGCTTCGGCGCCTTCTTGCCGAGTAGCTCGGCGAGCTCGGCAGGCGGACGCGAGGCGACGACCTGCGCTGCGCCGAGCTCGTCTCCGTTGGCGAGCGTGAGGCTGCTGATCTTGCCCCACGACACGCTGATCTCGGCGAGCTTGCCGGCGCGAACCTCGCCGCCCGCGGTGGTCAGCTTCTCGACGAGGAGCTCGCGGATCCCGTCGCCATCCCCGCGGATCGCCGCAGGGCCCGCGCGCCATGCGTCGATGGCGCGCGCGATCGCGATCGGCGATGCGGACGGATGGCGCAGCGCGATCGCGGCGAGCGCTCTCCACAGCGCGCTGCTCGGATCCTGCGATGCATCGGTCCACCACGCGGTCGCGTCGCTCGCTGCGCGCTCGGCGAGCTTTGCGAGCTCGCGCTTCTCGAAGAAGCCAACGCCGGGCAGGGCGTGCTCGCCGCCGAGGAGCGGATCGAGCTGGCGTGCGAGCTCGCTCGATCGGTCCCAGCGTTGGAGCCACGTGCTGCTCGGATCGCGACCGACCTCGCGCGACAGCTCCGCCGCGAGACGATCGGCGCCGAGGTCGATCCGCAGATCGGGCCCGACGAGCTGCGCCGCGATCTTGGGCTCGCGCAGCTTGCGACGAAGCGCGAGCTCCGCGTGCAGCTCCTTGAGCACGCGCTCGGCGGCAGAGCCGGGAACGCTCGGCCACACGATCGGCTCGATCGGCAGCTTGTGGGGACCGAGCTGATAGCGCGCGGGGCGCTCGTCGCCGAGGACCAGCGTGCGCAAGCCGCGACGCGCGCAGAGCGCGGCGCACACGAGCGCGGAAAGATCATCGCCGAGCACGACGAGGTCGTACGAGTTACTCGGCACGCGGGGCCCCCAGCGTCACGACGCGACCTTGGCACGTTAGCTCACCCGCCGCCAAGCTGCGAACGCACTCCGGCAAGAGCCGATGCTCCTCGCGCTGGATGCGGGCGTGCAGCGCCTTCGCGTCGTCGTCGCGCAACACGGGCACCGCGACCTGCGCGATGATCGGTCCCCCGTCGAGCGTCGCGTCGACGAAGTGCACCGTGACGCCGCTGATCTTCGCGCCGTACGC
Source organism: Pseudomonadota bacterium (assembly GCA_023428295.1). Lineage (GTDB taxonomy): Bacteria > Myxococcota_A > Polyangia > Haliangiales > Haliangiaceae > JABFXX01. Next base: position 2,640 of record JAEYYV010000257.1, read on the forward strand.
GATCGCCTGCGCGGGTGCGTCTTTGCCGGCGAACGCGGGCAGGAGAGATGGATGCGTGTTGATCACGCGCATCGGGAAGCGCTCGAGGAACCCCGGCGTGAGCAGGCGCATGAAGCCCGCGAGCACCACGGCCTCGACCTCGTGCGCGAGCAGCACGTCGACGAGCTTCGCCTCGAACGCGTCGCGCGTGAGGCCACGATGATCGACGACCATGTTCGGGACGCCCGCAGCGTCCGCACGAGCGAGCGCGCCCGCATCCGGCACGTTCGAGATCACGACGGCGAGCTCGGCCGGTGCGAGCGTGCGTGCATCGCGCGCGTCGATCAGCGCTTGCAGGTTCGTGCCCTGTCCGGACACCAGCACGCCGAAGCGCACGTTCAGCTCGGATCTCCGACGTACCTGGACGCCTCGCGTCCACCGCGCGGCACGAGCGTACCGATCACGCGTGCACGCTCCGGGGCGAGCAGCGTCATCACATCGGCGGCGACCTCCGCGGGCGCCACGATCGTCATCCCGATTCCCATGTTGAACGTGCGGCGCATCTCGAGCGCGTCGACTCCGGCGCTCGCGATGAGCTGGAAGATGCCCGGCACCTCCCACGTCGATGGATCCAGCTCGGCGGCGAGCTCGTCGCTCGCGAAGATGCGCGGCGGATTCTCGACCAGGCCGCCGCCCGTGATGTGCGCCGCCGCCTTCCACGGAATGCGCTCGGACTTCATCGCGGCGAACGCGCGCGCGTAGATGATGGTCGGGCGCAGCATCTCGTCGGCGACGGTGGATCCACCGAGCTGCGCGGGCGTGGCGTCCAGTGCGAGGCCGAGCGTCTCGAACACGACCTTGCGCGCGAGCGAGTGGCCGTTGGAGTGCAGCCCCGCGGACGGCAGCCCGATGATCACGTCGCCCGCGACGAGGTTCGTGAGCGGACGGAGCTGCGATTTCTCGGCGACGCCGACGCAGAAGCCCGCGAGGTCGGAGTCCTTGCCGTGATAGAGGCCGGGCAGCTCGGCGGTCTCACCGCCGACGAGCGCGCATCCCGCTTGGCGGCAGCCATTCGCGATGCCTTCGATCACCTTGCCCGCCGTCTCGACATCGAGCGCGCCGGTGGCGAAGTAGTCGAGGAAGAACAGCGGCTCGGCGCCCGTGACGAGGACGTCGTTCACGCACATGGCCACGAGATCGACGCCGATCGAGTCGTGCTTGTTGGCCGCGAACGCTGTCTTCAGCTTGGTCCCGACGCCGTCGGTTCCGCTGACGAGGATCGGCTCCTGATAGCCGGTCGGAATCCGAGTCAGCGCGGCAAAGCCGCCGATTCCGCCGAGCACCTCGGGGCGCAGCGTGGACTTGGCGAGCGGCTTGATCCGATCGACCAGCGCGTTCCCCGCATCGATGTCGACGCCCGCGTCCTTGTACGTGATCGCCATCGACGCGGACTTACCACATCCGAGGACGCGGGACGGGGTATGCTGCCGGCAATGGCTCCACCGCCGCTCGTCGATGTGATCGTGCCCGCGCGCGATCATGCGGCCAGCCTGGGGCCGCTGCTACGCGACCTGCCGCACCGCAAGATTCGTTCGGTCGTCGTCGTCGATCGTGGCTCCACCGATCGCACCGCGGAGATCGCGCGTGATGCGGGTGCCCTCGTCTTGCGCGAAGCGAGCGGCGGCTACGGTGCCGCGTGCACGCGCGCGATGACGCACTTCCAGTCGCTGCCACGCGTGCCCGATGTCCTCGTGTTCATCCCGGGCGATCGTCCGTCGGCTGCTGCGGCGGTGCCGTCACTCGTCGAGCCGATCGGAGAGCGTGGCGTCGAGCTCGTCCTCGGCGTCGAGCCGGGGCGCAAGCGCGTCGGCGAGAAGCTCGCGATGCGGATGCTCGAGACGGTGTATCGCCATCGCTGGTCGGGCGTGGGCCCCGTGCGCGCGTTGCGCTTTCCGGCGCTCGTCGCGCTCGGCATGAGCGATCGCAGCGAGGGCTGGGACGTCGAGATGCTCGTGCGCGCGGTGAAGCTCGGCCTGTCGTGCGACGAGGTCGTGCTTCCCGCCGATGCGGGTCGACAGACCAAGGTCGGCGCGCGCGGGATCCTGCATCTCCTCCGGCACGCGACGATGCGTTGATGTCATGATGGTCGCGTGAACGACGCGCTCGAGCGATTCGCCCGCGACTTTCCGGCGGGCACCGTGCTGTTCGAAGAGGGACAGCCGGGCGACTACATGTACGTCGTGCAGACGGGCGAGGTGGAGATCAGACGGCAAGTCGGCGAGACCGAGCGCGTGCTCGCGGTGCTGCCGCCCGGTGAGTTCTTTGGCGAGATGGCGATCCTGAACGGTCGGCCGCGCAGCGCCACCGCTGTCGTCCGCGTCGCATCGCGCTTGCTGGTGATCGAGGGCAAGACGTTCGAAGCGATGATGCGTGCGCGTCCGGAGATCGCGCTTCGCATCATCAAGTCCCTCGCGACGCGGCTCGAGAGCGCGAACCAGCACATCGAGCTATTGCTCTTGCACACGCCGAACCATCGCGTCGTCCAGTGTCTGCGTCAGATGGCCGACGAGCAGCTCGCGCTCGCGGGGCATCACGTCGCACACGGCAGCGCGATCATGGTGCCCAAGCGCGTGGAGGACGTGGCCGCGCGCGTGGGCTTGCCGGTGCACGAGGTGCTCGAGGTCGTCGATCGCCTACGCTCCGCGCGCCTCGTTCTTCTCGCGGAAGACGCGGGGATCGAAGGCGAAGGATTCATCGTCCCCGAAGTGGGGCGACTCCTCGAGTTCCTAGAGTTTTTGAACCTGAAAGATCGGTTCGGAGCGTAGGTCAGGCAGCCGCTTCGCCATCGCGCAGCGCGATCACCTTGCGGACGAGCGCTTTGAGCTCGTCGTTCTTCGCCCAGGTCACCGTCTCGATCTCTGGCGCCATCTGCTGGAGCTGCGTCTGCAGCGCCGTATGCGTGATGCCGGTCAGAAGCGTCGAGATGATGACGCAGAGGAAGCTGCCACCCCAGATTTCGCGCGTCGCTTCAGAGGCCGAAGCCGCTGTTACGACGGCAAACCCTTCCGCTTCGAGCACGCGAGTAATCTCCTCGCGCTCCGTACTGATTTCATTAACAACGAGGACAGAAGACATCGCGACCTCACGTGCTGGCCTGTCCAAAGGCCTTACCACCGCGACCCCAACACCCTGGCTATTTACTAGGTTTAGGAAGTCTTTACCAGTCCCTGCAAACAAGGTATCTAGCTCGCCCATATGGCCTGGTGGTCACGCACGCAGGGGCTCGCCGCAGAGCCGAAAAAGTCCGTCCCTAAAGGGATTTGGACGAAGTGCGAGCGATGCAACGCCACGCTCTACGAGGCCGATCTCAACAATAACGACCGGGTTTGCACCTCGTGCAACCATCACTTCCGGGTCCCGACCGAGGCCCGGATCCAGCTCTCGATCGACGAGGGCTCGTGGGTCGAGCATGACAAGGGCCTCGAATCCGGAGACCCGCTCGGCTTCCGCGTCGACGGCAAGAAGTACGTCGACCAGGTCCGCTCCACCACCAAGAAGGTCGGATCGGGGGATTCCTACCGAGCCGGCACCGCCACGATCGGCGGGATCGCGGTCGAGGTCGGGTTCTTCGTGTTCGAGTTCATGGGTGGCTCGATGGGCTCGGTGTGCGGCGAGAAGATCGCGCGCCAGTTCGAGCGCGCCGTCGCGCATCGCCGTCCCGCGATCATGTTCTGCGCGTCCGGTGGCGCGCGCATGCAAGAGGGCGTGCTCTCGCTGATGCAGATGGCCAAGACCTCTGCCGCGCGCAGCAAGCTCCGCGAAGCGAAGGTCCCGTACATCTCGGTGCTGCTCCACCCGACCACAGGCGGCGTCGCTGCCTCGGTCGCCATGCTGGGCGACATCATCATCGCCGAGCCCGACGCGCTGATCGGCTTCGCGGGGCCGCGCGTGATCGAGCAGACCATTCGCCAGCAGTTACCGGCCGGCTTCCAGCGCTCCGAGTTCTTGCTCGAGCACGGCATGGTCGATCTCGTCGTCTCGCGCAAGGACATGAAGTCCACGCTCGCGCGCACGCTGCGCTGGTTCGCGCAGGGACAGAGCGCGAATGGTCTGGCGGACGCCAAGCAGACCGGTGCGCTCGTCAACCTCCAGCTCGACGACGAATCCACCGCTGACTGATCGGACGCGGCGACGATGACGACCTACGCGGACGTCCTCGCGCGATTGGTGACCGCTCGCCGGTTCGGCGTGGTGCTCGGCTTGTCGCGCATGCGTGCGCTGCTCGACAAGCTCGGTGCGCCCGACGAGCGACTCGGTCGCGTGATCCACGTCGGAGGCACGAACGGCAAGGGCTCGACGGTGGCGATGATCGCGCACCTCGCGCGCACCGCTGGCCTGCGCGTCGCGGCGTACACGTCGCCGCACCTGACGGAGCTACGCGAGCGCATCTCGATCGATGGCGCGCCGATCGCGTACGCGGCGTTTGTCTCCGCCGCCGAGAAGGTGTCGGCAGCCGGCGGCGACGAGCTGACGTTCTTCGAGCAGGTCACCGCGATCGCGTGCACCGCGATCGCGTTCGCGAACGTCGACGTCACGATCCTCGAGGTCGGCCTCGGCGGACGGCTCGACGCGACCACCGCGGTTCGCGCGGACGTCGCGGTGGTGACCGGCGTCGCCATGGATCACGAGGCGATCCTCGGCGACACGATCGAGAAGATCGCGGCGGAGAAGGCGGGCATCTTCAAACCCCGGCAGCGCATCGTGATCGGCGCGTCGGGCATGCCAGATGCGGTCCCCGTGCTGGTCGAGGCTGCGCGCGCCGCTGGTGCGGAGCCGGTGATCGTCGACGACGACAGGATCGCCCGCGTCCCGCCCGTGGTGCTCGTGGGCGAGCATCAGCGCACGAACGCGGCGTGCGCACTCGCGGCGATCGAGCAGCTCGCGGCGCATGTCACCGAGGGCAGCGTTCCGTTGCCGAGGTGGACGCGCCTCGTCGATCCCAACGTGCAGACGCTCGCGCTGTCGACGGTCTCGCATCCGGGGCGGTTCGAGGTGCTGCGCGACGTGCGGCTGGTGAGCGCGGTCCACGCGCGCGCGCATCACAGCGGTCCGCACGCGCTGTCGCGGATCGGTGTCGTGATCCTCGACGGTGCGCACAACCCGCACGGCGCAGCGCAGCTCGCGCGCACGCTCGTGGGGCGGGGGATCCAGCCGACGCTGGTGATCGGCGTGTCCGCGGACAAGGACGTGTCCGGAATCGTCCGCGAGCTGTTGCCCGCCGTCGGCGACGTGATCGCGACGCGGTATCAGCAAGAGCGTGCGCTGGCGCCGGCAGCGCTCGCGCGGATCGTCGGGGAGGTCGCGTGCCTCGACGATCACCTCGCGTCGATCGCACCGATTCCCGGCACGGCGGATCTCGTGATCGTCACGAAGTCGCAGATCACGAACGAAGGCGAGATCGTGGCGACCGTCGACAATCAGCGCGCGTGCTACGTGGAGCCGGATCTCGCCCACGCCTTGCGCCGCGCATCGGAGATGATGACGCCGGTGCTCGTCGCGGGCTCGCTGTTCCTCGTCGGCGAAGCGCGTGCGCTCCTGCTCGGCGTGCCCACGGATCCGATCGTCGCGACGGACCCGGTAGCGAAGCCTTAGGGCCGCGTCGGCGCACGCGCGGTCGCGGGGTGCGGCGATTGCCACTGGAGCGCGAGCAGCGTCTGCGGATCGCCAGCCCACGAGCGCGAGCGGAAGTCCGCGTGGATGTCCGTGCAGCCCGCGATCTCCAAGAGCCCCTCGAAGAAGCCCATCGTCTGATACGACGCGGCTTCCTCGGCGGGGTTGCCCATGTGATACGCGATCGTGATCTGTGCGGCCTCGTCGTTGAGGACCGGCACGGTCAGCGCGGGGAAATCGAAGAACGTCTCGCGCAACACGCGAAAGCGGTTGAGCGTCTCGACCGGCTCGTTCGGCTCGAGCAGCGTCGGGTACTGCTTGTGGAGCTGTGTCGCCGAGTAGCGACCCCACAGCCGCACGGGGAACATCTCGCCGCGCGCGACGATCGCGAGGATCGCGCAGCCGAGCTTCTCGAAGACGCTCATCGGGTACCAGGAGTCTTTGTCGATCGCTTGCGTGAGGTACGCGAGCTCGTCGTCGCTCAGGTGCTGCGTGAGCGTGGGCACCTTCGTCGCGCGCAACATGCGGACGTAATCGACAAACAGCACACCTCGGACCTGACGCATCGGTGGGCCGATGATGGGTGAGTCCCCTCTTCGCTGCGCGGGACTTCGGGTTGTGGTGGGGTAGCCGAGCGTAATTTGCGCGGGAAGTGAGGGCTTTGTACGATCTGCCCATGCGCGCCCTTTGGATCAGCCTCTTGCTCGCGGGGACGGCCGCCGCTCAACCCAAGGTGCAGCCCAACCTGCCGCACAAGGAGGGGGAGTACGGCGGCGTGGTCCCGGGGACCAAGCCCGAGACCAAGGATGGCAAGAAGCCGAAGAGGCCGCCGAGCAAAGGCACGCTGTCGTGGATCGGCTTCGAAGCCAGAGATGGCGGGGCGCAGCTGTTCTTCCAGTCCGTCGCGCCGTTCGAGGTGAGCCAGCGCGTCGAGGGCGCGTCGCTCGTCGTGACGCTCTCGCTGACCAAGCTGGGGCAGAACACGTGGCGACAGATCGACACGCGGTTCTTCGACAACCCGCTGTCGATGGTGACCGCGAAGCTCGCGAAGAAGAAGAAGGCGACGGAGGTCCGCGTCACCTTCAAGAATCCCAAGGACGCGAGAGAGGCATCGGTGCGCACGGCGACCGAGCCCGACGGCATGTACTACGCGTACCTCTCGTTCCCCGAGGGCACGCCCGATCCGACCGCGAACACGACCTCTACCGCGAGGCCGACGAGGCCGACCGACGACATCGAGCGATAGGTCAGCGCGCTAACGAGCGTCCTCGAGCGCGTCCTCGAGCACGTCGGCGCCTTGCGCGCCGCGAATCGCTTCGGTCGCGTGACCATCAGGACCGAGGACGAGCGTGTACGGCACCGCGCGTACGCCGTAGCGACGCTTGAGAGAACCGTCGTCGATCAGCGCTGCGCCCGCGAACTTCGTGTGCTCGATGACGCCCTTCGCGTTCTCCGCCTTGCCCGCGATGAACACGGCGACCGCGTTCGCGTTGTTGGCCTTGGCCACGCGATCCGCGATCGGGATCTCGTCGAGGCAATGCGGGCAGGTCGGGCTCACGAACATGAGCAGCGTGGGCTTGCCCTTGAGCGTGGACGCGTCGAAGGCGTCGCCGTCGAGCGTGTTGGCCGTCAGCGTGGCGAGGATGTCGCCCTTGGGCGCGGCCTCGCGACGGCGGCACGCGACGAGCGCTAGCGCGATCGAGATGATCGCCGCAGCACGGAGCAGTTGAGTCGACCGGCGCGGTAGTGGCATACCGTCGACATGGATAGCACGGCCGACGAAGACCTGGCAGGCGAGCTTCTCGACCTGACTCGACAGCTTCGCGGTCAGCTCTCGCGGTACTCGTCGTTCGGGACGTGGGCCGCCCCCGGCGGCGCGACCGCGCGCCCACCCGTGGACACGCTCGCGGACGCGGTCCCCGATGTCCTCGACGATGCGACGATCGTTCCGGTCTCGAACCTCGGCCGACGAACGCTCGCGCAGATCCGCGAGGAGATCGGCGAGTGCCAGCGCTGCAAGCTCGGCCCGACGCGCAAGCAGCTCGTGTTCGGCGTCGGTGCCGAGGACGCGCCGCTCATGTTCGTGGGCGAAGCGCCGGGCGAACAAGAGGACAAGCGCGGCGAGCCGTTCGTCGGTCCCGCGGGCGAGCTCCTCGACAAGATGATCGAGGCGATGGGATGGACGCGGAGGTCCGTCTACATCACGAACATCTTGATGTCGCGGCCGCCGGGCAATCGCAACCCGCAGCCCGACGAGATCACGGCGTGCTTGCCGTTCTTGAACGCGAAGATCGCCGCGATCGCGCCGCGCATCATCGTGGCGCTCGGTCGTCCGTCGGCGAACACGTTGCTCGGAACCGACGCGCCGATCAGCGCGCTGCGCGGCAAGTTCCACCTGCGCAACGGCACCAAGGTGATGCCCACGTTCCATCCGGCGTATCTCCTTCGCGAGCCCGCGAAGAAGCGCGAGGCGTGGGCGGATCTGCAGATCGTGATGGCCGAGCTCGCGCGTCTCGGTATCCAGCCGCGAACGTAATCCGCGCCGCGCGAGAGCCACAT
>JAEYYV010000272.1 GCA_023428295.1 Pseudomonadota bacterium
GTTCGGGCGATCCGGTGTGGCGGGGGCAGGGCGGGGCGCCGGGGCGGCGGCGGACTCGGCTTGCTCGCGCGCCCACGCTTCCTTCGTCGGTGCCTTCACCTCGACGGCATAGGCATCCCGGTGCCGCACCGTCGAGAGATGGCTGTCCCAACACACCACCGAGCAGAAGTAGAGCGGCATGCGGCTGCGGTTGCAGGTCGACACACTGCACTGCCAGTACGTCTGGCCGTACGCGATCTCACTGCGGCACTCGGTGCACTTCATCCACGTCTCGGCCATGGCCGGACGTTAGCGGCGACGGCGGCGCAGGAGCAAGAGCACGGCGAGCCCGAGCGGCACGGATCCCGCGGCCCCCCGGCTCGTCGAGCAGCAGCCGCCGTCGTCGAAGTCGTCGAGGTCGCAGCTCTCGGGATCGCCGTCGAGGATCGTGATCGGCAGCGTCACGAAGATCGAGCGCGAGGCGTCGTTGTCGTCGGTGATCGTGACGGTGACTTGGTCCGTGCCAGCGACGTCGGGGTTCGTGCATACGCGAAGGCGGCCATCGCCGAGGACCTTCGCGCTGCCGTGCATGGGCGGCGTGGTGATCGCGAACGCGTGCTTGCTCGACCTCGGATCGTTTGCCTCGATCGTTGTCTCGGCGGCACCTCCGCGCACGGCCGACAGCTCGCCGAACGTGGGCACGGGCCCTTTCGCGACGGGAACGCCGGCCTCTTTCTCGATCCACGCGACGATCTTGTCCGGACGTGTGTAGATGCCGCCTTCGGAGCAGTAGTAGCGATTGTCGTCGTAGCCGCGCGACGTGATGCCGGCGAGGAACGTACCCATGTCGTTCGTGATGTAGAGCGGTCCGCCGGAGTCGCCGGCGCACGTGTCGGTGCCCATGCCGCCCGCGCCGAGCTCGCCTGCGGGCCGCGCGAGTGCGTTGCAACCCGAGCTCGTGCTGCAATCCGCGTCGGTGATCGGCACGACGGCTTCCTGCAGCTCGTCGATGTACACGTCGGAGTCGCGATCGATCGCGCCGTACCCGACGATCGATGCCATCGCGCCGTTCTTGATGTCGACCGCCGCCCAGCCCGCGGCGATCTTGCGCGGCTCGATCGTCGACGGCCGCTGCAGCACGAGCACCCCGATGTCGAAGGTGCGAAAGCCGTTGGGGTACCCGATCCGCTTGATGATCGGGATGACCTCGCCCTCGCTCGGCCGCGCGAGCGACGTGGTGCCGATCACCACCGCGGTCGGATCGATCTCGAGGCAGTGCTCGGCGGTGAGCACCACCGTCGGCGCGACGAGCGTCCCCGTGCAACCCTGCTCTCCCGAGGAGTCGTTGACCGCCGCGACATCCCGCCACTTGCCGGTGGGCACGTCGGTGCCGCCGATGATCGGCGCTTCCGCCCGTGCGACGGTGGGCGCCGAGCCCAGGAAACCTCCGAGAACGAGCAGCGCGATCCGCATGCGACGTGGACTCTCGCACACAACGGGCGACGCGTGCAGCGACGTTTCGCACGGCCCTGGTAGAGTGCGCGAGATGCGCAGAACATGGCTCGCCGTCGCGGTCCTCGTGTCCGCATGCAGCGGTCCTGCAGTCGTGCCCGTAACGCCGACCACCCCCGAGGGCGATCCCGACGGTCCACACGCCGCCGCGGTCGCCGCACAGATCAAGCCCTTCATCGACGCGGAGGTCGTGAGCGGCGTCGTCGTTGGCCTCTACGATGGCGGCAAACGCGAGATCTATGGCTTCGGCACCGGGCCCAAGGGAGCGCCGCCGAATGGCTCCACGCTGTTCGAGATCGGATCGATCACCAAGGTGTTCACCGCGCTCGTGCTCGCGGATTCGGTCCAGCGGCGCGAGGTCAACCTCGACACCGCCGTCGCCGATCTCTTGCCGCCCGGTGTGACGGTGCCGAGCAAGGACAAGCAGGTCATCACGCTGCAGCACCTCGCGCTGCACACGTCGAGCTTGCCGCGCCTCCCGCAGAGCCTGCCCACCGCCGCGCAGGATCCGTACGCGACGTACAACGAGGACATGCTCTATCGCGATCTGATCGCGACCGAGCTGCCCACTCCGCCCGGCACGAACATCGTGTACTCCAACTTCGGCTATGGCGTGCTCGGCTTCGCGCTCGGTCGCAAGCTCGGCGGTAGCTACGACAAGGTGGTGAGCGAGCGCATTCTTCGTCCGCTCGGTCTCAAGGACACGTACGTCATCACGCCGCCGGGAACGCCCGATCGCATCCAGGGCACCAACGAGGATCTCCAGACGATGCCGTTCTGGACCTGGGATGCGCTCGCCGGTGCGGGCTCGATGGTCTCGAACGTCAAAGACCAGCTCGCGCTGATCGATGCCGAGCTCGACGCGGCGGCCGGCAGCAAGAGCACGCTGCGCGCACCGATGCGTCTCACGCAGGAGCCGCAGCTCGACGCTGCGGGCCCCAACGTCGGGCTCGGTTGGCAGATCGATCGCGAGGGTCGCTACTGGCACAACGGAGGCACCGGCGGCTTCCACGCGTTCATCAGCTTCGATCCCAAGACCAAGCGAGGCGTCGTCGTGCTCGCGTCGACGTCCACGTCGCTCGTCGACCGCATCGGCGCGGTGCTGTTCAAGGTGCTCGCGAACGAGCCCGTCGAGCCCGCGACGTTCCCCACGCCCGACAAGCTCGCGCCGCTCGCGGGCAGCTACGACTTCTCGGGCACGAAGCTGAAGATCACCGTCGACGGAAAGCGACTCTACATCGAGGGACCGGGCGAGCCGCGCCATCGCTTGATGCCGCTGACCGAGACCGAGTTCCTGATCGAGTCGATCAACGCCGCCGTCATCTTCCAGAAAGAAGGCGACAAGGTCGCGCGCCTCGTGTTCGCCGTCGGCGAACAGACGATGAGCGCCCCGCGCGTCGAGGAGCCGCCGCCTCCGTAGGTTGTGCTGTGCTGGCGTGTCGTGCGCTTGTCGGTGACACCTGCTCCCTCGAGTACCTCGACGACGAGGCTACGGGCACGCCGCTGGCGCCGTCGGGGTCGTCGACGCCTTGAGCCACGTCTGCGCGCACGCTGCTGGGTCGTAGCCCGTCATGCTCTGGATCAGCGCGAGCATCTCGGACATCGACGCTGCCTTGCCCGCGTGCTGCGCGTAGAACGCCGCGAGCACGCCATCGACGACGTCGGCGCCGAGCTTCTCCGCGAGGCCGCGATAGAAGAACGCACCGCGAATGTACGGCGCGCGCGTGAACAGATCGTCGTCGAGGATGTCGATCGAGTTGCAGCCATCTGGCCACACCTTGTCCGCGCCGTCGATGCTCGGTAGCTCGGCCGCGTAGCCGTTCCACACCGCGGTGCCCACGTCCGACGCGACGACATCGAGCGCGCGCGCGGCGAGGTACGTCACCGTGCCTTCGCTCAGCACGAAGTCCTCCCAGCACTTCACGCGGATGCCATCGCCGTACCAGCCGTGCGCGGCTTCGTGCACGTGCGTCTCTTGATCGCCCATCGCGCCCGAGCCGAGGTGCCACAGCGGGTGGTGCTCCATGCCGCCGAGCGCACCGGCGCCCCAGCGCACGCTGACCGAGCCGACTTTGTTGCCGAAGCGATACGGTCCGATCGTCTTCTCGAGCCAGTCGAACGCGGCGACGAGGTTCGCGGTGCCGTTCATCGCCGCGGTCGCGCCGTTGGCCAGGTGCCACACGCTGACCTGCGTGCCGGCGGTCGTCGTGCCGAGCGGGATCTCGGTGTACTCGTCGATCGCCCACGCGATCTGATAGCTCGGCGCCTCGGACATCATCGGCGGATAGACTGCGGTCTTGCCCGCGGGAACGTTCTGCAGGTCCAGCGAGAACGTGGTGCCGTCGCTCGGCGCGGAGTGACACGGGAACAGGTTGCCGCAGTAGTACGGCCAGATCAGCGTGTAGCCCTTCACCGTCGCGCCGGTGAAGCCGCCCGCGTGCGCCTGGTACAGGTACTCGATGGTGACCTCGATCGGAACATCGCTCGCGGGGAGCGCGAGATCCATCGACGCGCCCACCGCGTTCTTCACGGTGAGGTCCTCGGGGTTCACGCGATACTCGACGGGAACCTCGCCCGCGATCAGCACCTTCGCGATCTCGAGCTCGCCGATCTCGAGCGTGGCGCCGGGCATGTCGCTCGGCGCGAGCGTGATGCGCGCGATACCCGTCGTCGCGGCGATATCGAACGACAGGTTCGTGTCGAGGATCTCGCGCTCGGCGTTGGCCGTGGGAACCAGCGGAGCGGCGTCGGGCGTGGACGGTGACGAATCGCCGCACGCGGCGACGAGGAGCGAGACGATCGCGAGGCGCATCGGCTAGTAGCGCGGGACCTTGGGATCCACGTCGCGCGACCACGCGTCGATTCCGCCCGCGAGGTTGTACACGTTCGTGAAGCCCTCCTTCAGGAAGTGCTCGGCGGCGGCGCGGCTGCGGTTGCCGTGATGGCAGTGAAACGCGATCGGCGTGTCCTTGGGCAGGGCTTCTGCTTCCTGCATCGCCGCGTCGTCGAGGAGCTTCGCGCCCTCGATCGAGGCAACGGCGCGCTCCTTGTCGGTGCGCACGTCGTAGAACGCCTTGATCTTGCCGCCGTCGAGGAGCGCCTTGAGGCCCTTCGCGTCGATCTGCTTCACCGTCGCGGGGCGATTCGGGTTGTCGATCTTGAAGCCCGCGCCCGACGCGTCCTCGACGAAGTCGATGGTCACGCCTTCCGCGCGTCCCGCGCTCGCGCGATCGAGCTGTAGCGTGATGCCGCCGCTCTCGAGCGTGATGTGCGTGGCTTCCTTCGCGCCGATGTCGAGCTGGTGCTCCCAGCTCGGCGTGATGGTCAGGTGGATGACGTCGCCGGGGGAGCTGTCCTTGAGCGCTGCGCCGAGCTCCGCGCCCGCCTTGGCGGTGACGGTGACCGCGGGGACCTTGGGCGCCTCGACGAGATCGCCGAGCTTCTTCTCGAGGTCACCCGCCTCGTGCATCTGGCGCACGATGTCCGCGCCTCCGACGAACTCGCCCTTGATGAAGAGCTGCGGGAACGTCGGCCAGTCCGAGTACTCCTTCATTCCCGTGCGGATCTCGGCATCGCTCAGGATGTTGACGGTCGTGTACTTGGGGATCAAGGTGTTGAGAATGTTCACGACGGACGCGCTGAACCCGCACTGCGGAAAGCTGCGCGTTCCCTTCATGAACAGAACAACGGAGTCCGAACCGACGAGCGAGTCGATCTTCTTCTTCAGAGCTGGGTCGAGCGACATGGGTTACCTCTTCGCGGTAGCGATGTGAGTAGCACGACTGGCGCGATTACCGTACGGGTGGTCCCGTCCGTCGCAGACCTACCACGGGCTGCCTGGGATGCGCTCGACCACGGGAGCTCGCCCTTCCTCAAGTCCGGGTTTCTCGCCGCGCTGGAGGCATCTGGCTCGATCGACGCGGCAAATGCCAAGGGATTCTCGGCACGCAAGCGAAGGTCTGGCTGGACCAGCCTCTACCTGATCGTGGAGGTAGGCGGGCGCGTGGTCGGCGGTGTCCCCGCGTTCATCAAGAGCCACAGCTACGGCGAGTACATCTTCGACTGGGGCTGGGCCAACGCGGCCCACCGCGCCGGGATCGAGTACTACCCGAAGCTCGTCGTCGCGGCGCCCGCCACGCCCGCCACCGGGCCGCGCATGCTCGTCGCTCGCGACGCCGATCCGGCGATGCGTGCGCAGATCCGCGCGGCGCTCGCGGCCGGCGTGAAGGCGATCGCGGACGACACGCAGTGCAGCTCGATCCACTGGCTGTTCTGCACGGCCGAGGAACAAGCGGCGCTCTGCGAGCTCGGCTTCTTCGCGCGCGCGACGTATCAGTTTCACTGGCACAACCGCGGCTACGCGTCGTTCGATGGATTCCTCGCGGAGCTCACGTCGCGCAAGCGCAAGCAGCTGCGCAAGGAGCGCGCGCGTGCGCAGAGCGCGATCGAGAAGCTGCACTGGGTCAGCGGTCGCGAGATGGACGAGGAGCGGCTGGACGATCTCGACGCGTTCTATCGCAACACGACGGACAACCACGGCGGTCGCGACTACTTGCGCCCCGGCTTCTTCCACGCGCTCGCCAAGGAGCTACCCGACGCGATGCAGATGGTCGAGGTGCTCGCGAATGGCGGCAAGCGCATCGCGGGTGCGTTGTTCCTCGAGACCGAGGGTGCGCTGTACGGACGTTACTGGGGCACCAAGGTCCACATCGATCTGTTGCACTTCGAGACCGCGTACTACGCGGGCATCGATCGCGCGATCGAGAAGAAGCTGCCGCTGTTCGAGGCGGGCGCGCAAGGCGAGCACAAGCTGCTGCGTGGGTTCGAGCCATCACCCACATATTCCGCGCACTGGATCCGTCATCCGGGGCTCGCGGAAGCGATCGCCGACTACTGCGAGCGCGAGAAACAAGCGGTCGCGCTGGAGATGGAAGAGCTCGCGAAGGCGGGCCCCTATCGTCGAGCCGACGAGTCCGAGTAAGGTCACGGCATGGCCGACAAAGACTCGCGCGCTGGTAGTCGCTACGCGACGAAAGAGATCCTCGAGTACGTGAACACGACGCACGTGCCGCACGATGCGGGACTCGCACGCGCGTTCGCGGTCCCCGAGGGCATCCCCGCGATCCAGGTCGGACCGAGCGATGGCCAGACGGTGGCGCTCCTGCTCCGCCTCGCGAACGCGAAGAAGGTCGTGGAGGTCGGCACGCTCGTCGGTTACTCGGCGATCCACATGGCGCGCGCGATGGGCGAGGGCGGCACGGTGTGGACGATCGAGTACGAGCCGAAGCACGCGGAGGTCGCGCGCGGAAACTTCGTGGCGGCGGGCGTCGCCGATCGCGTCGAGGTGCTCGTCGGCGCGGGACGCGACGTTCTGCCCACGCTCGTCGACAAGGGTCCGTTCGACGCGGTGTTCATCGACGCGGACAAGCAGAACTACGACTTCTACGGGGCGTGGGCGATCGAGAACCTGCGCAAAGGCGGGCTCGTCCTCGGCGACAACTCGTACTTGTTCGGCGAGCTGCTCGACGATTCGGACCGCGCGCGCGCGATGCGTTCGTTCCACGAGCTCGTCGCGAAGAGCTGCGATAGCGTGTGTTGCCCCACGCCGGATGGCCTGGTCATCGGCATCAAGCGCTGATCGACGCGGCCGTGTCGCGCGAGCGTGTGACCGGGGAGCTCGCGCATCACTTGAACTTCGCCGAGACGTTGGAGTCGAGCTGCAGGTTGACCTCGCAGCGCGGGCCTTGGCCGGCGCACACGATCGACGTCCAACGCTCGAACGGCTTGTTGCCCAACACCTGCGCTTCCAAGACGAGCGGTCCCGCGGGCACTATCAGGTCGCACGCGTCGCCGGGGCCCATGTCTTCACGCGGCGAGCACACGGGACCGCCGGCGATCATCACCTTGCCTTCGCCCATCACGGAGACGCGCAGCCGGATCATGCGCGCGCCACCGTCGACCGTGCTGTTATTGCCATCGCACGCTGCCGTCGTGCTGCCGCACAAGCCTTGCGGCGTGCACACGAGGTCGGCCGCGCACTCGTTGTCGGTCGTGCACGTCACGGTGCAGTCGTTGACGTCGGGTGCGTAGCAGCCCGCGACGAGCACCATCATCACGACGAAGAACTTCAGAATCGCCATGCGAAGGTGACCTCTGCGCCGCCTGTCTTCGGGACCAACGCGATCGGCGCGGTACGCTCGGCGCGGCGACCGAGCAGGTAGCTGGTGACTCCGCCGATGACCAGCGCGCCGCCGCCGATGCCGAGCCACGTTCCGAGCTTCGCGCTGCGCTGGCCGCGCTCGTCGATGGCGGCGAGGTTCCAGCCCTCTCCGCCATGGGCGTAGGCGTTCTCGACATCGCTCTCCGCGTTCTTCGCGTCGACGGCGAAGTACGTCGCGGCCGCGAGTGCGAGGCCGCCGCCGATCATGAGGCCCAGGCCGACGCGCTGCTGGAGCAGGCCGCGATCCGACTCTTCCTCGCGCACGCGGTCCTGCTGCCTCGCGATCACGGGGACGGCGCGGCGCTCGTGTGCGTCGAGCGGAATCGAGAGCGACACTTTGTGTGCGCAGCGCTCGACGGTGGCGAGGTGCCCCTCGGCGATCGCGCGCGCGTCGGGTGTCGGGTTCGTGTCGAGATAGCGACGGTACATGAGCACCGCGTCGTCGCAGCTGCCGCGCAAGCGATACGCCTGCGCCAGGTTGAACAAGAGCGCCGGCGACGGAGCGATCGCGTACGCCTCGGTGTACGCCGAGATCGCGGTGTTGTAGTCACCCGCTTCGTGCGACGTGCGGCCCTTGTCCGCGAGCTGCCGCGCCTTGTCGGGCACGCTGCCGGGCGCTGCATACGCGCTTCGTGCCGCGAGCGCCAAGAGCCCGACGACGAGCAGCGCCGCGAACGATGTCGAGCTCGAGGAGGACGAGCGCGACGCGGGCTGCTTCGTGATCGCGTTGGCGAGCGTACGGGCGGGCGCGGTCTGGGCGTGGCGATCCGGCGCTGCGTACGCCACGACACCCGTCTGCGCGAGCGCACTCACGAGCGAACGATCGCCGGAGCGCATCGCGGCCCGGAGCGCCGCGGTCCTCTCGCGACGCGATGGAAGAGGGGCCAGCATCAGTACGGGTCGATGACGCCGTCGGGATCGATGCGCGCGGCGGCCCGGCGCGGCAATGCCGGGGCTTTGCGTGTCGAGGCGCGAGACGCCGACGCGGCTGCAGCGCGCCGTTTGGCCGGAGTCGCCTCGTCGGAGGTGGTGTCGGGATCCGGCGAGCCGGCCATGATCGCCGGCGCGAGGTTCGGCGGAGCGGTGGGTTCGGCGGCGGCGTTGGTCGCGACCGAGCCGACCGAGTCGACCGCGTCCAGCGATGCGTGCTGGATCTCGGTCGGTGTCGCGACCTCCTCGACGACGGGATCCGCCGACGCGGTCTGCGGTTCGGCGCCGCGCGTGAACAAGAACATGCCGAGGCCCGCCGCGACGGCGAGACCACCGAGCGCGATCTGCCAGCGCTTCGAGGGGCCCGGTGCGCGCCACGAGGTGGAGTCCGCCGGCATCGTGGGAGCGAGCCCCGCCGACGAGATGCGCTCGCGCGGCGCGGTCGCGAGGTTCGGTGCCACGACCGGCGCCGTGGGCACGCGGGCGGGGCGCGGAGCACCGAAGACGGCGCGCAGCGACTCGAGCGTCTGCGCGACTTCCTTCATGGTCGGACGGTTGTCGGGATTCTTCGCGAGCATCACGAGAAGCAGCTGCTCGAGCTGCGGCGGGATGTCGGGCCACAGCTCGCTCGGCGCGGGAGGAATCGCGCGGAGGTGCATCGCCATGATCTCGGCGGAGGTCTCCGCTTCGAACGGCAGCTGCTCGAGGAACATCTCGTACGCCATCACGCCGAGCGAGTACACGTCGGACTTGCTGGTCACGCGCGCGCCCTTGGCTTGCTCGGGCGAGAGGTACTGCGGCGTGCCGACGAGCTGCCCTTCGATCGTGTGGCGAACGTCGTGATCGATCACCTTGGCGATGCCCCAATCGAGGACCTTCACCTTGGGGTTCGTGGGATCCTCGGCGTTGTCGACGAGGAACACGTTGTCGAGCTTGAGGTCGCGGTGGACCACGTTCGCAGCGTGCGCTGCGATGAGCGCATCGGTGACCTGGAGGAGGATGTTGATCACCTCGGTCGCGAGAAGCTTGCGCTCGTCGACGCGGTAGCTGAGCGGCGCGCCCTCGAGGCGCTCCATCACGATGTAGGGGCGACCATCGCCCAGCGTTCCGGTCTCGAAGATATCGACGATGTTGGGATGCGCGACGGCGTTGACGACCTTCGCCTCGAGCAGGATGCGCTCGACGTTGAAGGAGGGCGTCAGGAGGCGACGGTGCATGAGCTTGAGAGCGGCTTTCTTGCCGATCTCCTCGTGCACCACCGCATACACGGCACCCATGCCACCGCGGCCGAGCTCGCGCTCCACGATCCATGGACCCGCCTTCGCTCCGGAGGCGAGCTCGTCGGTGGACTCGGTCGGTCCAATCGCGCCGCCCGCCGTGCTCACCATGGTCTGCATTACGGAATTCCGTCTGTGCAGCAGATATGCCGCCCCAACGGCGTTCTGATCTCCGGCATCGCACGGACTTGAGACGGAACGCTGTGCGGCTCGGCGCGGTGTGCCGGCGCCGCACGTCCGCTTGACGATGAACGTTGGCCAGCGGACGATTCGAGGATGGCGGTCGTCACGCGGCAGGAGCTCGAGGCGTCGCTATCGGAGCTTTGCACACACCTGCGGGATCCGCGGGAGGGCATCCTCGGGCCGCGCTCGGTCGCGTGGCGGTTGGGCGGGGATCTCGCGATCTTTCTCGGCGGCGGGCGTGCCTCCTTATTACAGCTCGCGCACCCGATGGTCGCGCACGCGATCGAGCATCACTCGAAGACCCGCACGGACGTGGTCGGGCGGTTCCAACGCACGTTTCGCAACGTGTTCGCGATGGTGTTCGGCGAGCTCGACGACGCACTGCGCGCCGCGCGCCGCGTGCACGCGATTCACTCGCGCATCGAAGGCACGTTCGCCGAGGCGATCGGCGGCTGGCCCGCGGGGACGCGCTATCACGCGAACGACGCGGACGCGCTGCGCTGGGTGCACGCGACGCTCGTGAACACGACGATCGTCGTGCGGGAGTTGCTCGACGGTCCGGTGCCTGCGGCGATCGCGGATCAGTACATCGTCGAGATGAATCGCTTCGCGCGCCTGTTCGGGATCCCGCACGCACTGCTCTCGCACACCCACGCGGACCACACGGCGTACATGCGCGAGATGATCGCGTCCGACAAGATCCGCGTGAGCGCGAGCGCGCGGGAGATGGGGCAGTTCTTGTTCGGTCGGCAGCCGAATCGGCCGCAGCCGCCGCTCGGACGCCTCGCCGAAGCGATGTCCGCGTCGCTGCTTCCGCCGTCGCTCGTCGAGGCGTTCGAGCTGCGCCCGGCGCCGCGCGTGGTCTCGGCCGCGCTGGCGGTGTTTCGCACGATCCATCACCGGCTACCGGCGGCCATCACGCGGATCCCCGCGCACGCCGAAGCGCTCGATCGCATCACGGGGCGGCTCGCCGAGCGCGGACCGCGAAAGCTCACGGCGTGGACCGAGCGCCAGCTCTTCGGTCTCGCGAAGAGCGTCGCCGGATAGATAGTGACGAGCAGCGACACACAGCGCCGACGATCAGCGACGACGATCTCGACGATCTGCGACGAGCTAGCGGTACGAGCCCGGGTCGAGGCCGAAGCGCTTGATCCAGCGCTGGATCTGCTTGCGGTCCTTGTCGAGCGCGCGAGCCACCGCCGAAACGTTGCCTTGGTGCTCGCGAAGCGCGGCGACCACGGTGTCCCGCACCTTTTGATCCGTCTCGCTGAGCACGACGGGGCGGGGCGCGCCGGGCGGTCGGCCCGTGCGAACCGTGTCGGGTAGATGCTCGCCGCGAACGAGCTCCGCACCCGCCAACACCTGCGCGGTGGCGAGTGCTTGCTCGAGCTCGCGCACGTTGAGCGGCCAGGGATAGCGGAGCAACAGGCGCGCGGCGTCGATGTCGAAGCCTGGGTGCTCGGCAGCGAACAGCTTCTCGTGCAGCGTGCCGACGAGCAGGCCCAGGTCGCTGCGGCGCTCGGCGAGCGTCGGTACCGTCACGCGGAAGCCCGCGAGGCGCGCGAATAGATCGTGGCGGAACGAGCCCTCCGCGACCATGTCGTCGAGATCGCGGTGCGTGGCCGCGACGACGCGCAGATCGATCGGAACGGCACGCGTTCCACCGACCGGCATCACCTCGCGCTCCTGGAGCACGCGCAACAGCGCCGCCTGCGAGCTCGGGGGGAGATCACCGATCTCGTCGAGGAACAGCGTGCCGCCGTTCGCCGCGCGGACGAGGCCATCGTGATCCGATTGCGCGCCGCTGAACGCGCCCTTCTTGTAGCCGAACAGCTCGCTCTCGACGAGGTTGTCGGGGAGCGCGCCGCAGTTCACCGGAACGAACGCGCCTTTGCGACCGGACAGGCCGTGGATCGCGCGCGCGATCATCTCCTTGCCGGTACCGCTGTCGCCCTCGACGAGCATCGGGATCTCGGACGACGCGATCTGGCGGAGCCGCGCGAGCTCGGTCTGCCAACCGGGCATCAGCGTGACGGTGCCGGGCGCGCCCTCGGAGTGCGTGAGCTCCACGATGGCCGGCGCGTCCTCCGCGATCGGCATCCGCTCGAAGAACAAGAACAGCGTGTGGCCGAGCTCGATGAGCGAGCCATCGGTCAGCACCGCGCGCTTGGTCGTATGACCGTCGACGATCGAGCCGTTCTTGGACTCCGTGTCGGTCAGCACCCATCGGCCAAAGCTCGGCTCGATGCGCGCGTGCCGCGACGACATCCATTTGTCCGGTACTCGGACGGTCAGCTCGGTGCCGGTCAGCTCCGCCCGCCGCTCCGGGCCTCGCCCGAGGGCGATTCCCGTCAGTTCGCTAAGTCGATAGCGAACCGACCCGGCGCGCGGTCGCCCGCACTCCAATACCAAGACGAGCACGGGTTCCGGCTTTGGACCGACCCGACCACTCTTTCCATCCTCGTGAAAGCTGAGGGTGGTGCCGTGCGTGTCACCCACGTCGGCATCTTACAACAGCGGCCGCGCGATCCTTCATTGTCATACGGTCCGGTTAGCGTCGTCTTCGTGGGCGACATCGTTTCCATGAGCATCGGACCTCGCCGTGGCTTCCTCCGCGGCACGAGTGCGACCGCTTGGTACGAGCTCGGCTGCGCGCACGAAGCAACGGACCCGGCGCGCGCGATCGCTTGTTACGAGCGGGCGCTCGCAGGACGTCCGGACCACGCGGATGCGCACAACAACCTCGCGCGCCTGCTCCATGATCGCGCCAACGCGGTCACTGCTTCTGCGCCCCCGTCCGAGCTGTCCGCGAGCGAATCGCATCGCGCGCTCCTCGCGATCGCGGAGAGCCACTATCGGCTCGCGCTCTGCGCGCAGAACACCGTGCCGCTGTACTGGTTCAACCTCGCGGTCTCCGTCGAGGACCAGGGGCGCGTCGCCGAGGCGATCGAGCTGTACCAGCACGCGCTCTCGCTGGATCCGCAGCTCGCAGACGCGCACTGGAATCTCGCACGCCTGTACGAGCTGACCGGCCGGCGCACCATGGACGAGCTCGCGCTCCGCCGCGCGGTGAATCACCTCGTGCGCTATCGCAACCTGCGCCGCGTGGGCTAGGCCCGCCGCAGGCGAGTTCGCGTCCATCACGTCCCATCCCCGTGCTCGGGTCGCATCGCTGTCGCGTGGCGGCAAGGCTGCGGGAGTGTTGGGCCTGTCGCATGCGACAAACTGGGACGCGACAGGGCGTCGCGGTTGCCTCCGAGATCGTCTCGGATGAAAAAAAATGCAGGCGCTACTCGGTCAGCTCGGCAACGAGCCCGCCGATCGGCCCTTCGCACTGCCGCGAGGAGGGGGCCATCACCTTCTCGAGCTCGGGCTTCTTCGCGGCGATGGCCGCCTTCATCGCCTCGACCGACTCGGGATGGTCCCGGCGCCACGCACGCGCCGCGTCCACCTTCTGCGAACCGTTCAGCGCGCGGAGGTCGTTCGAGATCATGTTGCAGTTGATGCCACCGTCTCGAAAGATCTCGATCACGCGATCGACGACCTGCGCGACCACCGTCTCGTAGTCCTGCGGGGTGTGGATCGTGGTCGGGGTTTGCGTGCCGGCGCACGCGACGAGACAGGCGAAGAGCCAAGCACGCTTCATGGCGGGCAGTGTGCCTCACCGACGCGGGACTAGCGTCGTCGCCAGATCTCGATCTTCAGGTAATCCGCCTGCGGGAACGCGACCGGATGATCGAGCTCGGGCGGCACGTCGAGTACGTGCTCGAAGCCGGTGCCGAGCGTGCTCGCGACCGTGGCGTGAAACTCCGCGCGCTCGACGCGGCTCGTGCAACACGCGGCGACGAGCAGCCCGCCGGGCTTGGTGTGCGGCGCAGCGGCGCGATACAGCTTCCTGTAGCCTGCGAGCACCGCCGGTACCTGCGCCTTGTTGCTCGTCATCGACGGCGGATCGACGATCACGAGATCGAACATCTCCGACGCGGGCAGGGTGGGGAGCCACTGGAAGATATCGGCCGTGACGTACTCGTGCTTCGCCGCGTCCTTCGCGTGATGCTCCTTCGCGAAGGCGAGCGCGCGATCGGATGCATCGACGTGCGTGATCGACGCCGCGCCCGCGTGCTCCGCGGCGCGGCCGAGCATCCCCGAGTACGCGAACAGGTTCAGCACGCGCGCTTCTGCGAGGGAGATATCCACCGGCGGGCGCGTCGGGCGCGGCGCGGCGCGAGCGGTGCGCGTGGTGCCCACGGCCTCCGACGGAGCGGCAGAGGCTTTGGCGCGCTTCGCTGCTTTGGCGGCGGCCGCGACGATCGTGGGAGCGCCCGGATCCGGCGCGGGCGTGGCGCTCGTGAAGCGCGTGGCGATCGCGCGGCGCAGTCCGCGCAGATCGAGGTACGTGCCGGACTTCTGTCCGCCCGCGAGATCGACGGCGTACGTGATGCCGTCCTCGGTGAACCGCGCGATGTCGGGCGCGCTTCCACGCAGGACACGCGCGGGCGTCTCCTCGCCTTTGCGCCGATGCGCGGGCCGGAGGACGACGTTTGGAAGCTCTAGCTCGTTCGCGAGCGCGATGGCGGCGAACCGCGTGAGCGAGTCCGCGCCGCGCGTGTAGCTCTGCGCGACGAGCACGTCGTCGAATCGATCGACGACAACGCCGGGCAGTCCATCGCTCTCGCCGTGAACGAGGCGTACGCCGGTCGTGCGCTTGGCGAGCGGCTCGCGCTTGGCGAGCGCGGTCTTCAACGTGGCGCGCAGCCACGCGGCGTCGGGCGGAGCGTCGCCGCGGCGTACGATGCGAATCGCGATCGCACCCTCGGCGTCGTAGATGCCATGCGCGATGATCTTGTTCTGACCGTCGACGAGCTTCAGTCGATCACCATCGTGAAACACCTTCGCCGCAGAGCTCAGGTGATCGCGAAAGATCCAGGGTTGATCGCGATAGACAACGGCCACCGCTTCCTTCGTGAGTTGATAGCGGCGGTACTTCATCGAGAGCTCGGGGGCATACGGTTGGCGAACACGAGGTCAGCACGGCCGGCGGCGATCGCGGCGTCGAGGTCGGCGAGAGTGGCCTCGTCGGCATCGACGCACGTCGGCAGGTGCAGCTCGTTGCGGAGTCTGTCCGCGATCGGCGCGGCGGGCAAGCGCGCGCTGCCATCACCGGGCGAATCGATCCACAAGAGGTTCGCGCCGGCGCGCCGCAGCTGTGCGGCATGACCGACGACGGCGTTCCGCGTGCGAGGGATGTCGTGGACCACGGCGGCGACCCAGCGATCGCTCGGCCACACCGCGCGCACCGTCCCCACGACAAACGGCAACTGCTCGATCGCGAGGCTGTCGCGTCCTGGATCGAGCACCAGCAGATCCACGCCGCGCTGGGCCGCCTGCGTTGCCGCCTCGACGAGCGTTCCATCGGTCGCGCGGCCATCCGTCGACAGCACGAGCGCGAGCTTCGCCCCCGCAGCGTGCACACGGTCGATCACGCGGTCGGTCACGCGCTCGGTCACGCGCTCGGTCGCGCGCTCGGTCACGCGCTCGGTCACGCGAGCTGCCTCCGACTCGGCGCGGTGGTCTGCGTGCACGACCACGAGCCCCGCTTGCGCGAGCACGTCGTCGGTGATGTCGCGCGTGACGACGGCGATCCGCGAGCGCAGCTGCACCGCGCCGAGGGCGAATGGCAGCGAGGTCGGCGCGACGGGAGCCGGCAGATGGGCGCGCGTGGCGAGCAGCTCTTCCATGCCGCGCGCGAGGTGCGGATCGCGCTTGTGCATCGAGCGATGCGAGACGCGCAGCGAGCGCGTCATCAGCGAGTACGTCAGCTCGAGCGGCGTCATGTCCATGTAGCGCTCGGTGCCCTCGAACCACTCGAGCGAGGCTTGCGCCGCCGCTTGCAGCGCCTCGACCTCGGGGCGGCGGCGCGCTTCGTACGCCGCGAGCGCCGACGGAGTATCCGCGGATGCGAGCAGCTCGTCGCGCAGCGCGATCGAGTCCTCCATCGCGAGCTTGGTCCCCGAGCCGATCGAGAAGTGCGCCGTGTGCGCCGCGTCGCCCATCAGCACCACGTGCGATCCGTCGCGCTGCGCCGACCATCGCGCGCATCGCACCGTCGGGAAGTTGCGCCAGATCGATCGGTTCTTGATCAGCCGATGGCCCGCTAGCTCGTCGGTGAACACGCGCTCGAGCGTCGCGAGCGTGGTGTCCTCGTCGGCGTTCGCGAGGCCCGCCGCGCGCCACGTGTCCTCGCGGCACTCCACGATGAACGTCGACAGCTCGCTCGTGAACGGATACGCGTGCACGCGAAACAGACCGTGCGGCGTCTGCTTGAAGATGAACGTGAACGCGCGATACGGCACCGTGCAGCCGAGCCACACGAACTTGTTCGGGCGAACATCCACGTGCGGGCCGAGCTCGGCGGCAAACGAGTCGCGCACCCACGACGCCACGCCATCGCACCCGACGATCACGTCCGGTGGGCCACCCAGGATCTCGGTCGTGCGCGCGCGGACGTCGTCGAGCGAGCGCACGTCGCGCTCGAACTCCACGCGCACGCCGAGGTCTCTCGCGCGCGCTTGCAGGATCCCGAGCAGCGCCTTGCGCTCGAGCCCGCAGAAGCCGTGCCCCGTGGAGCGCAGCACCTCGCCACCCGTGTGGATCTCGATGTCGTCCCAGCGCGCGAACTTCGCGGTGATCTGCGCGTGCGTGTCCGGATCCGCGTCGGCCAGGTTGCCGAGCGTCGCGTCGGAGAACACCACGCCGAAGCCGAACGTGTCCGCGGGGCGATTGCGCTCGAAGATCACCACCTCGTGCTCGGGCGCAGCGCGCTTGACGAGGATGCCGAGGTAGAGCCCGGCGGGCCCACCGCCGATGCACGCGATCTTCACGCGCCGAGACTACGCTAGCTCGCGCGATCCAGCGACACCGCGCCGCGCCCTTCGAGCGTCAGGCGGCGAGGGTCTTGCCGTGCTCGCTGCATGCGTTCGCGAGCCGCGCGACGAGAAAGTCGCGCGCGAGCACGACGCGGCGGGGCAGGTGGCGGCCGCCATGCGTGAGCACGTGAAGCGCTGTCTCCGACGAGAACCGAGGCAGCACGGCGACGAGCGCGCCGTCGCGGACGCCAGCCTCGCCATACCACGTGTGCAGCATGGCGATGCCCAACCCCGCGCGCGCGGCGTTGGCGAGGAACGCCGCGCCATCGCCGACGATGCGCGCCTTCACGTCGACGTGCTCGGTGCCGCGCGGTCCGACGAGCTCCCACCGCGCCTCGCCGCCGACCGCGCGTTCCGCCACCGCCTCGTGACGCGCGAGATCCGCCACCGTGCGCGGCGTGCCTCGACGCTCGAGGTACGACGGTGCGGCGTAGAGTCTGTGCATCAGGTTGCCCACGCGCCGCGTGACGAGCGAGCTGTCGGGCAAGCGACCGATGGCGATCGCCACGTCGACGAGGTCACCGACCAGCTCCGCGCCGCGGTTCGTGAACGTGAGCTCGAGGCGAATGCGCGGATGCTCGGCGAGGAACGAGCTGAACAGCGCGCCGCCATTCCCGGCCATCTCGATCGGAATCGCGACGCGCACCACACCGTGTGCTTCCTTGGCCGCATCGAGCGCGAGGCTGTTTGCCTCCTCGAGGCCCGCGAGCGCTTCGCGTGCACGCTCGAAGAACGCGCGTCCTGCATCGGTGAGCGACACCCGACGCGTGGTCCGCTCGAGCAGCGTGATGCCGAGGTCGTCCTCGAGCTTGGACACGCTGCGACTGATCGACGACGTGGGCAGGTTCAGCGCCTCCGCAGCGCGCGTGAAGTTGCCGGCCTCGACGACGCGGATGAACGTGGCGGCGCGGTTCAGATCCATAGTTGCTCCAAAGACAATAGCGCCTTGTCCAGGCTCCATCTAGTGCTTTCCTGGCAACAGCCCCACAACGAGCGCATGAGGCACATCGCTCCCATCGCACGCATTCTCCTCGGTCTGGTCTTCTTCATCTTCGCGCTGAACTTCTTCGTTCCGTTCATCCCCGCGTCGCCGCCCGCGTCGCCGGACGCGCTGGCCTTTGCCGGAGCGCTGTACACCTCGAAGCTCCTGACGCTCGTGAAGAGCATCGAGATCGTCGCGGCCGTCCTGCTCCTGACCAATCGGCTAGTGCCGCTCGCGCTCGCAGTGCTCGCGCCGATCATCGTGGGCATCGTGTTCTTCCACGTGATGCTCGCGCCGGCGGGCCTGGCCGTCGCGTTCGGCGTCCTCGCGCTCGAGCTCGTCCTCGCGTGGAGCTATCGCAGCGCGTTCCTGCCGATGCTGCGGATGAAGACCTCGCCGGATCCGGTGGCGCATCGCGTGCGCGTTCCGGCGCTCGTCGTCCCCTGAGCTGAGCTGGACGTCAGTCCTTCGCGAGCTCGCCGAGCTTCTGCAGGACCGTGTGCAGATCGGGACGCTCGTCGAGGATCTTGAGGCACGGATCCTCGGGCCACGTGCACACGCGATCCATCGCGGTGCGGATGTTGAACTGCTTCGGATCGAGGCCCGGCACGACCTCGTCCCACACGAGCGGCATCGACACCGGCGCTCCGGCCACGGGACGCACGCTGTACGGCGCGACGAGTAGCTGCCCGTGCGCGTTCTGTCCCCAATCCAGGTACACGCGACCGCCGCGCTGGCTCGGCGCGCGATTCGTGGTGGCCATGTCCGGGTGCTTCCGCTCGACGAGCAGACCGATCAGATACGCGAGCGTGCGCGCTTGCTCGAACGTGAGCTGCCCGCCGAGCGGAATCAGCACGTGAAGTCCTGACTGGCCTGACGTCTTCACGTAGTTCGGCAGGCTCACCGCGTCGCACAGCTCGTGGATCGCGAGCGCGAGCGGCACGACGTGTTCACGCGGTGCGTTCTTCGGATCGAGATCCACGATCGTCCAGTCGGGGTGCTCGAGGTGACCGATGCGCGACGCCCAGCAGTGGATCGGAATCGACGCGAGGTTCGCCACGAACGACAGGCCGTCCGCGTCGTCGAGCATCACGTAGTGCACTTCGCGCTGACTATGCTCCGACCACAGCGTCGTGGTGCGAAGCCACGGCGGGATCCAGTCGGGCATGTCCTTCTGATAGAAGCGGTCGCCGTCGATGCCATCGGGATAGCGATCGAGCACCGTGGGCCGATCGTGGAGGTACGGAAGCATCCACGGCGAGATCGAGCGGTAGTACTCGATCAAGTCGCCCTTCGTGAGCTTGTCGTCCTTCCACAAGAGCTTGTCGAGCCGCGTCAGGCGCAGCTCGCGGACCTGCGGATCCACGACGAGCTCGAGGGAATCGCCGGGCCCTGGCTCCTTCGTCGTGGTGCCCGCCATGTGCGGCGCTTCGCCGGTACGGCGACTCGGCATGCCGCAGTCCTTGGGATGCTTGTCGCGCCGCAAGCGCTCGAACACCGGAAAGCGCAACGACGAATCCTCGGGCCACTCGCGATAGCGCACCTGGACCACGAGCTCGGGCTCGATCCAGATCGCATCGCTCGATGCCTCGGGCCGCGGGAACGGGAGCTTCCACTTCGGCTTCTTGGACAGCTCCGCGGTCAGCGACGCGAGTAGTTTGTCGTCGAGACCTGAGCCCACCTTGCCGGCCCACACCCATCGCTCGTCGGTCCACACGCAGAGGTGCAGCGAGCCGAGCCCGGTGCGCGTGCCTTTGGGCGCCGTGTAGCCGCACACCGCGAAGTCGGCTTCGAGGTCCGACTTCATCTTCAGCCAGTCCGGCGAGCGCTTGCTCTTGTAGATGCTGTTCGCCTTCTTCGCGACCACGCCCTCGAGCCCGCGCGACACCACTTGGGCGAGCAGCGCCTCGCCGAGCTGCGGGATGTGCTCCGCGTAGCGCAACGGGCCGATCGTCGGCAGGATGCGTTGCAGCAGCGACTTGCGCACGAGCAGCGGCAAACCGCGCAGATCGAAGCCCGCGGCGCCGAGCAGATCGAAGATCACGTACGTCACCGGCTGTGACATCGCCGCGCGCGCGATCTCGCTCGCGCGATGCATCTGCCCGCGGAACGACAGCTTGTGAAAATCGGGCTTGCCCTCGGCGTCGAGCGCGACGATCTCACCGTCGAGAACGAGGCCCCCGATCGGCAGCGCTTTGATCGCGCTCGTGAGCTCGGGATAGCGGTCCGTCGCGTCTTGGCTCGAGCGGTACTTGAGCATCGCTTGGCCCGCGCCGCCGTAGCTCGTCATGCGGAAGCCGTCGTACTTCAGCTCGAACACCCAATCGGGAGACGAGAACGGCGCGTCCGCGACCTGACACAGCATCGGCTCGACGGAGCCTGGCGCGATCGCCTTCTTCGGAGCGCCGAGCGTCCCGATCTCCGCGACGATCTGCTGATGGCGCGGGCTCTTGTCGTTCAGCTCGTCGATCGTCAGCCCGGATAACACGCTCGCCTCGGACAGTGGCGTGTCTCGGGCGAGGAACTGCTCGGAGGGCAGGTCCCGCTTCTTGATGAGAAGCCAATCGTTGGAGCCGCGACCCGAGTTGCGCCCGCGCGTGTTCTTCCCCGTGTGCACCAGCGTGAACGCACCCTGCAGCTTGTAGCCGTACAGCTCGAACTTGATCTCGCCGTCCTGCATCCCCTGCGCGGGATCGATGAGTGGACGGAACAGACCGCGATCCCACGCGATCATCGGGCCCGCGCCGTAGTTGCCCTCCGGGATGACCGCTTCGAAGTGCACGTAGTCGAGCGGATGATTCTCGACCTTCACTGCGAGGCGCTTGGCGTCGGGATCCATCGACGGAGGCTTGGGCACTGCCCAGCTGCACAGCACGCCATCGATCTCGAGGCGCAGGTCGTAGTGCATGCGCGTCGCATCGTGCTGGTGGACCACGAACATCCGCGGTCCACCGCGCGCGGCGCTCGGCACGCTGGCGCTCGGCTCGACCGTGCTGGCCATCGGTTCAGGGGTGGAACCGCCCGTGCGCTTGGCGCGGTACTCGTCGAGTCCACCAACCGAGGGCTCTGGATTCTTCGGATCGCTCACGACTGCCTTACAATTGTCGCATGCCAGCTCGTTCGATCGGCACAGCCACGATTTCGTTCGGCCTCGTCTCTATCCCGACGAAGCTCTACACCACGAACGAATCGTCGGGAGACATCAGCTTCAACATGCTGCACGACGCGGACAACGCCCGCCTCAAGCAGCAATACATCTGCACGAAGTGCAACGAGGTCGTCGACCGCGAGCACACCGTCAAAGGCTACGAACACGCGAAGGGCCAATACGTCGTGTTTAGCGCCGAGGAGATCAAGGCGCTCGACGCGGTCGCGACGCAGACCATCGCGCTCGAGGAGTTTGTCCCCGCCGCGTCGGTGGATCCGCTCTACGTGGAGAAGAGCTACTACCTCGGGCCTGACAAGGGCGGCGAGCGCGCGTACAAGCTGATCCGCGACGCGATGATCGAGACTGGCCTCGTCGGTGTCGCGTCGTACTCCGCGCGCGGCAAGCAGTACATCGTGGAGCTGCGCCCGTTCCACGAGGGCTTGATCATGCATCAGCTGCGCTACGCCGCCGAGGTGAAGCCGTGGACGGAGGTTCCGCTCCCCGCGCTGCCCGAGCTCAAGCCCGCGGAGATTGGCCTCGCGAAGCAGATCATCCAACAGATCGCGCACGAGACCTGGTCGCCCGAGAAGTACAAGGATGAAGTGCAGGAGCGCATGGCCGAGCTGATCCAGAAGAAGATCGAAGGCCAAGAGATTTCGATCGCGCCCGAGGCACCGGTCGGCAAGGTCATCGACCTCATGGAAGCGCTCAAGGCGAGCCTCGGCATGGCCAAGGATGACGGCGGTGCGCGCAAGCCCGCCGCTGCCGTGGAGAAGGACGTCGAGGAAGCGCCGAAGAAGAAGGCCAAGAAGAAGTAGCTGACGTAGCTCGCGGTCCGCGCTACCGCGCGAGGACCGTGACGTTCGTCAGCGTGCCCGCGACGAGCGGGATGTTGCCCGCGCCGACGCTCGAACCGGCGATCGTCAACATCGTCTGGCCGCTGCCCACGTCGACGTTCGGGAAGAACACGTCGACACCCGTCGAGCCCACGGTCCACGTCGCGCCGCTCGTCGCGATGGCTTGCGCCATACCGTGCGCGGCCGCGAGCGTCACGGCGCGCGGGGTGCCATCGACATGCACGTGCACCTGCGCCTTGGTGGCGTCGAAGGTGGTGCTGCTCGCGCTAAAGATCGCGTCCTGCTTCGCCGTGGTCCACGAGCGCGCGCTGTAGAACGCGCCTGCCAAGATCACGTCCTTGCGCGCGAACAGGATCGTCGGGATCGTGTACATCGCCGGCGGCGTCGTGCACTGCGAGTTGCTGCTCGGCTGCGTGATGGTGAGGCGCGTGGTCGCTTGGTTCGGCGTGCACAGATCGAAGCGGCCGTTCGGAGCGGTCGAGTCCATCTGCCCGCCGCCCTCGACCTCGAACACCGCTTCGTTGATCCCGCAGAAGCTCGCCTCGGTGTCCCAGTCGACGTACTCGCCGGTGAGGCGCACGGTGTCGCCGCACGATCCGTTGTCGATATCGACGACGATCATCATGTCACCCGGACCGCCATCGCCGCCGGCGGAGCCATCGTCGCCGCAAGCGGCTACTGTGACGAGGAGCACGAGCAAGCTGCGTGTCTGCATGGGCGGAAGCTAGCAGCTTCGCGCCCGGAAGGTCACTTACGCGCGGAGACAGCGTCTGGCAGAGACCGTTGCGCGAGAGCCTCCACGTACACGCGCATCATGTCGAGCGCGACACTCGCACGGAGATCGACGGTGCCAAACTCCGAAGCACGATCTACTTCTTTGCCGTGTTTCGGCGGTCCTCGAGCTCCTCGAGGGTCTTCGGCCAGTCGTCCTTGAGCAGGCGCGACAGCGATCGATCCGCGAGCAAGCGCCCTTCGGTCTGGCAGGTCGGGCAGTAGTTCGCTTCGTTGTCCGCGTACACGATGCGCTGCACCTTGGTGCCGCACACGGGACACGGATGACCGTACTTGCCGTGCACCGCCATCTCTGGACGAAACGCGGTCACCTTGTCGGGGAATCCATCGCCCACCTCGGCGCGCGTGCGATCGGTCCACACGGTCAGCACGTCGATGCACGCGCGATGAAGCGCGGCGACCTCCTCGTCGGTGATCGACGACGTCATGCGGAACGGCGACAGCTTCGCCGCGTGCAGGATCTCGTCGGAGTACGCGTTGCCGATGCCATCGAACAACGTGGGATCCGTGAGCGAGCGCTTGATCGTGTGGCGCTCGCTGCGCAGCCGCTCGGCAAACTCGGCGGTGCTCGCCGAGAACACGTCGAGGCCTCCGCGATCGAACTCCGCGAGCCCCGCGCGATCGGGAACGAGGTGCAGCGACGCGCGCTTCTTCGGCGACGCCTCGGTGAAGATCAGCGTGCCGTTCGGAAAGTCGAACGCGGCGAGCCCCACCTTGTTCGGGACCTTCTCGCCCTTCTTCTTCCAGCGCAGTCGCCCCGCGATCATCAAGTGGATGACGATGAAGCGTCCGCCCGCGACGCCGATGACGATGCGCTTGCCGAGCCGCTCGACGCTCTCGACCGTCGCGCCGGCGAGCTCCTTGGGGGAGGGAGACACCGTGCGGAGCACGAACGGGCTCGCGATCCGCATGCCCTCGAGCGGCTTGCCGATCGTCAGCGCGGCGAGGCGCTCGACGTAGATCGCGACGTCCGGAAGCTCGGGCACTACGCCTTTGCCATGCGCTCGAGCTCCACCGGATCGTGCGCGCAGAAGATGTCGATGTCGTCGTACGTCTGGTGGAGCTGCCGCAACGCGGCGGCCGATGCGAGGCGCTGCGTGTTGTTCATGGCCATCTGCGACTCGAACACGCGCACGCCGATCGGCGGCTTGTGTCCCGCCATGCTGTTGCGATGGAAGTACGCGTCGCCCGCGTGGACGAGCCACCGCGCGCCGTTTCGCGCGAGCACCGCCGAGTGTCCGCGCGTGTGCCCGTGCATCGGCAAGAGGCCGATGTCGGCGTCGAGGCCGCGCAGCTTGGTGACCGCCGGCAGGCCGCGCCACGTGTCGCCGTCCTCCGCGTAGACCTCCCACTTCGGGCCGTGCGCCATGTGGCCGTGGATGTAGCGGTTGCGCTCCTTGAACGACGCGCGGGCCATCGCGGCCGCGTGCTCGTTCGCGTGCACGTGAACCTTGGCGCCGGGAAAGTCGGGCAGGCCGCCCGCGTGATCGAGATCGAGGTGCGTGACCACGAGGTGGCGAACGTCGTCGGCGCGAAAGCCGCGCGCTTCCACCTGCGCGATCGCGGCTTCCGCCGGATCGAAGCGCGCCGACAGCATCATCTTGGTCATGCGCGAGATTCCGCTCTCGCCGGCGATGTCTTTCGTTCCGAAGCCGGTGTCGACGAGGACGAGCCCGTCGCGCTCCGTCTCGAGCAGCAAGCAGTGCGCGACGAGCTTTCCGCGCCACCCCTTTCCGCCGAGCAAGAAGCCCGGTGCGGGGCACATCGTCGCGCAGTTCAGGTGATGGACCGCCCGAATTCCCATGCGCCGGACGTTAGCGCACGTCGGGCCATCGCGGTGCGGAGGCGCGCTACTGCTGCATCACGACGCGAATACGATGCGGGTTGTACGTCGACGATGGCGCCGCGCCGATCGACGACTCCACCTGGGCGGGTGGACGCGCGAGCGCCTTCACCGCCTCGACGGTGACGCCGAGGCCGATCATGGCGACGACGAGCGGGATCATGCGCGGCCGCATCCACCGCATGCGATCGCGCACCCACTGCGCGATGCCGGACGTGACGAGCTCGGTGAACGTGGCTGGCTCGCGGACGACCTCCGCACGCGGGAGCTCGCGCGACGCTTCGAACAGCATGCGTCGAGTCTCGCCGGTATCCACGGGACGCGGCGCTCGCGCTTCGGTCGCGCATCGCTTGCGGGGAGTCCTGTAGGGCAGGGTGCGTCGCTTTCGCGACGTGGGTCGCAATCTCGGCAGTTGTCCGATCACGCACGTTCTCCTAGCTCGGGGGCGGCTTGACCGCGGTGCTGGAAGGTTCCGTTCTGCTGGTAGCGCTTTCGCTGCAGCTTGTTCAGCGTGACACGCGCCTTCCACCCGAGGTAGGCGCGCGTGAACGACAGCATGTTCGTGGGGTCGAGGTACGGGTTCTTGAGCTTGGGTGCAGCGGCGAGGATCGCGAGCACCTGTTCGGCGACCGACACCGGACACCCCTCGAGGCGCACCACGTCGCCCGCGAGCTTGGCCTTGGCACCCGCGAGCTTGACGAACACGTCGTCGCCCTTCGCGGTGTGCGGATCCATCGTCGAGCGATCCTTGTAGACGTTCTTGATCTCGACGAGCTTGTTGTTGAGCTCGCCCTTCCACGACGCGCAGTCGCCGATGAAGATCACCTTCTCGCCGGGCTTGGCGGGAATGGCGCCCGCGTAGTTCCCGAACACGACGTGCATGCGTGGCAGCTTCTTGTCCGTGTCTTTGTCGAACACGCGGATGATCTCGATCGCTTCCTCGATCGCTCCGGGGCAACCGCCCCAGCAGTAGTCGCTGTGCTCCGCATCGGGCGGCGAACCGGCGTACGCCGAGATGTTGGTCCCCTCGAAGTACTTCTCGACGCGAATCAGCCCGACCTTGAAGCCCTGCGCACGCTGCTTGGCCTCGTCGAGCGACACGTCGCCCGTGATCTGGATCTTCGCGAGGTCCGTGGTGCCAAAGCCCTGCTCCTTCGCGAACCGGATGTGATCGACGGTCTCGGGATCGACGCCGATGATGGTGCAGCACACCGCATCGAACGCGACCTGGCTGTTGCCCATGATGATGAGCCCGAGCGGAAACGGCGTGGGCGTCAGCATGCGGCCTTCACCCGCGGTGATCGCGTCGATCGCGATGAACGACGGCTGGATGATGTGCTGGAGGTCCGCGATCTTCTCGTTGAGCTTGTGATCGTGATCGATCAGGCGATGGCGATCGTCCTGAATGCCGATGTACGCCTTGAGCGAGAACGTCACGGTGGTCCAGGGATGCGCCTTGAACTTCGGCGTGTTCACGAAGAAGTCCGCGCGCGCGATCGGCTCGGGTGTGAACAAGTAGTCGCGCAAGCGCTGGGGATGCGAGAGCGGGATCTCGACCTGCTGCTCTTCCTCGAAGCAGTAGCGCTTCACGTCGAGTTTCTTCAGCATCGTGTCCCAACCGGACTCGCGCATCGCCACGCGCGTCGGCACCGTGATGCCGCAGCGCTCGCCGGCCGCGAGCTCGGACATCGAGTCCTTGCCCGCGTCGCGCAGCGCGCGCAGCACGCCTTCACCGAACTCGGGGCGCGTGAACGCGTGCGGGAACATCGGGCCCGCCGCCACGAGGTTCGGCTTCACGAGCGTGCGGCCGAACGGCTTCAGGCCGAGCTCGTCGAGCCCCTCTCGGATGATCGTCCGGATCTTCTCGGGGTCGTACTCGCGACAGGAACGAATGATGACCTTCGGCGACCCCGGAATTCGCATGCGCCGATGATAGCGCGCTCCGTCACCTCGTCAGCGACGAAGACACATCAGCGATTACTTCGCGACGCAGGCGTGCGTGGCGCTCGCGGGCGTCTTGAGGCACGCGTCGATCTGACCCTCGGGGCACTGGAGCGCGATCTCTGCCTCGCACGGAATGTCCGTGGTGGTGTTTGCCGGGGACGTGCCCGCTGGCATCTTGCCCGCCGAACCGTCGGGCGGGCTCGTCACCGAGGTGTGGGGCGCACCGGCGGCCGGCGTGCCGCTCGCGTACGCGACGCTCGACATGAACGTCTCGTAGCCAGCGAGGTTCTCCGTGGCCACGGCGATGCTGTGATCGAGCTTGTCGATCAGCGCGTGATGCTCCTCGGTGAGCGCGTCGGCGTTGCCCGACTTGGCGGCGGCAGCGACCGACGTGGGCGCCGAGGCGGCCGTGGTGCGGCCCGTGTTGATCGCTTGGCCCGCTGCCTCGAGCAGCTTGTTCGCGTCGCTCGACGGACCCCTGGTCGCGTTGAGATCGTCGAACCGGCGCTGCAGCGCATCGAGCTGACCGTTGTAGATCTTCACCGTCGCGATGGTCTCCTCCTGCATCTTGGCCAGGTCGGTGGACTTGGCGCAGGCAGAGAGAAGAGCGAAACCCAAAACAGCGGAGAGGATCGTCGAGGTCTTCACGGCCCGGGTTGTCCCACTACTCGCGTTGTGACTCAAGTGGTGCAGCCTCGTCGCTCCAGGCGCTCCCGTGTGCGTCGATCTCGTCCAGATAGCGCAGGAGGTCCGCGTAGTACGGGTGTCCGCCGAGCGTGGCCGAGTCCGCGACGACCAGGAGGAACCGCTTCGCGCGTGTCAGTGCGACGTTCATGCGGCGCGTGTTCGCGAGAAAGCCGATCTCGCCGCGCTCGTTGGACCGCACGAGGTCCACGATGACCGCTTCCTTCTCGCGACCTTGAAAGCCATCCACGGTCCCGATCTCGAGGCCCGCGGCGCGCTCCGCCTTCAGCAGCTCGCGAAGGCGTCGCGCTTGCGCCGAGTACGCCGCGATGATCGCGATGTCCGTCGGACGCATGCCGCGCGACAGGAGGCGCCTGGCTTCGGCGGCGACGCGCAGCGCGTTGCCGGAGTTGAACGTGCTCGGATCGAACTGGAACGCGGGCATGTTGTTGAGCGAGCCGCCGGGATCGAAGTCGGTGCGCTGCTCGATCCAATCCTTGCCGGCGGTGTCGACGAGCCAGACCGGCTTGTCTCGCGCGGGATCGTCGGCGACGCCGAGCTCGGCGAGCGTGCGCCCCGCGACGCCGGGCGCCGCGCGCAGCTTGCCCTCGTACATGGAGCGCGAAGGGAACGTCATGATCTGCTCGTGCATGCGGTGCTGCTGCTCGAGCATGACCGTGTCCGTGCCGACGAGGCGCTCGAACACCGTCGAGCCGAGCTGCGCCTCGGCCGCGGGGCCACCGACGACGACGGGGCCGAGCTGGTTGGGATCGCCCGCGAGCACGGCGACCTTGGCGCGCGAGAGCGGGACGAGGAGCAATGGATCGGCTGCTTGCGACGCTTCGTCGACGATGACGCAATCGAACACCGCGTCGCCGAGGATCGGATGATCGCAGCCGACGCACGTCGCGAGGAGGACCTCGGCGCGATCGACGATGCGGCGCTCCGCGTTGGCGATCTCGCGGTGCGCGTCGCGATCGAGCTCGCGCGCTTCCTGCCACAGCGCGCGGGTCTCGGGGCCGCGCCGCCCCGCGGCGGTCTTGCGGATCTGGCGCGCTCGATCGTTCCACTCGCGCGCGAGCTTCGTCGCGCCGTCGGCGTCGACCTGCGCGTCGATGGTGAGCGTGGCGAGGGCAGGGTGAACGCGCGCGGGATGGCCGAGGCGCACCGCGCGGATCGGCGCTTGGCCAACGCCGGGGACGATCGATGCGATGCGGATCCCGATGTTGTCGACGGCGGTGTTGGACGGCGCCGCGACGAGGACGCGCTCGCCGCGAAGGACGCGCTGGCGGATCACCTCGACGAGCGTGCGCGTCTTACCCGTGCCGGGCGGCCCGTGGATCAGCGCGATGTCACCGGAGCGCAGCGCCTCGTCGACGGCCGCGCGCTGCTTCTCGTCGAGGTCCTCGTCGAGCGGCGTCCAGCTCGTCGGGGCGAGGGGGCGCGGGGGCCTCGTGCCCGCGGCGACATCGCGAAGTCGCGCGAGGTCACTCGTGGCGAGGGCGACCTTGGCGCGCGCGATCGCAGCGTCGCCGCGATCGAAGGTGACCTCGGGCGCCTCTGGATCGAGCGCGTACTCGCGATCGATCTCGTCGACGGGGCGGTCGAGCATGATCCACAGGCTCTGCTCTTCGCGGCGCTCGAGCACGCCGCGCACGGAGCTCTCCTCGTCGGGATGCTCGGCCCACAGCCGCACCGGATCGCCTGGCGCGAGCCGCAGGTTATCGAGGTCGACCGCGTCCGGAACCGCGACGCGTACGCGAACGCGCTCGCCGAACGCCGATTGCTCGTCGACGATGCGCAGCCCCGCGAGCGCGATACCGAGCGCTACCCGCTCGGACAGCACGCGACCGGAGCGCTCGAGCGCGATCTTCGCGCGTGCTGCGTGACGCTCGGACCGCCACGCAGCCCCGAGCGAATCGAGCCAGTCACGCGCGTCGACCACCACGCGAAGACGTTACCGCGAGGACCGCGCGTCGGGAACCAGCCTCGGTTCTCCCGTATTCCTTGGTGCGGGAGCAGCCATCGCGCGTTGCGGGCGGGCGGATCATTTCGGATAGTCCCGCGATGCCGGAATCGACCGCCCCCGAGAAGTTGACGCGCACCACCACGTCGATCGCACAGCTTCTGGCGAAACGTGTGAACGACACGCCAGATCGCGAGGCGTATCGCTATCCGGTCGGCGATACGGAGTGGCGATCCATGACGTGGAAGCAGTCGTACGAGCGCATCAAAGCGATCGCCGCAGGCCTGCTCTCGCTCGGCCTGAGCCGCGAGGAGCGCGTCGGTATCCTGTCGAACACGCGCGTCGAGTGGCTGCTCGCCGACCTCGGCATCCTCTCCGCGGGCGGCGCCACCACCACGGTGTATCCGTCGAGCACCGCCGACGAGTGCGCGTACATCCTCGCCGACAGCGACACGCGCTATTGCTTCATCGAGGACGCGAGCCAGTACAAGAAGCTCGCCGACAAGAAGGCGCAGGTGCCGAAGCTGCAGAAGCTGATCCTCCTCGACGGCACGCCCGAGGCCAGCGCGAAGGACTGGGTGATGACGCTCGCGGATCTCGAGGCCGCTGGCGCCGCGCACCTCGCCAAGGATCCGAACGCTGTCGACGACGTCGTGAAGGGCATCGCGGGCAATCACCTCGCCACGCTCATCTACACGTCGGGCACCACGGGCAAGCCGAAGGGCGTGCGCCTCCTGCACGAGTGCTGGGCGTACTGCGCCGACGCGATCGACGCCGTGAAGCTGTGGACCGCCGACGACGTGCAGTTCCTCTGGCTCCCCATGTCCCACTCGTTCGGCAAGGTCCTCATGTCGGGCCACATCGCGTCGGGCTCGGTCACCGCGATCGATGGACGCATCCCGAAGATCGTCGAGAACTGCGGCGTGGTGAAGCCGACCATCATGGCCGGCGTGCCGCGCATCTACGAGAAGGCCTACAACAAGATCCTCGAGGGCGCGAAGCAGGGCGGCCTCAAGCAGAAGATCTTCGAGTGGGGCCTGCGCGTCGGCAAAGAGGTCTCGAAGGTGAAGCAAGCGGGCAAGGAGCCCGGTGGCTTCCTCGCGATGAAGTACAGCCTCGCGAACAAGCTCGTGTACTCGAAGGTGAAGAACCGCTTCGGCGGACGCGTGAAGTACTTCATCTCCGGCTCCGCGCCGCTCTCGCGCGAGATCGCGGAGTTCTTCCACGCGTGCGACATCCTCATTCTCGAGGGCTACGGCCTCACCGAGTCGAGCGCCGCGTCGTTCGTGAACCGCCCCACGAAGTACTCGTTCGGCAGCGTCGGTCTGCCGATGCCGGGCACGGAGCTAAAGCTCGCCAAAGAAGACGGCGAGATCCTCATGAAGTCGCCCGGCGTCATGAACGGCTACCACAACCTCCCCGAGGCCACGAAAGAGGCGCTCACCGAGGACGGTTGGCTGCGCACCGGCGACATCGGCGAGGTCGACGCCAACGGCTTCTTGCGGATCACCGATCGCAAGAAGGACCTGATCAAGACGTCGGGTGGCAAGTACATCGCGCCGCAGCACATCGAGGGCAAGCTCAAGACGGCGTGCCCGTACCTCTCGCAGGTGATCGTGCACGGCGATCGGCGCAACTTCGTCACCGCGCTCGTCACCGTCGATCAAGAAGCGATCACCAAGTGGGCCAAGGACAACGGCCACACCACGAACTACGCGGAGCTGGTGAAGCTCCCCGCGGTGAAAGACCTGCTGACGCCGTACTTCGAGTCCGTCAACAAGACCCTCGCGAAGTACGAGACGGTCAAGAACTTCCAGATCCTCCCCGAGGATCTCTCGATCGAGAAGGAGACGCTGACCCCGTCGCTCAAGGTGAAGCGCAAGGTGGTCGAGAAGATCTACGCGAAAGAGCTCGACAAGATGTACGAGGGCGCGGTCGCCGCTGAATGATCCAACCCGCTCGAACGTATCTATCGAACATGCGTTTTCTGCTCCTCGCCGGTGTACTCGCATCGGCCACACCGGCGTTGGCCGATGACGGCGTCGACTTCATTGGCGATGCGAAGCTGCTCTACCGCGTCGCCGCCTGCGCCAACGCCGATCAGCCGTTGCCCGAGGAGCTGATTAAGGGCGACGAGAAGAAGACCGCCGCCCTCGGCAAGATCGTCCAACGTCACTGCAAGTACATCACCGAGTCGATCGCGAAGTTTCAGGCGCAGTACTTCCAGAAGGGCCGCGCGTGGTTCGACGAGGTCGTGCCGAAGGACGTGCCGACCACCGTGGTCTATCCGTTCGGTGGCGGCGACCTGATCTCCGCGCTCGTCGCGTTTCCGAACGCCACCGAGATCACGACCATCTCCCTCGAGCAGTCCGGCGATCCGCGCCGCCTGCGCACGCTCACCACGAATCAGATCGAGACGTCGCTCGGCGCGCTGCGCGGTGAGATCGGCGGCCTCATCTCCGTCGGATCCAACACGAGCGAGAACCTGTCCAAGCAGCAGAAGAACGATCTTCCGGGCCAGGTCAGCTCGTTCCTCCTCGGCCTCGTCGCCGGCGGCTTCGAGCCCGTGTCGATGAAGTACTTCCGCTTCGACGACACCGGGAAGATCGACTACCTCGATCAATCCGAGATCGATGTGCTCGAACGCGAGAAGAAGAAGTCGCTCAAGCACGACTGGATCGATCCGTCGTTCTCGCGCGCGTTCGCGAATGTCGAGATCGTGTATCGCAAGGTCGGCGAGACCGCGACGCGCGTGCATCGCCACATCGGCTGGAACCTCGGCGACGATTACATGACGAAGAACCCGCAGCTCCGTCGCCACCTCGAGGCGAAGGGCAAGGTCGCGGTGCTCGTCAAAGGTGCGTCGTATCTCCTCTGGCGCAGCGACTTCTCGCTGATTCGCGATTACCTCCTCGACAACCTCGCGTGGATGCTGTCCGACTCGACGGGCATTCCGCCGCGCTACGCGAAGAAAGCGAACATGATCCAGGAGACGTACGGCCACTACAATGGCGCGTTCCTCGAGGGTGCGCAGGACAACGCGAACGACGAGCAGATGATCGAGCTGTGGACCAAGCAGAAGAAGCGTCGCTTGCCGTTCCGCTTCGGTTACGTCGACAAGGACAAGCAAGCGCACTTGATGGTCACGCGGCCCAAGTGAGCATCGCGCGTCAGCGCTGGATGCCGACGCGGAGCACCAGGTCGCCCTCGTCGACCGGAAGTGGATCGAGGCCGCTCGCGTCGATCTCGATCGTGCCGCCGATGTCGTAGGTCATCGTCGAGCCTTCGCCGGGAACGATCTCGAGCTGGAAGTCCTCGATGCACGAGCGCTCCTGGCACTGACTCCACGCGCGGGCGACCAGGACAACGTCGCGGATCGCGTCGGACTCGATCGAGACGGACTCTTCGTACGACGAGTCCGGTCCATCCGACAGCGAGCGAAGGCGGATCGTCACTTCGGTGGGCACGTCGGGAAGGCCGCGCGGCGCGACGCGAACGGTCGCTGTCATCCATCCCTCGAGGCCCACGAAGGACTCGTGTCCTCCGAGCTCGATCTGGAGCGGGTACGTGACGGTGGCTTGGTCGAGGACGCTCGGCGGCAGCGTCGCCTGCGTCGAGAGGGTCCACTGGGGGGCGGGCGCCGATGTGGCGATCGATGCGAGCGCACCTGCGGCGAGGACAGCACGAGCGAGCCAGCGGGAGGTCATGGGGACGGGTTCTCCACGTGACGTGCCACACGGTTGGCGAACGGTTCTCGCCGGTTGGAGCACGCGGGTTGGCGGCGTCGCGAAGACCCGGACACGGTTGTCGCGGCTCGTGCCACGTGTCGTTAGCGTCGCTTCTTCGCAGCGGGCTTCGCGGACTTGATAAGTGCATATCGACGCGGCCGGTAAGTTGCCGCTTTGACATGGCGCGTGCTACCGGC
The DNA here is from genome assembly GCA_023428295.1 of Pseudomonadota bacterium. Classification (GTDB taxonomy): domain Bacteria; phylum Myxococcota_A; class Polyangia; order Haliangiales; family Haliangiaceae; genus JABFXX01. The sequence goes on from JAEYYV010000272.1 coordinate 33,169, forward strand.
AGAAAGACGTGAGCGACGAGCCCGAGCAATCCCAGGCCGCGCCGAGCAAGGCCGCCCGCGGTGTCCTCTACATCGCGTTCGCCAAGCTCTACTTCATGGTCGCCGGAATGGTCATCCAGTTCCGGCTGCCGCACATCCTCAGTCGCGGCGCGTGGGGCAGCTACTCGCTCGTCACGAACATCGCCTCGCTCGTGAACAACGTGCTCGTGACCGGCACGATCCAGACGGTGTCGAAGTTCGCGGCGCAAGAGCCGGCGAAAGCGCGACGCGTGCAGCAAGCCGGCTTGCGCATGCACATACGGCTCGGCCTCGTGATCGCGATCGGGTTCATCGCCGCCGCGCCCGTCGTCGCGCACTTCCTGCACGACGCCGACAAGACCGCGCCGCTCATGATGGCGGGCCTCATCGTCGGCGGATATTCGTTCTATGCGGTGTTCGTCGGCACGGCGAACGGCCTGCACGAGTTCCACAAGCAAGCCGGCCTCGACATCACGTTCGCCACGCTGCGTGGCATCGGCCTCCTCGGCATGGCGATGGCCGGCATGGGCGTCGTCGGTGTGATCGGTGGATGGGTCGCGGCGGTCGGCATCATCTTGTGCGCGGCCGTCGTGTGGATCGGCTTGCCGGGCAAGATCGCGAAGGAAGACCGGCTGCCGATCGCGCCGATGATCCGCTTCTTCGGCGGTGTCGCGATCTACCTGTTCCTGTTCAACGCGCTGATGTTCATCGACTCGATCCTGATCAAGCGCCTCACCACGGAGTACTTCGCGGCGCACGCCACGACGCTCCAGGCTGCGATCGAGACCACCGTGCCGTGGGGCACCAAGGTCGCCGGCTATCACTTCGATCCGAGTGACCTCGCCGACGTGCAGAACGGCTACTACGCCGCGGTGCAGAACCTCGGTCGCTTGAGCTACCAGGCGATCATCGCCGCGACGTTCGTCGTGTTCCCGCTCGTGTCGCGCTCGACGTTCACCGACGACAAAGACACGACGCGGCGCTACGTGCAGGTGACGTCGCGTTACTCGCTGATCTTCGCGATGGCGATCGGCGTGGTGCTCGCGGCGAACCCCGAGCAGATGCTCGGCTTGATCTATCCGCCCGACATCGCGCATATCGGCGCGCCGGCGTTGCTCTGGCTCGCGTTTGGAAACGTCGCGTTCAGCGTGTTCGCGATCGCGGGCACGATCCTGAACGGCTCGGGCCACACGCGCGATGCGATCGTCGCTGCGGCGGTGACGCTCGTGCTCGCCACCGTGGGCAACTACATCGCGATCCCGATGGCGGCCGAGGCAGGACGCACGCTCGAGGTCGCCGCGATGGTGACCGGCGGGGCGATGGTGGCCGGTGCAGTCCTCGTCGGTGTGATGCTGTGGCGTCGGCTCGGTACGTTCATCCCGCTCGTGTCGATCGTTCGCATCGGCGCGGCTACCGGTGTGGCGTTCGCGGTCGGTCGCTTCTTGCCGCTGAAGGGCAAGCTGATGACGCTCGTGGAAGCGGGCGTGGTGGCGGCGGTGTTTCTCGTAGTGCTGGTCGCGAGCCGCGAGCTCGGCAAGCGCGACCTTCAAGCGATCAAGGCGGTTCGCACGAAGCGAGCAGCCGGCCAAGGAGAGCCATGAAGCGATTCGTACTGGTGGTGATGGCGGCGGCTGGCTGCGGCAGCGCCATTCGGAAAGACACCGATACGCTGACGGAGTCGATCCGCGTCTTCAACGAGGGCGTTCGCTGGCAGCGCTACGCGGTGGCCGCCACGGCGATCCCGCCCGCGCAGCGCGAGAAGTTCGTGGACGAGATGGACCAGCGCTCCGAGGACCTGAAGATCACGGACTACGAGGTGGTGAAGGTGGCGCCGGCCGGCGCGAAGGCCGCGAAGGTCCAGATCAAAGTCTCGTGGTACTCGGACCGGGAAGGGACGCTCCACGAGACCCACGCCCTCCAGAGCTGGGAGCAGCACGGCAAGGAGTGGTGGATGGTCGATGCCGTCCGTGTCCGCGGGCACGAGATGCCGGGGCTGACCGACCGCACGACGCCCGAGGACTCCGAGGACTCGAGGGATTCGAGGGATTCGAAGGACTCGAAGACCCGGAAAGACTCGACCGGCACCGACGTTTCCTCACCCGTTTCCGACGGAACGTCCGCGTCCGCTCCCTGACCGCTGAATTCGCCGACCGGGGTGGGCGTGGGGTAAACTCGGGCGGTCACTGTGTCCGCGAGCGACTTTGTAACCCGGGGCCAGGCGCTCGTTGCGTCCGGACAATTTCAGGAGGCCGTGAAGGTCTGCCGGCTGGGCTTGCTCGGGCGGCCGACCACGGTCGAAGGACGTATCGTGCTGGGCCAGGCGCTCTTGGCGCTGAAGCGGTACGACGAAGTGCTCGCGGAGATGCGGGTGGCGCTCGATCTCGATCGCGACTCGGCGCTCGCGCAGATGCTCAAGGGCGAGGCGCTCCTCAAGAAGGGCGATGTCCCCGCGGCGATCGAGCAGCTGAAGAACGCGCAGTCGATCGCGCCCGGTGAGCCTCGCATCCAGCAGCTGCTCGACGAAGCCGCGCGCGGCGGTGGGCCAAAGCTGTCGGCGATCCATCCGGCGGTCGGCTTCGTCGGTCACGAGCCGAGCGACAACCACACGAAGAACTATCCAAACCACGGCGCAGATCAGGAGCCCACAGGCAACGATGATCCGCTCGCGGTCGGTTCGTACACGCGACCGACGTCGCTGTCGGCGCCGCAGTCCAAGAAGAAGAACAGTGACGTCCTCGTGTCGCCGATGGCACCCAAGAGCGTGCAGCTGCCATCGCCGGCGATGCTCGCCGTCGGTGACAAGTCGGGCACCATGGAGGCCGAGCTCCTCGAGGACGAGGATGACGATGACTTCGGCGAGATCGCCGAGCCGCCGCCGAGTGATTCGTACAAGCAGCCGGTGCTCGAGAACGCGCGCGGCGCGGTCGTGAAGTCCAAGCCCGCGGACGCGGCCAAGCAGCGCGCGCAGACCAAGTTGCCTGCGCCCACGCCGGCCGCGCGAGACAAAGCGCGCAAGCGCGGCGTGGTGTCGTCGGTCGAGCTGGACAGCGACGACTTGATCCTCGACGACGACGACATCGATGACGAGACGGCGGACCGGCAGAAGTTCGATCGCCGCGAGCTCGAGATGCTCGATGGCCCGTCGATGACGGCGAAGGGCGTCGCACCAGGGCCGGGGACCGCGGTGCGTAACGCGGTGCAACTGCCGTCGGGGCCGCTCGATCAAGTGCCGTCGCTCGCAGCGTCGCGGCGCACGGAGATCGGGCAAGCCGTCCCGGCGCCGCCGCTCGCGCAGATGCTTCACGTTCACGGCAGCGTGCAGCCGCCGCCCGCGAAGGGCCCGATCGCCGCGGCGCTCCCCACGATGGCCGCGCCGATGCCCGCTCCGCGGATGTCGGCAGCGCAGCAAGCATCGGCCAATGCGGTCGACGCGCTGTTCGCGGCGGAGCCCCCGCCGATGGTGGCGCAGCCGGTCTGGGCGCGCTCGACCGTCGTCGCCGGATCGCCGCAGCAAGCCGCGCAGGGTGGCGCGGTCCCGCCGCCGCACGCGGGCGTCGACGCGCCCACGCGTCGCCCCGACGAGATCGCTCCGCGGCTCAGCGCGCTCTCGCGTCCCCCGGGCG
>JAEYYV010000358.1 GCA_023428295.1 Pseudomonadota bacterium
GCGCCGATCGCCCCGCCGTACGCCCACCGCGGGGCGATGATCGCGCCCGCGGCGAGGACCGCCGACAGCGCACCGATGATCGTGCCCGCGAGGACCGAGGGCGTGAGCAGGAACGTCGGTCCGGCGCCCAACAGATGCGCGATGCGTTGCTCCTCGGGATCGCGATCGAGGCGCAGGCGGATCGTCGCGAGTGCGATCAACAGCGCGAGCCCGGCGAACAGGGCAGCGCCCGTCCACACGATCGTGCGCACGGTGCCGAGCGCTGCGCTCGTGCGATCCTCGCTCGCGTCGTCGAGGACCAGGTCGTCCACGCCTGGCGTTCCGCGGAGCGCGCGCACCGTCGGGCTCATCGCGACGACATCGCGAACGCCCGGCGCGAGCGTGACCTCGATGGACGCGGGCAGCGCCGCGAGATCGACGCCCTCGAGCAGGCTCGCATCGCCGCCGAGCGCTTGTTGCAATCGCTGTGCAGACTCCGCGGGCGCGACGAGCTCCGCCTGCTGCACGCCCGGCAAGCGCTGGAGCTCGACGAGCAGCTTGGTCGCGGTCGCGTCGTCGACGCCTTCGCCGAGATACACGACCATGCTGCCGCCAGTGCCCGGGTGCATCGTCCACGCGTCGACATGCTTGGCCGCGAGCGCCGAGACGCCGGTGACGATCAGCGCGCAGACCACGACGAGCATCGACCACGCGCCCGCGCGCGGACCACGAAACGCGAAGCGAAGTGCGCGGCGCAGGCTCGAGCCCATGCGCGCGATCGACGAGCCGCGCAGCGCTTCACGCGTGAATCTCGGCGCGGGCCGCTCGGGCCGATCTGCCGCAGGTGCGCGGTCAGCAAACCCGAAGCCCGGCGTCGTCGACGACGTGGGCGCCGGAGGCCGCGACGCACCGAAGCCGAGCTCGGTGGACTTGGATCCCGTCGAGCTGACGTGGACGGGAATGGAACGCGGCCCGATCTCGACGACGGCAGTGCTGCGATCGCTGCCGATCGCAGGTGCCTCGCCCGAGACGGATCCGCTCTCGTCGTCGGAGGCCACTCAGGTCTCCTCGTCGAAACCGCCGGAGATCGCCCGGCGGCGATCGAAGGGCCCGGTGGATCGATCGAAGATCGCTTCCGGCGTTGGACCGGTGTCGGGCTCCATCGCATCGCTGAGATCGAAGTCGCGACGGCGGACTTGGCGTGGCGCAATCGCGCGAATGCGGCGCAGGGTCTTCATCTTCATCCGACACCTGCCGTTCGTGCGGAGATCGGGAAGTGCACGAGGTTCGGAATCGAGTCGATGACGTCGTCGATCGCGTCGATCGGCGCGGCGGGCGGTGGTGGTGGCGTCGCCGGCACGTGCACCGGCGCACTCTCGATGCCGAGGAGCACCTCGTCGATCGTGCGACCGTCGAGCGCGACCTCGCCGAGCGGAGTGATGCGGTGATCGAGGAACGCGAGCTGGCGCCATCGATTGCGCTCGGCGATCGAGCGCAGCGCCGGATCGCGAGAGAAGACGACGATCGAAGCGCCTTGCGCGGCGGCCTCGTAGAACGCCTCGCAGATGCGCTCCGTGCCCGCCGCGTCCTGCATGCTCGTCGGGTGATCCGCGAGGATCAGCTCGGGCATGCGCACGAGCGCTCGCGCGACGGCGACGCGTTGGCGCGCGGAGGCGGAGAGACACTCGACGGGGAGCGTGGCTTCATCGTCGAGGCCGAGCTGACCGAGGACATCGGCAGCGCGTGCGACGGAGACCGCACGAGGCACGCCATCGATCTCGAGCGGCAGCACGACGTTTAGCTGCGCGCTGCGTTCGGGAAGGAGCGCGAGGTCCTGCGGGACCACACCGACGCGTCGGCGCAGAAGGCGCAGTGACGAGCGGCGCAGCTTGGACACGTCGCGACCGAGCACGCTGATCGTGCCTTCGGTGGGCGTCGCTTCGCCGAGCGCGGCCGCGACGAGGCGCGACGTGCCGGCACCCGCAGCGCCGCAGATCACCACCACCTCTCCTTGTTGCACGCCGAAATTGGCGTGCTCCAACAGCACCGCTCCATCACGCGGATGGAGCAACCGAAGATCGGCGATCTCGAGCATCATCGCCTCCGGTCGTACACGCCTCGATCGATGGGGGCAAAAAACCGGCTCGCGACGGACACGCGCCTACACGCTTCGATAAGATCACTGCATGCGCTTGGCACCGATCACGATCGCGAGTGCGATCGCCATGTTCGGCTGCCGTGCCAACGAGACCGAGCGCGTCGATCAGGCGGTGAAACGCGTCGATGATCACGACATGCGGATCAGCGCGATCGAGCGTCGCGGTGAGGTCGATGCAAAGAAGATCGCCGAGGAAGTGCTCGCGCGCGGGCAAGCGGGACCGCGGGGCCCCGAAGGTCCGCGCGGACCTGCAGGGCCACCCGGACCGCAGGGCGAGATGGGTCCCGCGGGCGTGGGACCACCGGGGCCGCAAGGCGAGCGTGGACCGAAAGGCGATCCGGGACCGCGCGGCGCCGACGGACCGCAAGGCATCGACGGCGTGCAAGGACCGCAGGGTCGACAGGGCAATCCCGGTCAACAGGGTCCGAAAGGCCCGCCCGGTCCTGCCGCCGCGTACGGCAACAAGACCGACATCGTTCGCAAGGAGTCGCGGATCTCGGTGCAAGCGGGGCTCGTCGCGACGGCGGTGGCATCGTGCGATCGCGCCGGCGACTTGCTCGTCACCGGCGGTTGCTACGCGGATCCGCAGTGGATGGCGCAGCTCGTGGCCGCGCGTCCGGTCGCGATGAACGACAGCGCCAACCCTGCGAGCTGGCGCTGCGACTATCGCAACACGTCGCCGTCATCGACGATCGAGGTCGTCGCCGAGGCGTACTGCGTGCGTCCTAACGAGTGAGCTACGGCGAGGTCCACTTGATCATCAGCGAGTACGTACCGGCGGTGTAGCCGCGCACCGCGACGCGCGCGCTCGTCGCGCCAGACGGAACCGTGAGCGCGCACTCTTCGTTGGGACCACTGAGGTACGGACGGCACGCGAACGATGTGGTCGTCGGGTTGTTGTTCCAGCGCACGTAGAGATCCGGATCGCCGGTGCCGGTCATCGTCACGGTGAACGTCGAGCCGACCTTCACGCTGTACGAACCGATCTGCACCATCTGGCTGCGCGCGACGGATCCCGACTTCGTCTCGGTGTTTCCCGACGCGGGCGGCGGATCCGTGGGCGGCGGCTGCGAACCCGGTGCGCCGTACACGGCCGCGGCACCTTGCGCATCCTTGGTCGTCCAGTTGAGGTTCTGCGACGAGCCGTTGCACTGCGGGTAATGCATGATCGACGCGCTGTCGTACGTGGTCAGCGGCCGCCAGTTGTTGTCCTCGAAGCACGTGCCCGCTTCCGGACGCGTGTGCTCGTGACGGAAGCCGAGCGTGTGACCGAGCTCGTGGCCGAGGATGTTCTCGAGCGGCCAGCCCACGTTGCCGAACGAGCTCGTGTCGACGAGGACCTCGCGCGACGAGCGACCGTTCGCGGGGAAGAACGCGCGTGCGAGGTACGGCTGTCCCGACACCTGACCCACGTTGAACACGACCGCCGAGTTCGTGCGCGTGCAATTCGCGTCCTGCGCCGACACGTACACGAAGTTCACGTTCGCGCGCGACTCCCATCCAGCCGCCGCCGCGTTCATCGCGTTGATGATGCGGTTCTTGTTCGAGCCAAAGTTGTTGGAGATGCAGTACGTCAGGTTCAGCTTCTGCGTGTCGTTCCAGCGATCGTCCTGCGCTCCGTTCCGATTGATGATGAGGCCGCCCGGCTGCATGCCCTCCCAGAACTCGTAGAGGGATTTGTCGTCGGCGATCGCGCGATCACCGTCGACGATGTAGTGGCCGCCTTCCCACGGCTCGCGATACGTCTGCGTCCGAAATTCTTCGAAGGTGGGACCTTCTTGCGTCGATGAGAGATTCTCGTCTCCCTCGTCGCCGACCATGCAGCCAACCAGCTGCCACGCACACGCCGCCCACAACGCGAATTTGATCGTCGAGCACGTCGTCGTCATTGCGGCTCGCTTTCATCAAACGAGGTGCCATCGATCGATGCGCGACTCGTGTGTTGGTCCCGACTGCGATTGCTGTCAGGCGCGGAGAGCGGTCGAAGCGAGAACGCGCGGAGACACCACTTTGGAAGTGGAGTGTTGGCGCGCTCACATCGCGAGTGGGTTCATGTGCAGCGCACGTGATCTGATGTAGCCGTGCGACGCCGATCGGTCGGTCGTGCTGAAGCACGACCACGGACAGCGAGTGTCATCCCGGGTCACTAACAAGTCGCAGGTGTCTCGGTACAGTTGCAATACCATTGCATCTACCTGAGACACCCCGTCACACGACTCTGTACCCGCGGGGAGTTACGCCTCTGGGCGGATCGGCGATGACCGCGTGCGATCAGCGCGAACGCCTACATCAGTAGCAAACGAGGCCGTGCGACGACGACGGCTTCAGACCGATGGGCACGGCGCTGCTCGTCGCCTCGGTGGCGGGTGCCGTGTAGACGCGCAGACCTTGGGGGGCGTCGTCGGGAGCGCCGAAGGGAGGATTCTCCGCAGCGACCACCTTTAGATCTGGACACGCGGCGATGTCGCTCAGCGCTTGCCCCGCGATGCTGAACGCCGCCGGCTGCAGCGCCACGGGATCGATCGTGATGACGCGAATGTCGCCACCCGAAAAATCGGCGCGCGGCACGAGGACGAGGAGCTCCTTTGGAATGTCGAGTTGTCCCGACGTCACGTCCAAACGACCCGCGAAGCCACCGTCGAACATGCTGTTGTCGATCATGCAGCTGGCGCTCGGCGTGGCGCCCGTCGTGATGCGCTGGATGCATCCCGCGTTGTTCATGCCGAAGCGAAAGTCGACCGTGCCGATGACGAGGTCGCCATCGGGAAGCTGCTCGAGCAAGCTGAACGGGTTCACCGTGGAGAGATCGATGGTGCTCGTGATCGCGCGCGAGACCGTGTCCACCACGTAGACCTTGCCGTTCCCGCGCGGCGGCAAGAACTGCTGCGTGTCGTCGAGGAGCTGGCACGCGACGTACAGCTTGTTGCCGACCTTGTAGATCGACGCGCAGTTCGGCTTGCCGTCCGGATCGTCGGCAGACAGATCGATCTCGGTGACCGTGGCGCTCCCACGCGTCACCTCGACGATGCCTTTGCCGCCGTACGCGGGGATCCACAGCTTCTGTCCTGCAGCCGCCACGTCTTGCGGGTTCGACATCGCTCCCGTGCCGATCTGCTCGACGAGAGAAAAGTCAGCCGCGTCGAGGATCGTCACGTTGTTATCCGTGCGGTTCACGACGTACAGCTCGTCACCGATCTTGCGCAGCACCGGATCGGCGCCGACCGCGGTGGCCGGAGCGACGTTGCTTCTCGCCGTGCGCGTCTCGACATCGAGCACCGAGAGAACGCCGATCGCTTGAAAATCGCCGGCCACGATCACCGCGCGCGTTGGCGGCGTCTCGTTAGCGTCGGCGTCGGGGCCCGCGTCGAACTGCGGTTGATCCAGGTTGTCGCCACAAGCGGCGATGAGGGCGAGCGCGAGAAATGGGAGCTTCATCGGTGATCCTTCAGTGAGTCCAGTCGAGGGCCAGATAGAAGCTGCGGCCCGGCAGCGGAAACCCGGTGACATCGGTGAGCGGCATCGGCGCTTCGGTGAACGAAGGCGACGGCGGATTGTCGAGCGGCATGTACGCGACGCGATGGTCGGCGAGGTTGGCCACGGACGCAGACACAGCCACGCCGCCGCCGATCGCGATGCGCGCACCAGCCCCGACGAGCACGCGCGACGGCACACGAGCGAGGCTGGCGCGATCGAGCGTGCTCTCCGATTGCCAGCTCGTATCGAGCCACAGCGTTCCTTCGCGGCCAGCGAGCGTGCGCGTCGCATCCACGCGCATGTAGAGGAGGTGATCCGGTCGGCGCGGAATTGGCTTCTCGTGGAAGTTGGGATCGCTCGACAGCTGCGCGGTGGCGAGCCCCGTATAGCTCGCGGTGATCGACAGCGTCTCCGCGACGCGGCCCGCTGCGACGAGCTCCACGCCGTACGCCTGGGTGTCGTCGAGGTTGACCGCGCGCATCGTGTAGCCCGCGGTGGGAATGAACGTGATCGTGTCGTGCGAGCGATTCGCGAACGCGCTCGCTTGCAGGAGCACGCGATCCCAGTCGCCCATCGGCTTGCTGGGCGCCCACACGAGGCCGACATCACTCGACGGGCCGCGCTCGGCGCGCAGATCCGGTGAGCCGAGGATGAAGCCGCGGTTACCGAACACTTCGATCATCGTCGGGAGGCGCGCGTACCAGCCGGTGCTGCCTTTGATCGCGAGGTCGTCCGAGACGAGGACACGCGCCGTGATGCGCGGGCTCGGCACGAGGTCCCACCGCGTCGGCACCGGTGCGAGCGCGTTGGGCCCCACGGTCATCGGCGTGGCGTCGGTGCGAAGCGCGTCGAAGCGAACGGCCGGCGTGACGACGAGCTGTGACGAGAGCGCGAGATCGATCGCGGCCGTGAGCGCGCCGCCGACGCGCGTGCCATCGAGGGGCTCTTGCACGCCGCGGTTGTCGCGATCGCCGAACGTATCCGCGCGCAGCTCCACGCCCGCCGCGAGCCGGTGCGAGCGCACGGGCAGCTTCCACGTCGAGGACGCGCCGACCGAGATCGTCGTGTACGCGCGATCCACGGTGCCGAGACCGAGCTCGCCCGCAGAGTCCTCGAGCGTTTGATACTCGACGAGCGCGAAGCCGAGGTTGCGCGCGACGGCGTCGCCGACGGCGATATCGCCTTGCGCGTCGAGCACGCCATCGAACGTGACCAGCGCTGCAGTCTCCGACGGAAAGCGAACCGTGCCGGGCAGTCCTTGCTTCTTCAGCGAGATCCGCGCGCCGGCGAGGAGCGGCCGCTCCGTGGAGCCGATGCGTGTAGACGCGTCGAGTTGATCGAAGCCATTGTTGGTGCGCGTGCGATACGCATCGTCGCTCTTGTTGAGCAGCGTGCCGTTGTCGTCGAAGTACGTGAAGTCGCCGTCAGCCCCCGTGTAGCCGATCGTCGTCGCGCTCTTCGCGTGGATGCCGTCGTGCTCGTCGCCGTAGTGCGCGCGCAGGTGCCGCGCTCCGTACGAGCCGAGTCCGAGCGACGCGCGAAAGCGCTCCCCCTTCTCGCCGCGTCCGAGGCGCGTGATCATGTTGACCGCGCCACCGATGCCGGCGCCGCCGAGCTCCACGGGGACCGCGCCACGATACAGCTCGATCTCGCCGAAGCTATCGAGCGAGTAGCGCCCGAGGTCCGTGGTCACCGCAGCGATGCGCGCGAGCGGAATGCCGTCGACGAGGATCGCGGTGTGTCCCGCGGTGGCGCCGCGCACGCTGATCGTTTGGTACGCGCCGAGCCCACCGAGCGAGCGGCCTTGCACGCCCGCGGTCGTCGAGAGCGCCTCGGCGACCGAGGTCGTCGCGCCGTGATCCTCGGCGTGAAGCACCGTGAGGAACGGCGCGTCGCCGAGCAGGCGATCTCGATCGCGCGTGGTGTGATCGGGGCGATCGTCGATGACGTAGATCGTCTCCTCGGGTGGCGTAACCTGTACGGGCTCTTCGGCGCGCGCACTCCCGCTCGCGACGAGCGTCGCGACGAGCACACGGATATGAAGAGAGAAGCGGTTCAAGGTCACCCCACGTGACGGGGTGACCGAACGCGACAGCGTCCTTCCACCCGAAGTTCCGACGGAGAGGTGTCCTGACTTCTGGTTCGTCCTAGGCAGCGCCTTCCCAGTTTCCCAGTGGCATCGTGCTGCTTCGTCCCCAGTTACAGTAGCGGGGGCTGTGCCAGCGTTTCACTGGCTTCCCTGCATCCATCGAGGCTGTCGCTTAGATCCTGACGGCTTTCGCCTACAGCTGGGTACGTACTCCGTGCGCACTCGCGGCGTCAACTGTGAGATCGTGATCGCCATGCAGGTCAGGGGCATGCTGCTGATTCTGTTCGCGTCATCGGTCGTCGCCTGTGGCGATGATGGTGGTTCGCCGAGCAACAACGACGGCTCGGTCGCCAGCGACGGCGGCGGATCGGGCGCGATCGACGCGTCGCCAGGAGATGCGCGACCGATCGACGCCGCCCCGACGATCGTCGGAGAGCCGCCCGAGCTCGCGGGCATCACCAACTTGCACAACACCGTGCGCGCCATGGTGGACACGCAGACGCCGCTGCCCGCGCTCGCGTGGAGCGATGCACTCGAAGCCACGGCCAAGGCCTACGGCGAGATGTGCATCAACATGGACGGCACTCCGAACATCATGGATCACAACCCGAACCGATCGCAGGGCCCCCCCCTATCAGGTCGGCGAGAACATCTTCGCGTCGAGCGGAACGGCGACAGCGCAGGGTGCGGTGCAGTCGTGGGCCGCGGAGAAAGCGAACTATGTCTATCCAAACGGCTACTCGCCATCGACCGGCCACTACACGCAGATCGTGTGGCGCACGACGCGCGAGGTGGGATGCGCGCTCGTGAACTGCCCCAACATTCCGTTCCCGAGCACGATCATCTGCAACTACGGACCGGCCGGAAACAGCGGCGGCGCGCCGTACTGATGATGCGTGCGTTCGTGCTTTGCGCGCTCGTCGCGTGTGGTCCTCCGCTCGCGGGCGATGACGAACCGAGCGAAGGCGAGCCGGCAGAGCTCGCGGGAATCGTCGACGCGCACAACGCGATCCGCCGGCAGGTGCAGACCTCGCCCGCACTCGAGGATCTCGTGTGGGACGACAGCCTCGCTGCCACGGCGCGCGCGTGGGTCGCGATGTGCCGCGATCAAGACGCGCCGACGGGCCTCATCGATCACAACCCGAACCGTGGCAAGGGCGTCGGCGAGAACGTGTTCGGCGCGAGCGGCGCGGCCACCCCGCAACAAGCGGTCACGTCGTGGGGCAACGAGAAGAACGACTACGACTATTCGACGAACACGTGCAGCGACGTGTGCGGTCACTACACGCAGATCGTGTGGCGCTCGACGACCCGAGTCGGCTGCGCGATCGGTTCGTGCCCGACCCTCACCTACGGCAGCACCATCGTCTGCAACTACTCGCCGGCGGGCAACGTCGGCAACGAGAAGCCTTACTAACTACTCTTCGACGATGTCGGGGCGCATCGGGCCGAGCGCGCCGAGAAGATCCGCCTTCTCCTTCTCGCCGACCTTGAACTTGTCGAGGGACTTCACGAGATCCTCGACGAGCGCATCGAAGTGCTCGTTCTTGACCTTCATGCCCGTGTGCACTTCCTTCATCGTCTTGCCGGCGTACTTGCACGGACCGCCGCTCGCTTCGCAGATCTGATCGACGAGCATCTGCTTGAGCTTCGGGATGTCCGTGTTCGCGAAGAACGCATTGATGCGTGCGTCGGCCGCCACGTTGGAGACGAAATCGTCGACGACTGCGACGATCGCGTCTCTGCCACCGAGACGATCGTAGAGCGCCTTGGTCTCGACCGCGCTACCGCCGCCCGTCGGCGTGGTGTTCTCCTCCTTCTTGCCGCCGCCGCACGCAGCGAGGGCGAGAAGACAAGCCAGCAACAAAGTTCGCATGGCGCGAACGTTACACCACTCGATCGCCGCGAGGCAGGCCGGGCCAAGTCGTGGCGTGGGTGATGTGCCGAGCTTCGCGGAACAACCTTGCCCGCCGATGCGGCGTCCGGGTGTTTCTCGATGGATCTCGAACGCAAGCGTGGGTGCTGGTCCGGTTTGAAGGATCTTGATGTGGGCGGTCGTCGAGCGGCTGATGTCGCGGCGCCCATGCTGCACGAGAGACCGATGACAGTGGTCATCGCGGCCTTTGTCCATCGCAGCGTCTGCGCCCACGTGGGCACTCGTGTCTCGGTCGGTAGGCTCGAGGATCACGCGACCGATCCGCGGATCGTGGCGTGGGTGATGTCGCGCCGTCTTCCGCCGAGCTTCGCGAAACCGCCTTGCCCATCGATGCGGCGTCCGGGTGTCTCTCGATGGATCTCGAACGCGAGCGTTGAGGATCATCCTGTTTGAAGGGATCTCGATGAGGGCGTCGTGCGTCGTGCGGCCGACATCGCGGCGCATGCTGCACGAGAGACCGATGACAGTGGTCATCGCGGCCTTGGTCCATCGCAGCGTCTGCGCCCACGTGGGCACTCGTGTCTCGGTCGGTAGGAAGACGATGCGGCGTCCGGGTGTTTCTCGATGGATCTCGAACGCGAGCGTTGAGGCTCATCCCGTTTGAAGGGATCTCGTGAGGGCGTCGTGCGTCGTGCGGCCGACATCGCGGCGCCCATGTTGCACGAGAGGTATCGATGACAGTGGTGATCGCGGCCCTTGTCTGTCGCAGGGTCTGCGCCCACGTGGGCACTCGTGTCTCGGTCGGTAGGAGGACGATGCGGCGTCCGGGTGTTTCTCGATGGATCTCGAACGCGAGCGTTGAGGCTCATCCCGTTTGAAGGGATCTCGAGGAGGGCGTCGTGCGTCGTGCGGCCGACATCGCGGCGCCCATGCTGCACGAGAGGTATCGATGACAGTGGTCATCGCGGCCTTTGTCCATCGCAGCGTCTGCGCCCACGTGGGCACTCGTGTCTCGGTCGCAGTGTCTGCGCCCACTGGGCATTTGTGTTTTGGTTGGTAGCTTGAGGATCACGCGACCGATCCGCGGATCGTGGCGTGGGTGACGTCGCGCCGTCTTCCGCCGAGCTTCGCGGAACAACCTTGCCCACCGATGCGGCGTCCGGGTGTCTCTCGATGGATCTCGAACGCGAGCGTTGAGGATCATCCTGTTTGAAGGATCTCGATGAGGGCGTCGTGCGTCCTGCGGCCGACATCGCGGCGCCCATACTGCACGAGAGGTATCGATGACAGTGGTCATCGCGGCCTTTGTCCGTCTGCGCCCACGTGGGCACTCGTGTCTCGGTCGCAGTGTCTGCGCCCACGTGGGCATTTGTGTCTCGGTCGGTAGCCTGAGGATCACGCGACCGATCCGCGGATCGTGGCGTGGGTGACGTCGCGCCGTCTTCCGCCGAGCTTCGCGAAACAACCTTGCCCATCGATGCTGCGTCCGGGTGTTTCTCGATGGATCTCGAACGCGAGCGTTGAGGATCTCCTGTTTGAAGGATCTCGATGAGGGCGTCGTGCGTCCTGCGGCCGACATCGCGGTGCCCATGTTGGACGAGAGGTATCGATGACAGTGGTCATCGCGGCCTTTGTCCGTCGCAGCGTCTGCGCCCACGTGGGCACTCGTGTCTCGGTCGCAGTGTCTGCGCCCACGTGGGCATTGTGTCTCGGTTGGTAGGAGGACGATGCGGCGTCCGGGTGCTTCTCGATGGATCTCGAACGCGAGCGTTGAGGCTCATCCTGTTTGCAGGATCTCGAGGAGGGCGTCGTGCGGCCGACATTCGTGCCCCGCGGGATCATCGCCGCAGCGATCGCGCACGCGAGCCCCGCGCCCGCACGAATCGATGACAGTGGTCATCATCGCGGCGGTCGCTCTCGCAGCGTCTGCGCCCATGCAGGCACTCGTGTCTCGGTCGGTAGGTCGGGCCGAGGAACACGCGACCGATCCGCGGGTCGTCGCCGGTGACGTCGCGCCGTCTTCCGTCGAGCTTCGCGCGAGCAACCTTGCCGGCGTCCGGGAGTTTCTCGATCTCGAACGCGAACCTTCGTGCTGATCCCGAGGAGCTCATCGCGAGCAAGCGGTGCTCGTCGACGACACTCGCGCGCTGAACGAGATCGCTCACCGTTCTCGTCGAAGAAAAGGACTTTCGATGAAGAAATCGCTTGACGAGAATCGCGTGCATTCAGGTGCACTGTGCGCGACGAAACCGATCGCGAACGAGAAAAATGTCTCGTGACGTCGCGAACGCGCGCAGATCGAAGCACAGCGTTTCTCGACGAAGATTCGACGGTGGGTCATCGACTCGATGAACTTCGGCCGAAATCGGTGCGTGGTAGAACAACGCATTCTTCGAGGAGGAGTGTGTGATGTTGGATGGAACGGTCGGGTTTGGAAGCGCGGTTGATGGTGTGGTCGAGATTGGAGACGCGGCCGAA
>JAEYYV010000020.1 GCA_023428295.1 Pseudomonadota bacterium
GACCGGTGCCGCGTCCGCGCTCGCCGTCGACGCCGCCCCCTGTCAGCGCGAAGACACCGGATCCGGAACGAGCACACGCGCCGCCGCCACCGCCGGTCCAAGCAAAGGACAAGGAGCATCAAGCTCCACCTCCGCCGCCGCAGGCTGCCAAAGATCATCACGTCAAACCGCCCGCGCCGCCGAAGAAGCCGGAGAAGGCAGAGAAGCCTGCTGCGGTCGCGTCGGCAAAGCCGATCGAAGGCAAGGGCGCGCGCGGCAAGCCGTGGTTCGTCGATCTGTTCGACGAGGACTACCTGCGGACGCTTCCGTTCCTCACGCCGCAAGCGACGCAATCCGAGGCGGAGTTCGTCATCGACGCGATGGGACTCTCGCCGGGCGCGCAGGTGCTCGACGTGGGCTGCGGGTACGGCCGCCATGCGATGGAGCTCGCGGCGCGCGGCTTCCACGTCGTCGGTCTCGATCTCTCCACGCCGTTGCTCGTGCGCGGCGGCGAGGAAGCGCAGCGACGCGGACTCGAGATCAACTTCGTGCGCGGCGACATGCGCGAGCTCGATTTCGACGCGCAGTTCGACGGCGCGTACTGCCTGTTCTCGACGTTCGGTTACTTCGACGACGAGACCAACAAGAAGACCGTCGCGAACATCGCCCGCGCGCTCAAGCCGGGCGGTCGCGTGATGATCGAGATCCTGAACCGCGACTACGTGATCGCGGATCTGCCGACGCGCGTGTGGTGGGATGGCGAGGGCTGCGTCGTGCTCGAGGAAGTCGAGCTCAACTACTTCTCCTCGCGCATCCAGGTGAACCGCTCGGTGGTGTTCGACGACGGTCGCCAGCTCGAGCAAGAGATCTCCGTGCGTGCGTATTCCCTCCACGAGGTAGGAAAGCTCATGCACGCGGCCGGATTCCGCGTCCTCGAGGTAAGCGGCGGCTATCACACGCGCGGCCGATTTTTCGGCAACCAGTCTCGCCACATCATTGTCCTAGCCGAGCGCAAAGATCCTTCGGCGGCGTAGTTCTGCGCCGTTAGGGGCGTCGTTCGTCCACCCGCGGGCTTCACAGTCCGTAACGGTGGAATAACAAGGGCCTCTCGGGAGTCTCTTCGTGTGCCGGGCATGCAGGAAATCGCCAAAACATTTGGCCTGCTCGCGCGTCTGAGTTCGTAGCGCCGCGCGCGCAGAAGGGCAGTTCGATGGCAGCCATTGTCACGAAGATCGGAGCGACTGGATTCGGGCGTCCGCAGAAAGACCGCATCGCACGCGTCGGGGCAAAGAAAGCCGCGCGCATGCCGAAGAAAGCGACTGCTGCGAAGTCCGACGACGCCGAGCCAGAGCTCGATGCGGAAGCACTCGCGGGCGATGACGGCGACGAAGGGGACGTCGTCGAGGGAGTCGAGAAGAAGAAGGCGCGTCCTGACGGCGGCACGTACCTCTCGATGTACTTCAAGGACATGGCAGCGCTCGACGTGCTGCGTCCCGAGGAAGAGTTCACGGCGGCGCGCGAGATCGAGGCGCTCGAGATCATGCTGTGGGACGCCGTGCTCTCGCACGCGCCTGCCGTCGAGCACGTGATGAGCGCGCTCGAGGTGCTCTTGCCGCTTCCCATCGAAGCCAAGAACCTTCGCGCCGCGTCGGAGAAGTCGAGCTGCAAGGACTGGCCAAAGCTCGTCTCGCGCGCGTCGAAGAAGCTGCGCGCCGCGGACACGGACCACCTCTTCATCGATGCAGCGCTCCTCACGATCGATCGCATCGCGATCGGCATCGGCGTTCGCGGTGCCGACGTCGGCTCGCTCGGTCGCGAGCGCGCGCGCGCCGAGTGGCTGCGCAAGGTGGTCAACGCGAACCGGGCGGCGACCGAAGCGCGCAATGACTTCGTGCGCGCGAACCTGCGCCTCGTCGTCTCGATCGCGCGCCGCTTCAACCACGGTCGCATGGCGCTCGCGGATCTGATCCAAGAGGGCAACCTCGGGCTCTTGAAGGCGGTCGAGCGCTACGACTACCGCCGCGGCTTCCGCTTCTCGACGTACGCGTCGTGGTGGATCCGCCACGCGATCAGTCGCGCGCTCGCCGACAAGGGCCGCGAGGTTCGCCTGCCGGTGCACATGATCGACGCGCAGCATCGCCTGACCAAGGCGCGGCGCATGCTGACCGGTCAGCTCGGTCGGAACCCCACGAGCGAAGAGCTCGCCAAAGCGCCGCAGATGCCGATCGACAAGATCGAGAAGATGCGCAGCTGGCTGCTCGAGCAATCGATCTCGATCGACAAGCCGGTCGGCGACGACGAGGGCCGCACGCTTGGCGAGGTGCTCGAGGATCCGGATCGCGAGGACCTGTCCCCGACGCAGGACCTCGAGTGGGAGGCGCTGACCACGGAGGTCCGAGATCTCCTTCGCGAGCTGCGTCCGATCGAGGCCGACATCCTCCGCCAGCGCTTTGGCCTCGGGACCGAGCAGGAGCTGACCCTCAAGGAGATCGGGGACAAGTACAACCTGTCCCGCGAGCGCATTCGCCAGCTCCAAGAGCAGGCGCTGGCCAAGATGCGTCGCGCGCTGGCCCGCCGCGACCTCATGTAACGGTGAACGGGAGTTGGAAACCACGACCGAATTTCGGTACCTTTCCCTCCATGACTCGTCTGGTGCTTCCGCTCGCCTTCCTGCTCGCGGCCTCCGCTTGCGGTGAGAAGGACACCAAGCTCAAGGTGACTGGCATCGAGCCCGAGCGGGGCGATGTCGAGGGCGGCACGTACGTCCGCATCAAGGGCAACCGCTTCATCAACGACGGACCGCGCACGACCAAGGTGTACTTCGGGTCGCGCCAAGGCACGGTCGTTCGCTTCGCGAGTGACAGCGAGCTGATCGTCGAGGCGCCGGGCGGCAAGCCGGGCGAGAAGGTCGACGTGCTGATCATCTTCGACCCGGGCGGTCAGCTGAAGATCAAGGACGGCTTCACGTTCGTCGAGAAGAACAACGACATGCCGAGCGTCAACGATCTCGATACCAGCAAGCCCAAGAAGTAGTCGCTCGAAGCTCCACCAACGTAGAAACGACAACCGCCGCGGAGAGCCTCCGCGGCGGTTTTGCTTTCGGCGGTGAGGGACGAGGAGCGCTACGAGAAGTTCAAGCGGAACAGCTGCTGACCGAGGAGCACGAACGACTCGTGACCGACGGAGCGCTCGCCGTTGACCTTCACGAACGTGCCGTTCGAGGAGCCGAGGTCGGTGAGGTACACGCGACCGTCGCGGAGCGAGACGCGCGCGTGCAGGCCGGAGACGTACCCGTCGTCGGGGAAGTTGATCTCGCCGCGCTCGCGACCGAGCGTGACCTGCTCGCCGAGCAGCGGGAACGCCGCGCCGGTGATATCGCGGCCGATGATCACCGTCAGCTTGCCCCAGTAGCCCGGGTTGGGGCTGCCCATGAGCTCGGTGCCGTCGGCGGTCGGCTCGGGGGCGCCGATGAGCTCGAAGCGCAACAGCTCCTGACCGATGCGAATGATCTGGCCCGAGGTCAGCTCCTCTTCGCCGGTCATCTTCACGAACACGCCGTTGAGCGAATCGAGATCGCGGACGGTCGCTTGCTGCCCGCGAATGTCGAGCTGCGCGTGGATCGGCGAGAGGTACCCATCGTTCTCGAAGACCGGGCCGAAGCTGCGGCCGAGCTTGTTCTCGCCCTGGCGAAGATCGTGCGTGCCGCCTTCGCTGCCATCGGGCCGGATCAGCGTCATCGACAGACGCGAGCGCTGCGGCGTCGGTGCGGCGACCGGCGGGGTGGCCCCCGGGCCGGGACCCGGCATCGGCATCGCGCCGGACTGCTCGTCCATGCGGAAGCCACAGGTGCCGCAGAAGCGGAACGTCGGCGGGACGTCGCTGCCACACGACGGGCAGCGACGCATTCCGCCCGCAGGTGCAGCAGCGGGAGGCGCGCCGTAGCTCGGCGAGAAGCCGGGGACGCCGGGCGGCGGCCCCATCGGCGGCGGCATCTGCGGACCACCCATCGGCGGCGGCTGGTTACCCATCGGGCCGCCTCCCATCGGCGCACCACCCATCGGCGCCCCGCCCATCGGCGGACCACCGGGACCACCCATCGGCGGCGGACCGCCGAGCGACGAACCCGGACCCGGACCACCGAGCGGACCCGCGGGCGGCATGCCCGGCATCCCGCCTTGTGCACCACCGGTCACGCGCGGAAGTGGTGCCGGCTGGGTGCCCGACGGACCACGCGGGTTCGGAAGCGGTGCGCCTGGACCCTGGCCGGGCTCGGCCATCATGGTCTTCATCATGCCCACGTCGCTCTTGGGAGCGGCCGTGAGCTCGGCTCCGCAACCGAGGCAGAACTTGTAGTGGTCCTGGTTTTCTTTCCCACAACGATTGCAGACGGTCATGATGACTCCCGACGTGACGAGCTCGCGTCAGACGATTTCGACGCGCAGTAACTGCTGTCCCAAAAACACATAGTCGCCGTGATGGAGCACTTGCTCGCCTTTGACGCGAACAAACGTTCCATTGCGCGAACCCAAATCGGTGACGCTGAGGACGCCGTTGGACAGGCGAAGCTCGGCGTGTCGTCCCGAGATGAACGGATCCTCGGGGAAGTTGATGTCGTTTCCTTCGCGGCCGATCACGGCGGTGTCTCCCGACATGCGGAAGACCCAACCAGCGGCGCCACCGCGCAGCGTTTGACGGACCTCGAACGACGCGGGTCGCGGCATGCTCGACGAGTAATACGTGCCTTCGTTGTCCGGCAGATCGTCGGGCTGATGAGCCGCGGTGACGGTGAGCACTTGCTCGCCGATGAGCACCGTCGCGCCGGACTGCAGCGGCACGGTGCCGTTGATCCGGACGTAGACACCGTTGAGCGAGCCTTCGTCGCGCACGACGAGATCCTGCACGGGGCTTCGTCCGTTCGCGCGATAGACAAAGTTCGCGTGTGTCGGCGAGAGAAACGGATCGTCGGGGAACGAGATCGGAACCTCGCCGCGGCCCGCGGGATGCTCTTGTCCTGCGAGCGTGAACGATACGCCGTCTTCGCCATCGCCACGGATGAGCGTCAGCTTCGCGCGCGCGCTTTGATGCGCGCCACCGAACATCATCGTCGCGCGACCCGATTTTCCCGACGACGATGGAGCAGGGCCACCACCGGGACGCGGACCGACGCGCGTCTCCTGCTCGAAGCTCACGTCGGCTTGCGTCGGCATGCGATGACCGCACGCCGGACAGAACTTCTGACCACCCGCGACGAGCGTGTGGCACTTCGCGCATTCGACAGCGCCGCTCGCACCGGCGAGCGTCGAGGCGCCCGGTGGTGGGCGCGATGCGCTCTTCGGTCGTGGATCGAGGGCGACGGGAGCGCCGCAGCGCGTACATTGCGGCACCCCGATCGGGGTCAACGCGCTGCACGCGTCGCAAACGAGGCCCACATCCATCGCGCAGGAATTCTACCCCTTTAGAAAGATCCTCGTCAAAGAAGGGACCCCGTCAGATCGCTCGGGGGCGCGCGATTACTTGGTGCCAGCAGCCGCCCGAACGGAGGAGTCCGGGTCGGCGGTCAGCTCCTGCCGGCGCTTGGCGGCGCGTTCGTCCTTCACGCCCGCGAGGGCCCGCGCGGCGGCGGCGCGGACTTGGGCGACCTCGTCCCGCGAGAGATCGAGGAGGCTCGCAGTGACGGCTGGCGAGCCGACCTGCCCCATCGCCTCCGCCACCGCCTCGCGCACGAAGCTCGACGAGTCCTTGCTCGCCTTGACCAGCGCCGCGATATCCGTCGAGGAGCCGAGCCGGCCGAGGGCGAGAGCGGCGACCCGGCGATCGGCCCAGGCGCTGGTGGCGAGCGTCTTGGACAGGGCCGCGACCAGGTCGGGCGGGGCGGCACCACGGCGCACGGCGAGCGTGGCCACGGCGGTCATCGCCGCGGCGCGGACCTGATCCGCGGGGTCGGTCAGCGCCTTGGTAATGGCAGCATCCGCGCCGGTGACCTTGCCGCCATCGAGCTTGGCGAGCACCGAGACGGCGAGGGCGCGAACCTTGGGATCGTCACTCGCGAGGTGGGTCCGTACGTTGGCTGCGATCGCGGCACCCACGCGCTGCAGCGCTGCGGTGAGCTTCGCGTCCGGCGCGCCCGTCGGGGTGAGCGCACCGAGGCCGAGGCGATGGTCCGCACCGTCGAGATCCGAGAGCACCGACACGACGACATCGCGATGCTCGCCGAGCGCGTCGGAGAGTCCCGTGGCGATATCGCTGTCGTGATCGATGAGGAGCTTTGCCGTCGCGGGCGCGGCGGGCAAGTCGCCGGGCAACATCGCGATCGCTTCGGCCGCGTTGTACTTCTCGCCGCGCTGCGGATAGTCGTTCGAGCCGGGATTGGCGAGCGGCGCGAGACCCGCACCGCTCGTGCGACCGATCGCCCAGACGAGCTCCGTCTCGCTGCGACCGGCGCGCGCGAAGTACGCGCGGATCAGCGGACCCAGCGCCTTGGCGTCACCGATCTGGCCGAGCGCCCACGCCGCGAGGCGCTGCGCTTCACCGCGATTGTCGTCGAGCGCCGCGATCAGCGCGGGCAAGCCGCTCTGCGCTTTGCGCATGCCGAGCGCGTAGGCGCATGCAGCGCGCGTCGAGTCGTCGCGGCGCGCGTCGGACAGCGTCGCGATCAGCGCCGGCGCGACGCGCGCGTCGTCGATGCGGCCGAGGCCCAGACACGCGAGCGCCTGCACCGAACCGCGGTTGTCCGAGAGCCGCTCGATCAGCGGCGCCACCGCGCGCCGGTCGCCGGAGCGCCCCACAGTGAACGTGGCTGCTTCGCGCATCGCCACCTCGCTGTGCTTCGTCATCGGGATGACGTCGGCGAGCACGCTCGGATCCGCGAGCCGTCCCGCCGCGACGAGCGCAGCGATGCGAACCTCGCGCTCCGGGTTGTCCGCCAGCGTGCCGAGGTGACGCGGCGGCTGATCCTTGGGCGGCTCCATCCGCGCCATGCGCACGAGCGGCTGCGCGGCGCCCTTGTTGCCGAGGTGTCCGAGCACCGCCACGGCGACGCGCTGTTGGTTCGTGTCCTTCTCGTCGCGCAGCGCTTCGAGCAGCGGCTGAAGACCATGGCCGCCGATGCGCACGAGCTCGGCGCGCGCGGCCTTCTTGATCTCGTCATTGCCGTGGCGCTCGCGATCGACGAGGCGCGGCACGTAGCGGAGGTAGAGATCGACGAGCACGCGCCGGTAGACCTTCTTGTGCGCCATCATGAACGAGAGCGGCGAGATCACCTTCTCGAGCTCGCCGAGCGAATCGGTCATCTCCTCGAGATCGATCGCTTCGCGGCCCGCACGTCCCACGACATCCTCGTCGGTCGCATTGCGCAGCACGGCGCGCAAGAGCTCCGCCGCCTTCATCGGCGTGCCGCTCTGGATGTAGAGCTGCGCGAGCGCGAACTGCGCCTTGGCCGCGCGCGGATCGATCTTCGCCGCTTTCTCGTATGCCTCGATCGCCTCGTCGAAGCGCTGCATGTCGACAAACGCCTCGGCCATGCGCTGGTACGCGGTGGCGTCGCCGGGGCTCTTCGCGAGCGCCTTCTGCTGCCACTCCATCGCTTCGGCGTCCTTGCGCTGATCGCGCTTGATCTCGCTGATCGTCCAGAACACCTCGCGCTCGCGCGACGGTGCGAGCTTGGCGAGGGCGAGCAACGACGCGACCGCTTGATCGTGCTTCTGGATCTTTCGGTACTCCTTCACCATGTCGAGGAGCAGCTCCTGATCGTCGGGCACCATCGCGTGGAGCTTCTCGAGCGTGCCGAGCGGCTCGCCCTTCGTCGGTGTCTTGCCGGTCGCGTACAGCTCGGCGAGGAAGTAGCCGTCCTCGATGCTTCCACTCTTGAACTTGCGCTGCCAGTCCTCGCGATACGCGTTGGTCTTCTGCGTCCATCGTTGCACGAGTGCGACGATGTGACGACGCGCGTCCTTGCGCGCCAAGCGATCGGTGGGCTTGGTGCCGAGGAGAGACAGCACCGTCTCCCAATCCTTCACCGCGTACTCGTACTGCCGGTTCGTGTCGTAGACGCCGGCGCGGCCCTTGTAGAACTCGGGGTTCTTCGCGTCGAGCTTGATCGCCTTCTCGTAGTTCGCGAGCGCTTCGGCGCGATTGCCGTGCTCGGCGAGAACCTCGGCGTACTTCGCGAAGCCGATCGCCTTGCCGCTCGCGATGAGGCGCTTCCACGTCGCTTGCGCCTTCAGTTTGCTCTGCGCGTCGCCCTTGGCCCAGTACTGCTCCCCGAGTGTGACGAGGTGGCCCGGATCGTCGGGCTCGAGGCGCGCGAGCAGCTCGTACTGCTCGAGCGCTTTCTGCTCCTTGCCCCACCGCTGGTACATGTCCGCGATCGCGCTGATCACACCGGCGTCGCTCGGGAAGCGACCCTGCAGACGCGAGAGCGCGTCCATCGCCTTCTTCTCGTGGCCGCGTCCCCAGTACCGCTCCGCGAGCTCGAGCTGGAACCGCGCCTCGCCGGGCGCGGTCTGGACGACCTTCTCGTAGACGGCGAGCGCTTCGAGATCGCGCCCCGAGTTCTCGAGGAGACTGATCAGCTTGCGCTGCGTCTCGAGCTCGTACGGCGCCTTCGCGACCGCCTTCTTCAGCGCCGCGATCGCTTTGTCTTGTGCGCCGGTCTCCTCGTACAAGCGGCCGAGCGTGTCCCACTCGAAGTGCTGGCGGCTGCCCTCCGGCCACGACCTCTCGTACTCGGCGAGCAGCGCCGGCAGCGCTTGCTTCTTGCGATAGATGTCGACGATGCGGCCGGTCAGCTCGCGCTCGAGGTAGTAGCCCTTGGGCGCGAGCTTGATCGCGCGGCGATACTCGGCGACCGCTTCGTCGTCCTTGCCCATGCCCTCGAACGCTTGGCCGCGCCGCGACACCACCTCGACGCGCTTGGCCGGATCGCTGCCGAGCAGCTTCTCCGCGGCCTCGTAGCTCTCGAGCGCCACGTCGCGCTTGTTGGCCGCGAGCATCGCGTCGCCGCGCTCGATCCACAGCTGCGCGTTCTTGGGCTCGATGGCCAAGAACTGCTTGAAGTACTCGTTGGCGCCGTCGGTGTCATTCGTGGCGAGCGCGAGATCCGCGAGGGACCGCAGCGCCTTCTTCTTCATCTCTTTGGCCGATGCGTGGCCGAGCGCCTTCTCGTACGCGGCGCGTGCTTCCTGGTTCTTGTTGCCGGCCTTCTGCAGCTCGCCGATGTAGATCCACGTCTGCGGATCGTTGTCCTTCTTGGCGACCGCGGCGCTGAACATCTCGAGCGCGCGCACGTCGTCGCCGGTCATGCGATGCAACCGGCCGATCGTGATCATCGTCGCCGTGTCGCCGGGCGACTTCGCGAGCACCTTGCCGAGCTCCTCCTTGAGCAGATCGACGGTGCGGTAGCGCCGATAGGCATCGAGGAGCCGCGCGAGCGCGGTCCCGTCGTGCGGGTTCTTGGCGAGGATCGCCTTGTAGCGAGCGATCACCTGCTTGTCGAACGGGTCGCGCGTCACGCCCCAGTCGCCGGCCTGCGCGAGCGCGACCGACGGAGCCCCGAACGACAAAGCTGCAACAAACAGCAGACGAAGGCGTCGCATCCTCGTCGGATCATAGCCTCTCCGACGAGGCCATGCCCGTCACTCTTGTGTACGAGTTACGCGCGGATCCGAGCGAGCAGAGAGCCGAGGTTCTTGCGGCGGCTCTCGATGCAGTAGTCGCGAATCATGCGAGCCTGGCTCTTCGCCATCGCGATGAAGCGCACGCCCAAGCCGGACGCCATGCGGTCGTCCTTGCGGTAGCAAATTTGTCCCGATGCCCAGATCGAGTCCTCCACGTCGGGCAGGTTCAGCTCGAGCCCGACCACGAGGCCCG
The DNA here is from genome assembly GCA_023428295.1 of Pseudomonadota bacterium. Lineage (GTDB taxonomy): Bacteria > Myxococcota_A > Polyangia > Haliangiales > Haliangiaceae > JABFXX01. The sequence continues at coordinate 9,847 of JAEYYV010000020.1, forward strand.
GTGGTGGCGCGAGCATCGAGATCGCCGACAGCGAAATCCCGGTGTCGCTGAGGTCGCCCGTCAGCCCACGAACGGGACGGTCATGGACGTACGAAGTGACCATGGTCTCGAACGGAATGCGGTACCCAAGTCGTCGCTCTTGCACAGCTTCTCCTCGACACGGCCCAACCTTGGAGCCGATGTGGGATAAAAGCGTACCAGGCTGGTGCGCGCGCCCAAACTTTTCGCGCGTGCTCGCGTGATCGCCGGGCGCGGGATACCAATCGTGCGTGGTCGCCGCGTATCCATTCGAGTCTCTTCGCCGCGTGTCGCGCGCCGGCGCGTCGCTCGAGTCGGTGGTCGCGCGATGGACGTTCGCGCGACAGGTCGGCGCGTGGGTCGCGAAGCTCGTCGGCGCGAGCGCGCGCGTGCGGCTCGTCGGGATCGCAGCGTCCGTGGCTAGTGGCGATCCGTTCTCCGCACTCGCCGAGGTCCGGCTGCACGGTCAGGCGTTGTTCGTGGAAGGTGCGAGCTCGTTCGTGCGCGAGCTGGTGCAGAGGCGGCTCTATGGTCCCGCGCCGGTCGGGGCCCCCCGCGCCCGCCCCCCCCCCGACTGCTCGCCCAGGACCCACATCACGGCGTCGCAGATGTTCGACTTGCCGGAGCCGTTCGGCCCGACGATGGCAGTGAGGCGGGACGGAAGGGTGAGGGACGTTCGGTC
>JAEYYV010000194.1 GCA_023428295.1 Pseudomonadota bacterium
TCCGCCGAGCTCGTCCTTCTTGCCCTGCCACGTGGCGACGAGGCCCGGGATCAGCGGGGTCACGGTGGAGAGGAACTGCATCATCGGGCTCGCGTTCGGATCCGCTTCGTCCTCGACGACGTCGTGATCGTCGTCGCTCTCGTGGTCCAGTTCCTCGCGCGGCGGCGGCAACACGGGAAATGCCACGTTGCGTGGCAGGCCCTTGTTCATCGCGAGCGTCTTGATCCAGTCCGCTTGCGAATCGCTGATCGCGCGAAGTGCCTCGCCGTTGATGCGCGCGATTTCGATCAGCGCGTGGAGCGCGAAGCGGAGATCCGTCGTCGGGGTCGCGTCATGTGCCCCTTTCAGCGCTGCGAGCGGCACGTCGGGCATATTCGCGTTGCGCGGACGCGAAGCCTGGATCGTCGTCACGAAGTCGAGCACCTCGCCCAGTTCGTCGAGCGCGTAGATCCGGTACGTATCCGGCCCGCACAGGTCGACCAGCTCCGCCACACTCGTTGAGAGCGGGAACCTCATCGCGGCACCGTCGGGGCCGGTGAGCACGCGTGGCCGACCCGCCGTGTGGCGACTGATCCGCCAGCTCGCGGTGCCTTCGGGCAACGCCAAGAGGTGCCCGAGCGCATCACGCGCGAGTGGAGGATGGACGTTCTCGGCTTCGGGTTCTGCGGTGCTCGCCTTCATGGATCCCAAGCCTACGGACGCGGTCCGCAACCCTTGCGGACCGAGCAGATCCCGGCGACCGTGAAGCATGGTGGAAAGCTCGGTCAGAACCTTCGCGGAAGCCTTCCAGGAAGCCCGACCGGAAGCCTTTTGGAAGCCTTCCTGGCGGGCTTCTCTTCGTGAATCGAAGCGCCTTTTCACGGAGCCATCGCGTGTACAAGCGCGGTGAGTACGGCCAGGTCGCACGTGCCTTGCGGGTGCTCGATGCCCTTCGTGGGTACAAGCGCGGACGCTGGGTGTCCGAGGTTGGGACCGAGATCGGTGTGAGCGAGCGGACCGTGCGCCGCGACATTGCCGAGCTCCAAGACGCCGGCTTCGACATCGAGGTCACGCGACGGGACGGCCGCGTGATCGCGACGCTGATCGACGAGCGCACTGCCACACCCATCGCGATCACCAAGCGCGAGCGGTTCAGTCTGCTGGCCGTCCGCCGCGTGTTCGACGTCCTGCAGGGAACACCGTTCCTCGAGGACGTGCGCTCGGTGTTCGCCAAGCTGGAGCAGCGCATGAGCGACAAGGAGCGCGCCGAGCTGGCCTCGTTCGGCGAGCGCTTCGTGTACATGCCCGACCACGGCACCAAGTCCTACGCCGGCAAGGAGGACATCATCGACGCGATCCAGACCGGCATCCTGTCGAGCAAAGTGGTCCGCTACCGCTACGCCGACGCGAAGGGTCGGGCCCGATCCGGCCACCTCGCGCCGCTCGCGATCGCCCTCTACCGCCACGGCCTGTACGTGATAGCGGCGCGCCTCAAGGAGCCGGAGGACGCCACGACCGCTGCGAACGTCGGCATCTTCGCGATCGAGCGCTTCACCGAGGCCGAGCACCTGCGTGCCCACACGTTCGCGATGCCCGCCGACTTCAAGCTCGCCAGCGTCCTGCACGGCGCGTTCGGCCCGCACCTCCCCGACGAGGACGGTCCGCACGAGATCCTCATAGAGTTCGCGGCCGACAAGGCCGGCTACGTCACCTCGCGCACGTGGCACGACTCGCAGCGCATCGAGGTCATGCCCGACGGCGCCGTGCGCGTCTCCATGCGGCTCCCCGCACTCGGCCCGGTGCGCTCGTGGGTGCTCGAATGGGGCGTCGCGGCTCGCGCGCTCGCGCCGAGCAAGCTCGTGGACGCGATCGGTGACGAAGCCCGTCGCACCGCAGCCCGCTACCCGCCCAGGTCCTGATAATCTCGGACCGATCGAGTGGGTCTGTTGGTGGCATGCCGCGAATGCCCAAGATCGACCGTCATGCGCGTGCGCGATGAAGGAAGTCTGCGTGCTGTAGTCGGAGAACCCCATGGCCGCGAAACACACGACGAACAAGAAGAGCGAGCCTGGCGACACGCCGCGCCGTGGATGTGCCGCGAAGGTCGAGGCCAACCCGACGCCGACTGTCACCGCGACCAAGACCACCATGCAGAGCAGTGAAAAGTATGTGTTCGAGGATCGCTACAAGCTCGTCGCGCTTGAGCATGAAAGCGCCGACGCCGAGGATCCGGACGACTACCGCGCCGAGCGTAAACATCGGGGGAACACTCGAGCTCTCCCAGTCAGGTCACTGGAGAGTCATTCGTGTTGACACGCCTCAAGGTCAAAGGCTTCAAGAACCTCGTCGACCTTGACGTGCGCTTCGGCCCATTCACTTGCATCGCAGGGCCGAACGGTGCGGGAAAGTCCAACCTCTTCGATGCGATTCTACTGCTGAGTAGGCTGGCTGACCAAAGCCTGCTCGAAGCGATCACTTCGGTCCGTGGCGAGAGGCGCAGCTCCGAGGCTGCGCGCGTGTTCACTCGAATTGCCGGCACGGCGAGCACCGAACTTTCGCTCGAAGCTGAGATGTTGGTGCCTGCGAATGCGCTCGACGACCTCGACCAGCCCGCGCAAGCATCGATCACCGGACTTCGGTACGGCGTCGCACTTCGACTTCGCCAGGTTGACGGATCGCAGGTACCGAAGCTTGAGTTGGTAAGGGAGCAACTCGACTACATCAAGCGTGGCGATGCCCCGTCTGTGTTTCCGTTCGCGAAGCGAAAAAGGGCGTGGCTAGACTCGGCGTTTACTGGGCGCCGAACCAGCCCGTTCATCTCTACGGAAGAGAGCGGCGACGGGCACATCGTCAAGGTCCATGAGGATAGTGGGCACCAGGGACGCACGCGTACGCTGCGGGCCGAGGGTCTCACGCGAACAGTACTATCCACGATGAACACCGCCGAGAGCCCTACCGCTCTCGTGGCTCGTCGAGAACTGCAGTCCTGGCGGTTGTTACAACTCGAACCGTCACAGCTTCGCGCACCCAACGAGCTCAAGTCCGCGGGTCGCATCGGCGAAGACGGCAGCGGGCTCGCAGCGACGGTCAGCCGCCTGTTCTCGCAGGCTGGCAGTAATGAAGCAGCGGTACGGGCACAGTTGACAAACCGGCTTGCCGAGTTGGTTGAGACAGTGCGTGATGTACGCGTCGACGTCGATGATAAGCGGGAGCTAATCACCTTACTTGCCCGTGGCGTCGACGGGATCGAACACCGTGCTCGCGACCTTTCAGACGGAACGCTTCGTTTCTTGGCGCTGGCTGTCCTTGAACTCGACCGGAGCTGGAGAGGCACCCTTTGCATGGAAGAACCTGAGAATGGGATCCATCCAACCCGGATTCCAGCGATTCTCGACCTTCTCCAGTCTCTCGCCACGGACATCGATGCCGAAGTGGACGACAGCAATCCTCTTCGCCAGGTCATCATCAACACACACAGCCCCGAGGTGGCAGCGCTCGTCCCCGAAGATTCTCTCCTGGTGACGGATCCACGATCAGTTCGCTCCGGCGGACTTCAGCTGCTGCCCCTCGCGGCGACATGGCGCGCCGTGGACGGAGTGGAGACAGTAGCTCCCGGAACGGTCCTAGAAATGCTGCACGCGACTCGGGCGGCGCTTGTGGCAGCAAGAGACGACAAGCGTAACCTTGTCGGGACTCGACCTGAGCTGATGGAGCAACTTGATCTTCCACTCGACACCATAGAGGACCGGTGACAGGGATCAGGGCGACCTTGATCGCTGACGGGACGAGCGATCAGGCACTGGTGAACGTCCTCCAATGGATATTTTCAGCACTGACACTCAACGCACAAATCAAGTACGCCGATCTCCGGACGCTGATAAAACGTCCCGTTGGCCTTCTGGAACGGGCCCAGCGGGCGCTGGACCTTTATCCGGCCGATCTGCTCTTCGTGCATCGCGATGCCGAAGCAGAGCCTTCCGCGAATCGATACCGCGAGATCTCAGATGCCCTTGCGAACGAGGCCTTTCCGTACGTCCCTGTAGTGCCAGTCCGGATGACCGAGGCGTGGTTCTTATTTGACGAATCTGCGATTCGGCTGGCAGCCGGTAATCCAAACGGCAAGTGCGGCCTATCGTTGCCGGCTGTCGATCGTCTCGAGACACTCCCCGATCCCAAAGCTGTGCTTCGCGCTGCGCTGCTCGAGGCGTCCGAACTTCCGACACGTCGTCGCCAGCGGTTTCAAACCAACACTGCATTTCAACGCTTGGCAGAGCTGATCGATGACTACGCAGCGCTACGTGCACTCGAGAGCTTCCGACAACTAGAGGAAGCAACCCGTCGAGCTTGCAACGATCTTGCTCAGGGTCGGGCCGATGCGCGCTAGGCGTACCGATCCTGGCATCCTCGCTTCTGCCGCTGGGAGCGGCGGTTCTGTGGCTCGACACGACGGGCTTCACTCCGTCGACGAAGCATTCCAGCATGCCAGGGGCGCCGCATGTCACGCAGGTCGAACGTCGACGCGAAGGCGATGCTCGCCCAACTCGCCGATCTCGAGTTGCACCGGTCAAACTACGGTGTGAACCGAGGGAGCTGCTCGACGAGGTGGAGCGCGCTCGAGCAACCTCACGACAAGCCGTTCCGCCGCGTCTGGCACGATCGTCGTCATCGCGAGGCAGACACGATCGCCGCAGCGAGCATGTCGGGCGACGCATCGTCGAGAACGAACAGCGCCGGCTGCGTGACACGCGCACGGCGATGCGCGTAGGCGCGGTCGTAGTAGCCGAGCAGTGTCCTGGCCGCTCGTGCAAGATCGCCATCGGTGATCGCGAAGTCGACTTCCGTGCGCTCGGGTCTCGGGAGTCGGCGTATTGAACCTGCCGCGCGGCGAAGCGCGTCAGGTGAGGCGCCGCCGAACACCCGAACGAGTCGTGCGACGCGCGCGTGCACTGGCGCGCGCAACTCGATCCACGGGGCATCGAATGCTGCGTCGAGCAACGCGCGCGGAATCCCCACGCTGCCGAGGTAGTCACCTTCTTCCTCGCAAAACAGCGGGCGCGTGGACGACGAGGTTTGCCACGCGTCCGCGATCCCGCTCTCAAAGGCTGTGTGCGTCGGCTGGCGTGGTTGATCAATACCGCCGAAGGCCGAACCGCGATGACAGGCCAAGGCTTCGAGATCGAGGACCTGCGCGCCCTGCGAGGCGAGCGCGTGCAGGACTTCAGTCTTGCCGACACCCGTCGGGCCACGCAGCACTACCAGCGAGCGGTCGCGAAATGAGTAGCGCCCCGATCCGCATCGTCCACCAGGCGCTTCCACGACCGGCTCGTTAGAGACAGCACGTTCGTGCTGCAGGTTGATACGGACCAGAACTTCTCCGGAATCCAAACTTTCGTCTTTCCCTGGTTAAAGAGCAGGTGTGCTGAGCACAAGACCGGAGCGAAACGACTCTCTCACTCGCTTGCGGAGCACGCAAGCAGTCAGCGGACGGGCTCGATCACGTCGAACCTGAGGCCACTGCCTCCCTGGCCACGTCCGGTACGTGCCCGCCGCCCGCACCAGACTGCGGTCGTGCCGTCAATCCAGCGCGCGCGTTGCATCGTCACGTCGACCTGGACGCCGGCACGCGGCACCTCTTCCTCGTGGAGGTAATACGGCATTGCCTGTTCATCTGCCTCCGTGAGCCCGGCCCGCAGGATCCGCGTCCGCGGACGGACGGGCATCACGGTGTCGCGAAACATCCGCGGCATCGAAGCGCGCTGCAGCCGGATCGCGCGATCGTCCTGTCCCGTGTGGACCGGAAGGAACGGGATCCAGTTCTCCGGAACCGTGTTCCCAAGCCGAAACGAGATACCAGGCGTGATGGCTGTTGGCGGTGCTGGCGCAGCGTCCGCGCGGCGCTGGCGATCGAGAAAGGCACGCGCCGCTTCGTGCCCGTCGCGCCCACCGCCAGCCTCATCCCCGATCCTGGTCTCGATGCCCCACACGAGGTTGGCCATCTCGTCGCGCACGAACCGCACGGACTCGATGACCTCGCCCTCGTTGGTCGCCAGCACCGCAGGTGCCAGGAAGAGGTGTTCGCCGACATCCACGTTGGCATCGGCTTCGCGATCGAGGCTGAACATGTCCCAGCGCGCCCACGAGGAGGAGGTAGTGTTCGCCGGCCGGACCAGTGAACGTTCGCCGAAGACGTCGGTCACGACGATGCCCAGGATCTCGGCGAGCGAGCCGATCGGCTGCGTGACGGGGGCGATGAACCAGTTGTTGCCGTAGACGAGCGCGTACTGCGAGACCAGCACGCGCGCGAGATCCGTCGAGTCCACGCGGATGTTGCCGAGGTCGACGGCGCCATCTTCGATCTGCCAGAAGCGCGGGTGTGGCTGTCCTGGAAACTCGGCAAGCGTGGGGATGACGGTGGCGACCTCGACCGTCGTCGCGTCGGTGGGCTGTGAAGGTCCTCCCGCGCCGAGATCGAACGAATACCAGTCGAGGTGACCGGTCGCGTACTCGCTCGCCCGCAGAGCGACCCGCGCGCCGTCCGGACTCGGGATCTCGCAGCTGAAGCGATACTCCAGCTGCGACGGATCCCACATCTGGTCCGCTGCAGGAGGGTCGAGCCACACCTGCGTCGCCCACGCTCGCAGTTGCTGGAGCGAGGAGACCACGACGTCGCGATGCTCGAGCGGCACGCCCGCCGTGATGCGCGCGGGTAGCGTTGACCACAGCAGGTCACCGGTGCCGATCGCGTCGAGCACGGCACGACCGTCGAGCGCACGACCTGCGAGTGCAGCCTCGTAGGTCAGCAGCGTCGAGTTACTATCGTGGCGCGCGCGATCGAGCTCGGCGGATAGCGTCGGGGCTGCGATCGCGAACCGGCCGAGGAACAGCGCGCGATACGTCGCGTGTATGAACGTGGTCCCGGTCGGGTGCATCGCGTTGTAGGCATCCCCCTCGCGCTTCAGGATCTTGAGCCACTGCCGGCCGACCGTTGCCTGCCGGGTGATGTCGCGCGGGAGGGGTTCGCACTCGACGTTCGCTTCGAGTGGCAGGGCGTGAACGAGTGGTACGGCGTGCGCGGCACCGTCTTGGAGGGCCACCAGGGGACGCGTGCGCATCGCCATCCGCGCGAAGATCGGCGAGCCCGTGTCCTCACCGGCGAACTCGCCGAACTGCCACTGGCGCGCGAGGAGCCACAACGGATCGTGGATCTCGGCGCGCAAGGTTTCGGCGAAGTCGGGCTTGCGAGCCCGGGGCTCGAGCCGGTTCCACACTCGCAGAGGTTCACAATCGCGCGTGTATCCCATGGTCAGCCGTTGTTCTGGATGAAGTCGAGGATGACGCGGTGGCCGGTCACCGGCGCACCACCGACGCGGTCGGGGACGAGCTCGCCGGCGATCGCCGGCAGGAGCTGGCCATAGGGCGTGTCGGCGAGGTGTTCGAGCTCGACCGTGCGACTCCGCGCGAGATCGAGCGTGTCGTGAAGCGCGTGAACGAGGTCGTCCCAGGTCCAGCGGTCGCCGACGTGTGGCGGGACCACGAGCAGGACCGATTGCGGCGGCGTCGCATCCGGCTGATCGTAGAAGAAGGCGACCGCCGTGGTCTCGGACGCTCCTGGGATGACCTCTGTCCATTCGTCGAGGAGCAACGCAGATACCGGCCCGGCGAGCTGCCAGCGCGCGCGTTCCAGCACGAGCAGCGAGAGCTTGCTGCTCGTGGGCGTGTAGTCCGCAGGGAGCTCCGCGCCGAGCCAGTGGTCATCGGAGTTCTGCGGACGCTGCGCGAGCGCGGGCTCGTGCTCGGTGTATCCGAACGCATCCGCGATCGCGAGGATCCGCTGGTACTGGCCGAGGCGAGCACGCACGGCGGCGGCACCGTGCAGGAACCGATCGATCGCGAGCGGACCGGCGTGGCGGGTGAGCGTCGTGGCATCGAGCTCGCTCGCGGTTATTGCGGCATCGGGCACCGTGAACTGGGGCACGACCCGCACGCCCGCGCCGAACATCTCGCGCGCTGCCTGCAGGAGCCCGCGCACGTCGGACCCGATCGAGGCACGCTGCAGCTTCGTGACGATCTGCGCGAACGCGACCTCGAGCGCGGCCGTCAGATCCTGCGCGACACTCGACACCGAGCCGAGACGTACCGGCGGCAGCGCGCCACGCACGTCGAAGCTCGCGGCGCGCAACAGCAACGCACCGAGCGCGTGATAGCGGTCGACGATGCCACGCTCGTCTCCGAGGCCGCCGCGATTCGCCGCGAGGAAGGTCTCGACGTCCAGCGTCGTCACGTCCTCGACGATCGGCCCACCCGCGAGCGCACCGGCGAGCTCCTCCGCGAGCGCGCGCAGGCGATCGCGCGCCTCGACGACGCGCGCGCGCAGCTCGTCGACATCGGTGGCGTGAATCGATTCCGCACCTGCACCGACCGCGATCTCCCGGAACGCAAGATCGTCGCCATCCGCCGGCCGTGCGCCGCTTAGCATGGCACTCGCGACCGTGAACAGCGCGCTGATCTCGAACAGGCTGCGGCCCGCCGTCGAGCTCTCGTCCCGGAGCACGCGGATGTCGATCGGTGGCACCGGCAAACGATCCGCCAGCGGACCGGTTGGCAGCGCGCGCCCGACGATGCGCGCCGAGAGCTCGGCTTCGGCGACCTCGATCCCCTGCCCTAGCAACGCGAGCCAATCGATCGGCTGCAGTCCCAGCTCGCCGATCGCGAACGCATGCACGTCACCGGCGGCGTCACGATAGCGACACCAGATCGTGGACGTATCACCGAGCAGCTCGCCGAGCCAGCGGTTAATGCCCGGCTCGAGATTCGCCCGCGGCGACATCGGAACGTGCTGCCACCCTGCGGGCAGCGCCGCGGCACGTGCGAGGGCGAGTGCCTGCGGGTCGGGGTTCGTCGCCGCTGCGATCGTGCGTCCATCGATCCGGGGCAACGCGAGGACGATGCGATGGGTCACCGCGATCCCGGACCGCGGCGTATCGATGACCGTCGGACGCGGAATCGCGCGGCCCTCGGCGAGCGCGGTCATCACCGCTGCGGCGCGCGGGAAGTTCCCGCGCACGGTCTGGTACACCGCCTCGGTCAGCGCGAGATCGGCGAGCGCATCGACAACATCTGCGAGGCGATCGATCGCGCGCACGACCGCGGGCAGGCGCTGCGCGTCGATCGGATCGTCGAGCCGCGGCAGCACCCTGCCGCCGCCAGTACCGATGACCCCCCACGGGTATCCCCGATATGTGCCGTCGTCGACGAGGATCTCGTACACCGTGCGGCCATTGCGGCCGTCGGCCACCACGTGCGCGTCGACCCACCCTCGCACGACGTCGAGGAGCCGCAGGCCGTCGGTGACGATGCGCGATGCGGTAGCCGAGGCCTCGGAGTCGTCCATCACCGCGACCGCACCGGGGAACGCGGCGCGGAACTTGGCGATCAGGTCGTCGAACGTCTGGCCTTCGCGCGCGTACGCCTCGTGGAGCTCGCGCTCGAACCGGTAACCGAGCAATGCGCCGAGCTCGTGACCGGCTGCGATCCCGTCGAGAATCGAGAGTGCCTCGCGCACCCGCCGAGAGCTCAGGTTCACCGCCATGCGGTTCTCGAGATCGGGGCGCGCATTCTCGCTCGCGTGGCCGCTGCGGAGGATCGCGGCAGTGACCGCGTGCGTGATCGATGGCGCATGGATGAAGCCCAGGTCGTCGGCGTCTGCATAGACCGGCCGCGGCTCGGCGTCGTGGAGCTCGGCCGGCACGGCGGCGAGCGTCCGCGCGCCTCCCGGCCGCAGGTTCTCGACCCAGCCGAACGCACCGAGGAAGATGCCTGTCGGCACCTGCGCCCGCATGGTCTCGAGACGGCGCACGGCGAGGCCCAGCTGCCAGGCATCGAGGCGATAAGCGCCGAGGTCGAGGTGCTCGCGAACCAGGCTCTCGAGCTTTGGCTTCGGGATCGCCGCTAGTGCTTCGACCGTGGCGGCGTGGTGCTGAAGCGCCGCGCGTTCCGCGTCGTGGCGCGTGTGCCCGGCGTAGCCGCCGTACAAGGCGTTGTTGCCGCGCATCGCGAGGTAGTCGGCGAGGCGGTGGCCATTCAGTCCCGTGCCGAGGTAGCCGTACAGCGTGCCCGGGCCCTGCGGGAACTCGATGCCGACCCGGCGGTCGAGATCCCGCAGCCGCGCAAACAGGTAGCTCCAGCGGCTCGTGTACGACGGTCCCTCGAGCGAGCGCGCCGCGAATTCGTCGGCGGTGTCGAGCTTGCGCCGGGTCGCCGTGTCGAGCAACTGCTCGGCCTCGGCGATCGCGAGCGCGGCGCGGCGGGCGCGCACGAGGAGTGCCTGCCGGAGCAGCAGGTAGAGCAGCGAGCGGGGGCGCCGATCATTGGCGGCCGCCGCCACGAGCGCATCGCTGCTCGCGCCGAGCAGCTCCGCGATGTCTGCGCCGTGCGCTTCGCCGACGAGCTGCCCGCGCAGCGAGTACAGCCGATCGAGGACGCGCACGTCGTAGACGCGTTCGGCGGCGAGCCGCTGGTGGAGCTCCGCGAACGGCGCGGTCACGAGCCCGCGCTCCAGAACCGGTCCGTGCGGGATCGCGAACGCGTGCTCGAAGAATTGTTGCAGGTGCTGCAGGAGGTTCGCGGGTCCGCCGGGCGACAACGCGAACGCCGCCTCTGGACGGCTCGCGACGTTCAACGCGAACCTATACGCGTGCTGCACGCCGGTCGCGTGCAACCCGAGCATCTCGATGAAGTGCCGCTGCGGATCGCCACCCGGATCACCATGCGCGTGGCGAACGTGCGACGTCCGGACTTGCGACCAATCGCTACGCATCTTCGCGAGCAACTCCACGAGGAGCAGCTCGAACCGCTGTGCCTTCGCGGCATCGGGTAGCGGATCCGGCCCGGCGGGCATGGTCGGCAGCGTGCCGGCCACCGGGACGAAGCGGCTGAATGCGGTCGTGGTCAGCACGCCGTAGGGCTGATTGCCGACGCGAAACGTGGGCACGAACCCGCGCCCGCTGACGCTGCCGAGGAAGAAGCGCTCGAGCCGCGCCAGCGTGTCTGCGGACATCAGCGTGCCGAGGAAGTCCTCGCAGAACGCGCCGCCGGTCGCCGGCCACAGCGCGCGGTTGACGAGGAGCGCGTGGCTCGCATCGAGGCTGTCCGCACCCGCGACGTGCTCGACGATCGCCGGCGCGACCCCGAGCGCTGCCGCGAACCGGAGCCCATCGGCACGGGCCGTGTCGGCGGCGGTCGCATCGAACAGCGGTTCGCCACGCTCGCGTGCGAAGCTGTCGTCCGCGTCCTGGTCCGCATCACTTCGAAAGCCCGCGGCCTTGGCTTCGGTGTTGTTCGTTGGCGTCCCCGGCGCGAGGAAGCTCAGACCACGCTCGTTGTAGTGATGGTCGTGCAGCAGGCGCTCGAGCACCGCGCGCTGGGCCTCGGCATCGCCCGCGCGCACCCCGATGACGAGGAGCTCGTCGAAGCCTTGCTGCACGTCCTCGGTGGACAGCGTGATCCGGACACCCATCCCGCTCGCGACCGCCGCGTCGAAGTCGGTCATCCACCGGAGCGCGTCGGGCACGTGGAGGTGACCGTCGTCGTCGACGCGGAAGCTCGCCGCGGGATCGGCAGTCGGATCCGGACCGGCCGCGAGCTCCGGGACGACCGCACTCGCGACCACGTGTCGAACACGCCCACCACGCACGGCCACGACGACGAACCGGTCCGGAAGCGCGCGGCACATCGGCGCCGTCGACCATGCGCTCGCCGCGACGGCAAGCGCGGGGAACGTGGGCT
>JAEYYV010000089.1 GCA_023428295.1 Pseudomonadota bacterium
CGCCCGCACCGGCCAAGCCCGCGCCCGCCCCCAAGCCGGCACCAGCGACCAAGACGCCCGCGAAGCCTGCGGCCAAGCCGACCAAGCCCGCGGCAAAGCCAGCACCGGCGAAGAAGCCGGCGCCGGCCAAGAAGACGCCCGCGAAGCCCGCGAAGAAGAAGTAGCGGCGGTTCACAGCGCTCTCCCGATCACGACGAGGTCGTTGCGGAGGTGAGCGATCGCGGGATCGATCACGACAGCGTCGGTCGCGCCGACGATGCTCGGGATCACGTGATCTGCGATGCGCCGGTGCGAAGGTTGTCGACGGCGCATCACAGCTCTCCCTTGTAGCGAAGGAAGACCGGGAGGAACACGAACGCGTAGGTGACGCACAGTGCGCCGATCGCGACGAAGTCCTTCCAGCCACAGCGTACGCGCAGATCGGCGTGATGGCGGATCGCGGAGTACCAAGCGCCGACGAGCGCGAGGAAGATCCACAGCACCGAGTGATACGCGAACGAGAGCGTGTTGCTCTGAAACACGATCCCGCACAGCGACGCGAGGAGCGCCATGCCCCAGGTCTGAACCGCCGCGGCTCCCGGAACGAACGCGAGCTCGCGCAAGCCGACGATCAACGTCTTGAACGACATGTAGAGGACGCCAACGAACAGGAACATCCCGACGAAGCCCATCTCCGCGAGCACGAGAACGAACGAGTTGTGCGCGGTGAGATAGTGATGCTCGGTGAACTGCCGCGCGCCGACGCCGAAGATCGGCGATGCCTCGAACATCCGCAGACCTTGCGACCACGCCTCGTAGCGAAGCGCCGTCGAGACTTGGGCGTTCTCGCCACTTCGGCCCGTGAGTGACAAGAGGAGGATGCCGAGCACGGCCCCTGCGAAGACCGCCTTGAAGCGATAGCGCCGCACGAGGTAGATGCCGGGCACCATCAAGCCGCCGATCAGGCCACCGCGCGACTTGGTCATGAGGATCGTCGCGACGACGACGCCGATCGCGAGCGTGCAGAAGAGGACGCTCCCCACGGTGCGCCGCCGCAGCGCGAACGCGATGAGCAGCGAGAGCGCGCCCGCGCTGATCGTGAGCGAGACCTCGTTGGGATCGTGCAGCTCGCCGCGATAGCGCACGCGCTCCTCGACGGAGTGCGTACCGACGAGCCCGATGTGCTCGCAGCGATACTCCTTGCCGGGAATGGCGTCGGGGCCGAGGCAATCCTCGCTGGTCGAGCACGAACGACCATCGGACGTGCCGTTCGTGCCGAGACTGCCGACATCGGACTCGACGCACTCGAGGGGTGCGAGCCCTTGGTGAAAGCAGATCGCTGTGATGAACAAGCACGTCGCGACCGTGACGCCGGCCACGAGCTGGAACGTGCGGAACCGCTGAACGCCGTGCGCGATCGTGCCGTACAGCGCGAAGAGGATCGCGAGCTCCACGCCGATGCCGAGCAGCTTCTCCGGCACGACCGCGGCCACCGTGACGAGGGCCCACCCGAACAGCGCGATGACCCAGGGCAACGTGGGTGCGGCAATCGGCTGCAGTCGGCGCAGGCGCACATCGATCACCCAACCGAACACCGCGAGCGCCGTGAACAGGTGTAGCAGCGGGACGCGCTGCAATACCTGCACGAACTCCTGCGGCCTCGCGAGGATGAAGATGATCAGTGCACAGATGCCGGGGACCGCAAACACGTTGGTGGGCTGCGTGCAATGCGATAGCGGTGCCGCCCGTAACCGACCATGCGCGAACGAATCGCAGGACTCTTGCACCGTGCTGGAGCGCTACAGGCGCTCATGAAAGTGCGCCCGTTCGCACCAGTGTCGAACTTGTGCATCCTCACGTACCACCACATCGCGGATCCCGGACCGGCGTATCCGCACGACCCGGACATCGCCGACGCGACCGCGACTCAGTTTCGCTGGCAGATGGAGACGCTCGCGAAGTACTGCACGCCCATCGGCATCGACGAGCTGCTCGCCGCGCTCGACGGGGCACCGCTCCCGCCGAACCCCGTGATGGTCACGTTCGACGACGGCTACGCGAGCTGTCACGACGTGGCGTTGCCGATCCTGCGCGCCGTGGGCATTCGCGCGACGTTCTTCATCTCCACGGCGCACGTGAGCGAGCGTCGCCTGTTCTGGTGGGAGCGCGTGTCGCTTCTGGTCGCAGAGGCCACGCGCGCGGGCACCATCACGTATCCGCGCCGCATGACGCTCGCGCCGCGCGACGGGCGCACGCGCCGCCTCCTCGACGATGCGATCAAGGACACGCCGAACCTCGATGTCGATCGCTTCCTCGATGATGTCGCGACCGCGCTCGGCGTTTCGTGGTCCCCCGAGATCGAGGCCAAGCACGCCGACGGCCTCATCATGACGTGGGATCAGATCCGAGCGCTGGCGCGCGCGGGCATGGACGTGGAGTCGCACTCGCGAAGTCACCGCGTGTTGCAGACGCTGTCCGCTACCGAGCTGCATGCGGAGCTGGTGGGCTCGCGCCGCGAGCTCGAGACGCAGCTCGGGCGCCCCATTCGCGCGATCGCGTACCCGGTGGGCCGGCGACTCGGGCGCGGTGCGAGGTGGATCCGTGACGCGCTCGCCGACGCCGGCTACCAGCTCGGCCTGACGAACTCGTCGGGCGTGAACAAGCTGTGGCCACCGTCGCTGCGCGGCTTCGCGCCGTTCGATCGCTACGACGTGCGGCGCCTGTCGCTCGATCGCGCGATCTCGAACGCGATGTTCCTGACGCAGATCGCGGTGCCGCGGTTCGCCTATATAGGTAGGCACGACGCCGATTGACACCGCTGCCGGAAACTGGCGCCGCGCGGAGAGCTCGCGGGACAATTTTCGGATGGCGAATCCTGCGCACTGGAGACGTTCGAGCCCGCGTGTTGCCGTCGAGTCGATGTGTTGGGAGATCGTCGACGGGAAAGAGATCACGTCGATGTCGATCGACCTCTCGACGCATGGCGTGCGCATCGAGCGCCCGTATCTGGGCGGCGGCACGCGAAGCGAAGTGCAGCTCGAGCTCGAGATTCCCGAGATCGACGAGATGATGTGGGCCAAGGGCGCCGCGACGTACGACGTGCTCGTGCAGGACACGTCGCCTAGCGGCGGACCGATGGGCCTCGTGCGCCGGACGGGCTATCGCCTCGTCGCCGGCGCGCGGCGCGACTTCAACCGCCTGAGCGAGTACGTCATGGAGCGCGAGAAAGCGGTGCGGAAGCAGTGGTACGCGGCTGCGCGTGCGCTGGTGGACTCGACGCGCTGGGACGCGATCGACTTGCCGGCTCGCTAGCGCGGCCCGTGTAGAGCGCGAGGTACTCGTCGACCATGCGCTCGTGCGAGTAGCGCTCGAGTGCGACGTGACGTGCGCGCGCTCCCATCTCGCGTGCGCGCGCAGGATCGTTGACCAGCATCGAGAGCGCGGCGCGCAATTGCTCCTCGGCGCTGCTGACATCGACGAGAAAGCCCGTGTGCATGTGATCGACGACGGTCGACAGGCCACCGACGTTGGTGGTCACGATCGGTAGCGACGCGGACATCGCCTCGGGCACGACGAGCGGGAGGCCCTCGGACGTCGACGAGAGGGCGAACACGTCGAACGCTTGGATCACGCGCGGCACATCGGTGCGCGGGCCGGTCATGATCGCGAATGCCGGGTTCGGTAGCTGCGCGATCGCGGTGGCGAGCTCGGCGCGCGCGTCGCCGTCGCCGACGATGACGAGGCGCACCTTGTCCGAGAGCAGCGGGGCCATCGCGCGCACGAGCAGCGCCTGGTTCTTGTTCGCGTCGATGCGCCCGACGGTGCCGATGACGAACGCGTCGCCAAGGCCGAGCTCGGCGCGCACGTCGGCGCGAGCGGCAGCGTCGGGTGCGTAGCGATCGAGGCGGATGCCGTTCGGGATCGTCGAGAGCCGATCGAGCGGAGCATCGTGCTGTGCGCGTGCTTGCTCGCAGGTGGTCTCGCTGACGGCGACGAACGCGTGGGTGAGCTGCGCGGCGGCGCGGCGGAGGAGCAAGTGCGAGCGCGAGCCGGGGTTGATGCCGTGCTTGGTGTGAATCGCGCGCGCGCCGACGAGCCGAGCTGCCGGTGCTCCATAGATGAGCGGTAGTGGATTGTGCGTGTGCACGACGCTCGCGCGGAGCTCGCGCAAGCGGAGCGCGAGGCGCGGGACGAGCGTCGGATCGAGGCCGCCTCGCTTGGGCACGCGATGAACGCCGACTCCCGCAGCCGCGAACTCGGCGGCGAGCGGGCCGTCGGGAGCGGGTGCGAGCGAGAGCACGGAGACGCGATGACCGCGCGCGAGCTGCCCGATGGCGAGATCGAGCGCGACCCGCTCTTGGCCGCCGACTCCATAGCTAGAGAGGACGTGGACGATGTGCAGCACGCAGCTTGCACAGGCAAGCGCCGAGCCGAATGCCCGACCCCGAAACACCAGCCGAGGACTCTGTTGACGAGCAGTTGCTCGCCGCACTGGGTATCGCGCGAAGCACCTCGATGAGCGCCAACGCACAGTCCCGCTCCGCTTTGCGCTCCTCGCGCGCAGTCGAAGCCGCGTGCGCCCGACTCGCTCGACGGTTGCGCGACGACGACGTTCGAGTCGTTGGCTTCGTGCCCAGCGACGACGAGGTCGGCGTCCCCGCCCTGCTCGTCCAGTTGGGGCTCGCACTCTGTGAGCTGACCGGTGGAACCGTCGCCGTCATGGACGCCAACGTGCGCTACCCGGGGCTTCCCGCGATCAGCGCGAGCCGCGCTCCAGCGCTCGCGAGCACGGTGTTCACGACACGCTGGCTACGCGGATCGCTCGCCTTGATCACGCCACCGCACGCAGAACGTGCGGGCGACGTCGTTCCCCAGCTGGCGCGCGCGTTGCTCGAGTGCACGGAGCTATTCGGACACGTCCTCGTCGATTTGACTGGCTTCGAGCTCCTCGGGGAGCACGCGACCGCCGCGGCTTGCATGGATGCAGTCGCGATCGTCGGACGCAATGGAACATCGCGCGATGCCGACCTCGCGCAGCTCGCTCGGCTCATGCCGCGCGGACGATTTCTCGGAGTCTTGCTCGTCGGCTGATACCCGCTTGAATGGAGGTTAGAGATCGTGATGTCCTCGTCGAAACAGATGCCCACCCTCGAGCAAGAGAAAGTTGCCGTCATCGGCCTCGGCTATGTCGGCCTCCCCGTCGCGCTGTCGTTCGGGCGCAAGCTTCCCACCATCGGGTTCGATATCCGGCAGCGCCGCATCGACGAGCTCAAGAAGGGGCACGACGAGACGCTCGAGGTCACGAGTGATCAGCTCGCTGCCGCGACGAAGCTCGAGATGACGGCGGACCCGGCGAGGCTCGCGGACTGCACCTTCTACATCGTCGCGGTGCCGACGCCCATCGACGGCAACAATCGCCCAGATCTCGGACCGATGATCAGCGCGAGCAAGTCGATCGGCCCGCACATCAAGAAGGGCGACATCGTCGTCTACGAATCCACAGTCTATCCGGGCGTCACCGAGGAGGTCTGCGGACCGATCCTCGATCAGCTGAGCGGACTCAAGAACGGCGAGGACTACTTCCTCGGCTATTCGCCCGAGCGCATCAACCCGGGCGACAAAGAGCACACGTTCGAGAAGATCATGAAGGTCGTGTCGGGCCAGACGCCCGAGGCGCTCGAGCGCGTCGCTCGCGTCTATGCCTCGGTCGTCACGGCCGGCGTGCACCGCGCTCCATCGATCAAGGTCGCCGAAGCCGCCAAGGTGATCGAGAACACGCAGCGCGATCTCAACATCGCGCTCATGAACGAGCTCGCGCTGATCTTCGATCGCATGGGCATCCGCACCGCGGACGTGCTCGAGGCCGCGGGAACCAAGTGGAACTTCCTCCGCTTCTCGCCCGGCCTCGTCGGTGGTCACTGCATCGGCGTCGATCCGTACTACCTGACCACGAAGGCGCAGGAGCTCGGCTATCTCCCCGAGGTCATCCTCGCGGGCCGGCGCATCAACAACAACGTCGGTCCGTTCATCGCGCAGAAGTGCGTGAAGATGCTGACGGCGCAAGACGTGTCGCTGCGCCGCGCGAAGGTCGGCATCCTCGGACTGACGTTCAAGGAGAACGTGCCGGATCTCCGCAACTCCAAGATTCCGGACATCATCGCCGAGCTCGCGCAGTACGGTATCGATGCGATGGTGCACGACCCGATGGGCGATCCACGCGAGGCGCACGAGGAGTACAAGATCGAGCTGACCTCGCTCGACAAGATGCAGCAGCTCGACGCCGTGATCCTCGCGGTCGCCCACAAGGACTACCTCGACAACGTGAACGGAATCTTCGAGCGCGTGAAGGATGGCGGCGCGGTGATCGACGTGAAGAGTGCCATTCCGACGTCCGTGAAACCGCCGCGTGGGATCCGACTGTGGAGTCTATGAAACGCACGCGCTACGACGAGGTCTGTGAAGAGCTGGTCAACGCGCCCAGGCGTTGGCTCGTGACCGGCGTCGCCGGCTTCATCGGATCTGCGCTGCTCGAGCGCTTGCTCGATCTCGGGCAGTCCGTCGTCGGCGTCGACAACTTCATCACCGGCCACAAGCGAAACCTCGAGGACGTCCTCGCGATCCATCCCGACGAGCGCTTGCAGTTCCGCTTCATCGAGGGCGATCTGCGGGATCCCGAGGTCGCCGCGAAGGCGGTGCGCGATGTGGACGTGATCCTCCATCAAGCCGCGCTCGGCTCCGTCCCGCGCTCGATCAAAGATCCGATCGCCACGCACCAACACAACGTCGATGCGTTCCTGAACGTGCTCGTCGCGGCCAAGGACGCCAACATCCCGCGCGTCGTGTATGCCTCTAGCTCGTCGGTGTACGGCGACAACCCGACGCTGCCCAAGGTCGAGGACAAGATCGGCAAGCCGCTCTCGCCGTACGCGGTCAGCAAGCGCGTCGACGAGCTGTACGCGCGCGTGTTCTTCGATTCGTACGGACAGCAGAACATCGGGCTCCGGTACTTCAACGTGTTCGGTCGCCGCCAGGATCCGAACGGCCCGTACGCGGCGGTGATCCCGCGCTGGATCTCGTCGCTGCTCGACGGCAAGCAGGTCGTCATCTTCGGCGACGGCTCCAACAGCCGCGACTTCTGCTACATCGACAACGTCGTGCAAGCGAACCTGCTCGCCGGCACCACCACGGACGCCGACGCCACGGGCACCGTCTACAACACGGGCTGCAACGACCGCACGGATCTCAAGGAGCTGTTCCAGCTGATCCGCGACGATCTCGCCAAGGACGATCCGTCACTGGCCGACGCCGAGCCCGCGTTCGAACCGCCACGCGCCGGCGACATCCCGCACTCGCAGGCATCGATCGACAAGATCGTCACCAAGCTCGGCTACTCGCCCACGCACAAGATCCGCGAGGGCATGGAAGAGACGGTCACCTGGTTCACGCATCGCCTGCGCAAGAAGGCGCCGCGCGCCAAGGTCGCCGCTGCCGAGTAGCGCTACGATGCAGCGATGGCCGACGACCTTCCGAAGCCCGAGCCCAAAGAGATCGACGAGAAGAACGCGCTGCTCCTCAAGCACATGATCGAGGACAACGTGCTCAAGGGGAAACCGTACGGCGACGAGCGGTGTGACAACTGCTTGTTCTATCTGAACCCCGACGAGAACATCTCCTATTGCTGGCATCCCAAGCTCCGTATCCTCGTGGGCGGCGAGTGGTGGTGCCAGTGGTGGGAGAAGATCGAAGGGTAAGTCGCGAAAGATCGACGGTGCGACTGCCATCCGGGTGTATTCGTCCGGACCACCGTGAACCTCGACCTGAACCCGACGCCCAAGAAGGACAACCGCCAGCTCGCGATCGGACTCGCGATCGCGGCCGCGGCCCTGCTGATCTTCAGCGCGTTCTCGCGCAGCTGGGTCGAGCGTCCCGGACTCGAATCGAGCGTCGGCTTTGGCCCGATGGGCTGCCATGGCTGCGCCGGGATCGTCGGGGAGGCGGGCGGCAACATGTCGAACGGCGCGTTCGTCACTGCGATGCGCGAGACGCTCGGCTCTGAAGCGGAGCGCATCACGTCGGGTGCGTTTGCCCCGATGGGCTGGGTGACGTTCGGCCTCGCCCTCGTCGCGGGACTCGCGCTGTTGTGGGGTGCGTTCGTCGTGTATCAGAACAAGCGCCCCGAGCTTCCCATCTCGCCGGCGAGCATCTCGCTGCTCTCGCTCATGGTCGTGATGATCACCGCGTGCGTCTTCGTCGCGACCAAGCCCGGCGGCCCCGGCTTTGTCGGCGTGTCGATCGGGTTCTGGGCGTTCGGCGCCGGGCTCGTCTGCGGCATCATCGCCGCGCAGTTGATCGCGAAGCTGATCCGCCCCGTGGATCCCGATCTGCTCGACGGCGCGATGAACCCAGATTCCTACTAGCCGTTGGTGATATGACCTCGGGCATGTCGCTTCGAGGAAAGACGTTGTTCATCACGGGGGCGAGCCGAGGCATCGGGCTCGCGATCGGTCTGCGCGCGGCGCGCGATGGCGCGAATGTCGCGATCGCGGCGAAGACGGCGGAGCCGAACCCGAAGCTGCCGGGCACGATCTTCACCGCCGCCAAGGAGATCGAAGAGGCGGGCGGCAAAGCGCTCGCACTCCAATGCGACATTCGCTTCGAGGAGCAAGTGCAGGCCGCGGTCGCGAAGACCGTCGAGACGTTCGGCGGCATCGACATCCTCGTGAACAACGCGTCGGCGATCAACCTGACGACGACCGAAGCCACGGACATGAAGCGCTACGATCTGATGCACGGCATCAACACGCGCGGCACGTTCCTCACCTCCAAGGTCTGCGCGCCTCACCTGCGCAAGGCAGCCGAGACCGGCAACGCGCACGTGCTCAACATCTCGCCGCCGCTGTCGAGCATCACGCAGGAGAAGTGGTTCGCGCCGCACACGGCGTACACCATGGCCAAGTTCGGTATGAGCCTCTGCGTGCTCGGCATGGCGGGCGAGTACCGTCGCCACGGCGTCGCGTTCAATGCGCTGTGGCCGCGCACCACGATCGCGACGTCGGCGGTGCAGAACCTGCTCGGCGGCGATCAGGTGATGAAGGGCTCGCGCAGCCCGGCGATCATGGCGGACGCCGCGTACGCGATCTTTAACAAGAGCTCGCGCGAAGTGACCGGCCAGTTCTTCATCGACGACGAAGTGCTCGAGGCCGAGGGCAAGACCGATCTGTCCGAGTACAACATGGTGCCCGGCAGCCAGCTGTTCCCCGACTTCTTCGTCGAGCCGAAGGCCTAGGCTACAGCTCGGCGGAGATCTTTGGCTTCGCCCGATTCTTCTGCAGCTCGGTCGCCGTGGCTGTTGGCAGACCGCCGACCTTGATCGGCTTGTTGTCGCCGCGTGCGCGCGCCCCGAGGAAACCGAACGCCGCACCCGACACGCCACCGAGGAGGTGCGCCATGCGCGAGACGTTGTCGTCGCTCGTGATGGCGCGATAGATCTCGCCGCCCAAGTAGATGAGCGCGATCGCGATGAACGTCATCGGGATCTCGCCCGCGCGGATGTTCGCCGTGGACGCGAGGAGGATCATCATGAACACGATGCCGCTCGCGCCCATCAGGAACTGGTTCGCGAACGCGACGTTGATGAGTCCCGTGACGAGCGCGGTCACCGCGATCATGAAGAGCAGCTTCATGGATCCGTGGCGCTCCTCGAGGATGGGCCCGATGAGCAGGATCAGCATGAAGTTGCCGAGGTAGTGCTCCCAGTTCGCGTGGCCGAGCGTGTGGAGGAACAAGCCCGTGTAGCTGGTCCACTCGTGCAGACCGTTGTGCGCGGAGAAGTAATGACGGCGCACGTCCATCGGCAGGAACGTGACGACCAGCGCGAGGAGCGCGAACGTCAGGACGACCGGCGCGTTGTAGGTGACTCGCAGCTTGGACACCACTCAACGCTAGCACGCGCGAGTCAGTAAAGCGGCCAGTCGTTAGGGCGCAGCAGGACGCGATGGTCCTCGTACTCGTAGCGATGCGGCGGCACGTACGTGTGATCGCGGCCCGGTACCTCCACGACGGTCATCAGATCGACCTCGGGGTACGTGGTGGGGCGCGCTACCTCGACGGAGCAATGTGCCTCGCGGACGATCTTCTCGGACACCGAGCCGAGCACGAGTCGCTCGAGTCCAGTGAGCCCGTGGCTGCCGACCACGACGAGCTCGGCGCCCACTTCGCGCGCGAGATCGAGGATCTCGTCGGCCGCGTTCTTGTTCATGCGCGCGTGGACGAAGAAGCCCACGCGCGCGGTGACGTGGCCGCGTTCGAGCGCTGCGTGCACGACGGCGGCGAGCGCCTCTTGCACCTGCGCTGCGTAGAGGTAGTCGATGTCACCGCTCGGCGGGATCGATGGAATGGCGTGCTTCGGGTCGATCACACACACGACGTGGAGCACGTGCTCGGGCGCTCGGCTCGCGAGCTGCACTGCGCGATCGAGCGCGACCTCGCCGGACGCGCTGAAGTCGAAACCGACAACTACAGGACGCTGCGACGCCATATTGAAGCTGTCAGCAACGCTCGTGCCATCAAGGCAGGTCGACCTGTCTGTTCTGCGAGTTGCTCTTGCGGCTTCTGTTCAGCTCGGTCATGGTGCGCGAATGGCGACGGTTGAAATCACCACTGACAACTTCCAAGACACCATCGAGAAGGGCGGCATCGTTCTGCTCGATTTCTGGGCCGAGTGGTGCGGTCCCTGCCGCCAGTTCGCGCCGGTCTTCGAGACGGCGTCCGAGAAGTACAACGACGTGGTGTTCGGCAAGATCGACACGGAAGCCCAGCAAGAGCTCGCGGGCGCCGCGAACATCAGCGCGATTCCCACGCTCATGCTGTTCCGCGATGGCGTGCTCCTGTTCCGCGAGTCCGGTGCGCTTCCGGCCAAGGCGCTCGACGAGCTGGTCGATCAAGCGAAGAAGCTCGACATGGCGAAGGTGAAGGAGCAGATCGCGAACCACGTGCATGGTCCGGACTGCGATCACGATCATGACCATGGCGATCACGCCGATCACGATCACGACCACGAGGGTCACAAGCACTAGTCCAAGAGTCGTGGTTGCGCAGACCAGCGCGCCAGGTACTTCTTGATGTGCAGCTTCTTCAGCGTGTTTGTCGACGACATGTAGCGAACCGCGCCGAAGATCGGACGCGTGGGCGCCCACGGACGATCGAAGCGACCGAGCGTCCAGAAGATGCCGCTGTACGAGTTGGGATCGCGCCCGTCCAGTGCGTAGCGATTGTTGAGCTCGATCAGCGTCGCGAGCGCCCGCTGCGGCGACGGCGACCACTCGAGGATCTTCTTCCCCCACAGCATCCGCAGGTAGTTGTGGATGCGGCCCTCGGCGACGAGCTGGCGCTGCGCCGCGTTCCACACCGGATCGCCGGTCGCCGCCGTCTCGAGCTGCTTCGGCGTGTAGAGCACCGGACGCAGATCCGTGGCGTGATCGCCGAGCGTCTTCTGCGCCCAGTCGGGCAGCGAGCTGTAGCGATCGTAGTCCGGCCGATGAAAGCAGAAGCCGTAGCCGAGCTCGCGCCACGTGACGAGCTCGTCGAGGAAGCGCTCGTGCGAGCCGGGCAAGCCCCACCACCCCTCGCGCGATCCGGTGGCCTTCGCGTCGGCGACGCGGGATGGATCCCAGTTGGCATCCGCCCACACGCGCGCGGCGACCTCGTGCGCGGAGACGTGACCGAAGTGCAGCCACGGCGAGAGTCCGCTCGCCGCGTCGTCGTCGGGATGATCGTGGCCATCGCCGTAGCGCGCGAGCTTGTCGTCGATGAAGTGATCGAGCGCCAGCTGCGCGGCGCGCGAACCGCCCTGGATCGGCGATGGTGCCACCGTGTGATCGATCGGGAGACTCGCGAGATCCGTGTCGGTGCCGAACGTCCAGCGCTTCAGCACCGACGAGGGCACCTCGCCGTCGCGCAATGCACGCGGCAAGCGCGCCAGCGGTGACGCCGCGGGAGCGGTCACGAGATGTGGTGCGAGCGTCTTCTGCAAGTGACGGCGAAAGTGCGCGGCGCTCGAGAACGCCCGATCGCTCGCGCGCAGCGGCAGGAGCCCGTTGCCATCGACTTGCTCGAGGCGAACCGGCAGCTCGCTCGCAGCGGCCGCCACCATGCGCGGCAAGAAGAAGCCGGGTTGCTCGTCGGTGACGACGAGGCACGCACGCTTCGCGAGCTCGAGGAGCAGCCCCTTCCCCTCACCCGCGGCGCGCTCGACGTACGGCAGGTATGTCACGTGAGCCTTCGCGAAGGCGGCTGTGTTGTCGCGCATGCCGTGGATGACGAACGAGTGAAAGCGATCGCTTGCCCAGCGATAGCCGGCGCGCAGCGGCTCGAGCACCACGAGCGGGCGACCGAGCTCGCGCGCGCGAGCGATCGCGTGATCGAGCGCGAAGCTCCACGTCGTGCGGCGCGCCGCGATCATCCAATAGAGGACGTACGCTCCACGCGCCAAGACCGGCGCTTGGTTGCAGACAGTGACGCGCACCCGTCTTCGATGGCTGTGACCCCGAGACGGTTACGCTGTGCATGTTACCGTTCGAGCGTGCATCGCCTGGCCGCCGTCGCAGTCGTGCTCGGGGCGATCTGCGCCACGCCGGCCTTCGCCGATGACCCGCACGATCTGTTCGGACTCAAACCGAAGCAGCCGGCCGCCGAAGAGAAAGAGGCCGATCCGCTGGAGCCGGCGTCGCCGTTTGGACTGTTCACGTATCTGAGCGGCGACTACCTGCAGCGCTTACCCGTGGGCGATACCACCGTCGACGGTGTCTCGCATTGGGTGCTCGGTGCGAGCCGCGACGAGACCGGGCCCGTGTTCGGCGGCGCCACGGGTCTCGAGAATCGATGGACGATCGAGGGCGCGCCCGTCGACTCGATCCGGACGAACGCGTTCGACATCCGCGTGCCGCTCTTGTTCGTGCAAGGCATCACGATCGGCGCGGGCGGATGGACAGCGCGCGATCGCGTGGGCCTCGGCGGATCGATCGACGTGCAGCTCCTGCGCGGCAGCGACAACCACACCGTGCGCACGGCCGTGTTCGGCGGCTTGTCGACGGACGCACGCCAGCGCCTCATCGCGCCGGGTCGCTACTTCGTGCGCCGCGTGATCGCGGATGTCGGCCCCGAAGTGAACGCGACCGCTGTCGGCACCGGGCCGATCGCGGAGGTCGCCGGAGGCCGCGCGTGGTACGCGCTCGGCATCGCGCCCTCGCTCGGCGAGACCTCGTTCCAGTGGAACGCCGCGCGCCTGACGGATCGCAATCAGGACGGATTCCCCGACGGATATCCCAACCTCGCGCTCGAGGGCATCTCGCAGCATCGCGAGAGCAACCTCTCGTGGCTCGTCCCGTTTCTCGCGCGCGTCGGGTGGGACCGCGGAGCGCACTCGTTCGATCTGACGCTCGTCGGTCACGGTGCCACGTCGACGCGCGTGCTCGGCAACGCCACGCTGCGTGCGGCCGGTGTCGATCGCACGGAGCTCGTCGGCACCGGCATCGCCACGTATCGCGGCACGTGGAACAAGCGCACGCGCCTCACCGCGCAGCTCTCGTGGCATCGCAGCGATCGCGACGAGTCACCGCACGATCCGGCCGCGAACGTGCCGCAGTTTCTCTCCGCGTACGTTCCCGCGAACCTGTCCGACGATCCGGTGCTCGCCGCTGCGTGCAACGACAACGCGTATCCGCAGATCCTCCAATGCGCCGTTCCGCAGAACTACTTCGCGAGCGCGGGCGCGGGCCTGCTCGTGCACTCCGTCGGTGATCGCACCACGGCCTCCGCGGACGTCGCGCATCGCACGGGAGACCACGTGCTTCGCGCGGGCACGACGTTCGACGACGTTCGCCTGGTGCAGCGCTCGCGCTACACGGGCGGCTCGCTGATCCGCAGCTTGTTCGAGGGGCACGAGGATGTCGCGCGCTTCTATACCGGCGGGCTGTGCGGCGAGAACCCGCTCGAGGACTGCGACTACGTCGATGTCTCCGAGCTGCGATACCGCACGCGCTACACCGCTGCGTACCTCGAGGACACGTGGTCTCCCGAGAAGGACATCCGCGTCGACGGCGGCCTGCGCTGGGAGATGATGTGGGTCGGTCCGCAGCTGCACTTCTCGAGACAGCTCGCTCCCCGCGGTGGCATGTCGTGGGACTTCCTCGGCAAGGGCACGTCGCGCGCGTGGGTGTCCGGCGGCCGGACGTTCGCCTATTTGCCGACGGGTCTCGGCAATACGATCATCGCGCGCGACGCGATCGTCCACGACATCACCACGGGTCTTGGCGGTCACGCGCGCTCGCGCGAACGCGGTGCGGTGTTCACCGTGCCGAGCTACGTGGAGCCGATGTCGGCCGACGAGATGACGGCGGGCGTGGAGGTCTCGCTCGCAAAGGCATTCCGCGTGACCGCGTGGCTGCAGGGTCGCTATCTGCGGTACGGCCTCGAGACGACCAACACGCACTTCGTGAACCCCGGGCACACCAGCACGACCGGCCTGGCCGCGCGGCGCTCGTCGGAGATTCTCGGGATCGAAGTGGCCACCGAGCCCACCGCGAAGCTCACGGTACGCGTCGGGTACCTCGCGGGTCGCGCCGTCGGCAACTTCCTCGGCCCGTGGGACCCGCAGCAGGGCACCACGCTCTACGATGGCGAGGAGTACGACACGCGGTTCTCGACGGCCACCGACCTGGGGCACCTGCCCACCGAGGTCGGTCATCGCGTCTATATCGAGGCGGCGCGGCGCGGAACGGTCGGCCCCGTGACACTGCACTTCGGGACGCGCATGACGCTCGCTACTGGTCGTCCGCGCAGCGTGTTCGCGGCCACCGACGCCGGCTACTTCGCGCTCGTCGACCGCGGCAGCATCGGTAACGCACCGCTTCTCACACAGGCCAACGTTCGCCTCGGTGCGAGCTGGCGTGGCTTCGACCTGACGCTCGACGTGTTCAACGTGTTCGATCGCGACGAGGGCACGGGCATCGACGAGCTCTACACGGAGAGCTTCGTGCGACCGATCCAGGGCGGCAGCTACGAGGACCTCGTGTACTTGAAGACGATCAGCGGCCAGACACCGATCCGGCGTCCCGGCTACGGGATGCCCTTCGGCTTCCAGAGCCCGCTGTCGGCGATGTTGGGTATCCGACGGGCTTTTTAGCCGCTCCCGCTTCGATCACTCCCGCGTGTTCGCGTTACCATTTTCGCTCGCTCGGGCGCGCGATCGGGGTCGTGCACTTCGAGCTTTAGAGGAGCCATGGCTGATCTGTCTCAGTTCCAGGAAGCCGCTGCCGCCGTCAAGCATTCGCCGCATGCGGTGAGCGCGTGGGAAGAAGTCGAAGGTCTCGCTGCTGATCTCGACAAACCGGACGACATCGTCGCGCTCTACAACGAAGCGTTGTCGGGCGATGTCGAACCGCAGGTCGCCGAGATGATCGGCGAACGCGCAGGTGGATTCTGCGATGAGTGGTTCGGCGACGATCCGTCGGTGCTCGAGAAGATCCTCGTGCGCGTGACGTCGCTCGCGCCGTCGTCGGACACGGCGTTACAGCGGCTCTCGGTGATCTACACCGTCGCCGAACGGTGGGCCGATGCACTCGGTCTCTACGATCGCGCGGTGGAGTCCACCAAGGATCGCGCGCGTCGCATCCGTCTGCTCCGCGAGGGTGCGCAGCTCGCGAAGGACGTCGCCAATCAGCCCGACAAGGCGATCGGCTACTACCAGCAGCTCCTGCCACTCACCCCCGACGACGCGCAGGTCAGCCAAGGCCTCGAGCGGTTGCTCGAGCGGCACGAGCGCTGGGCCGATCTGATCGAGCTGTGGGAGAGCCGCCTCGATTCGCAAGCGAAGAAGGAGCGCGAGCGCAGCCGCGCGCGCATCGCGTCCGTGTGGCTCGATTCGCTGAAGGATCCGGGCCGCTCGCTCGCCGCGACGCGCCCGCTTCTGGCCGAGGCCGAAGACGACAAAGAGGCCACGTCGCTGCTCGAGCGCATCATCGACGCGGAGAACTCCGGCGGCTCGGTTCGCGACCAAGCGCTGGATCTGCTGCGCGCGCACTACGACGCCGCGCAGAAGCCGCGCGAGGTGATCCGCATCCTCGAGAAGGTCATCGAGCTCGATCCCGCCAAGAGCGGTCCGCTGCACGAAGAGGCCGGCGGTCGCCTCGCCGAGGTCGAGGACCTTCCTGCTGCGATGAACCACTACGCGGCGCTGCTCGCGATGCAGCCCGAGTCGCAAGCGACCGAGGAGAAGCTGCGCTCCCTCGCCGATCGCGGCGGTCATCACGACCGCTACGCGGAAGGCGTGGCGAACGCTGCGCGCCAGGCCAAGGATCCGACGCGTCAAGTCGAGCTGCTCGCCGAGTCCGCGCGCACGCGCCTCGAGCGCCTGCACGACACCGAAGGTGCGATCAAGCTGCTCGTCGAAGCGAGCGGCATCAACGGCGCCGCCGAGAACGAGCAGCTCTCCGTCGCGCGCAAGCTCGCCGAGCTGTACGCGCAGACCAACCGGCCCAAGGAGCGCCTCGGCGTCCTCGAGCGCCAGGCGTACCTCGAGGCCAACGAAGGCGCGCGCAGCTCGATCCTGTCGGAGGCCGCGAAGCTCGCCGAGTCCCTCGGTGACACCGAGCGTGCTCTCTCGCTGTGGGAGCGCCGCATCGACAGCGATCCGAGCGACACGTCGGGTCTCGACGCTCGCATCGGCATCCTCCAATCGCAGCAGCGCTGGGACGATCTCGTCGCCGCGCTCGAGAGCCGCGCGAACAAGGCGGGCTCGTCGATGCAGCGCCGCGCCGACCTCGTCAGCGTCGCGCTCGTGCATCACGCGCAGCGCAACGATCTCGACGCAGCGATCGGTGCGTGGCAGCGCGTCGTCGCCGAGCACAAGGACGACGAGGAAGGCATCACCGCCCTCGCGAATCTGCTCTCGCAGACCAACCGCTGGGCCGAGATGGCCGACCTGCTCGAGAGCGCGTCGGGTCGCGCGACGTCGCGCACCGTCGGACGCCTCGTTCGCCTCGGCGATGCACTTCGCCAGCACCTCGATGCACCGGGCCGCGCACTCGCCGCGTATCGCAACGCGATCGCGATCGATCCCGCGAGCAAAGAAGCTCGCGCTGGACTGACGGCGCTGCTCGACGAGCCGTCGACGCGCCTCGGCGCTGCAGACGCACTCGCGCAGGCGATGCGGATCAACGGCGACCTCGGCGGCGTGCTCGATCTGTTGCCCGCCCGCCTCGCCGAAGCCAAGGATGACCGCACGCGCCTCGCGCTGTTGCGCGAAGCCGCGCAGCTGCGCATCGAGCACAAGCACGACGCGAAGGGCGCTCTCGAAGATCTCGCGAAGGCGTTCCCGCTCGCACCGCGCGATCAGCTGATCGAGAACCAGATCATGTCGCTCGCGAAGTCGACGGGCGATTACCTCGTCGCCGCGTTCGCGTATCGCGAGGCGATCGACGCGCTGAAGGACGACGCGCGCGAGGCCGCACGCCTCAAGCTCGCGTACGCCGACCTCGTCGCGGAGCATCTGTCCGACGAGCCCGGCGCCGCCGACGCGTACTTGGAGGTCACCGCCGTGGAGCCCGGCAATCGCCGCGCCGTCCACGCCTTTGCATCGATCGGAACGCAGCTCGGCCGCTGGGACGACGCCGCCTCGGTGATCGTTCGCTACGCGGGCATTCGCGAAGCGTTCGATGACGAGCTCCTCGGTGTCCTCGAAGTCGCCGCAGCCAAAGCGGATGCACACAAGAAGCTCGCCGACGCGCTCGGTGCTGCACTCGAGAAGCACAAGCTGCCCGCGTCCGTGGGAGCGCTCTTCTATTACCGCCTCGCCGCGCTCCAGCGCGATCAGTTGAGTGACAAGCCCGGCGCCACCAAGTCGCTGCGCAAGGCGCTCGAGCTCGGTGGCGAACGCGCCAACGCGCTCGTCGACCTGGTCGCACTCGAGCGCGACCAGGGCGCCACGCCGGCGCTCCTCGAAGCGCTGCGCCGGTTGTCCGACGCCGATGGCCGCGATCTCGATTCGCTCGTCGGAGCGGCCGAGGTCGCGAGCAAGCTGGGCGACCGCGAGCAAGCGCTGCAGATCCTCTCCGCGGTGCTCGGTCGCGCCACCGCTGCATGGCGAGGCACCGCGAACGTGAAGTCCGCGCGCTCCGTGGATGCCGTCGCGAAGTGGGCGATCGATGCGCTCGTCGATCTCTATCGCACCGGCGGACGCGCACGCGCCGCGGTCGACACGTTGATCGAAGCCGCGCGCTTGCCGTTCGATCAGAACACGCGCCGCGACATGCGCCTTCGCGCCGCTCAGCTCGCCACCGTCGAGCTCGGTGACAACGCCGCAGCGATCGACATGTATCGCAGCGTGCTCGCGCAAGCGCCGAACGATCTCGACGTGATCGAGCGCTTGGCTCACCTTCTCGGCCTCGAGGATCGTGTCCCCGAGCTGCTGACGCTGCGCCAGATCCAGCTCGGCCTCGAGAGCGATCCGGAGAAGAAGCTGAACCTGCGCCTCGAGCTCGCGAAGCTCGTCGGCATCGTCGAGGAGCGTGGCGGTCGCCTCGATGCGCTCAAGGCAAACCTCGAGGAGCGCCCGGGTCACGAGGCGTCGATCGACGCTGTCGCCGAGCTGCTCTCGAACAAGGGCCAGCACCGCGCGCTCGTCGATCTCCTCGACGGACAAGCGCAGCGCCTCGAGTCGGCCGGTGACACGCCGCGCGCCGCCAAGCTATGGGCGCGCTACGCGCAGGTGGCCGAGACCGATACCAAGGAGATCGAGCGCGCGATCAGCGGTCACCGCCGCGTCGTGGCGCTCGCCCCCACATCCGATTCGTTGCGCGCGCTCGCTCGCCTGAACCTCGAGCGCAGCCAGCCGGGACAAGCCGTGCCGTGGCTCGAGAGCTTGCTCGGCACCGTGCCGCCGAACGAGCGCCTCATGGTCGTGAGCCAGCTCGCCAAGGCGCACCTCTCGGCGAATCAGCCGGAGCGCGCGATCACCGCGATCGAGGTCAACCTCGACGACAAGGAGCAAGCGCTCGAGCTCCGCACGCTGCTCGCGGATCTGTATCGCAAGAGCGAGCAGTGGGAGCCGCTCGCGCGTCACCTCACGCGCTCGTTGCCGCTGCTCAAGGACGAGAAGCTCGCGCGCGAGTTTGCACGCGAGGCGTCGAATATTTACCTCACGCGCCTCGGCTCGCCGGCCAAGGCGATCCCCGCGCTCGAGACCGCGCTCGCGCTCGATCCGACCGACAAGGATCTGCGAACCGCGCTGGCGATCGGTCAGCGCGTCGCCGGCAAGTTGCCGGAAGCGCGCGCTGCTCTCACCGAGCTGATCGACACCTTCGGTCGCCGTCGCTCGCCCGAGCGCGCCGCGCTGCACGTCGAGCTCGCTCGCGTCGCGCAGGCCGAAGGCAAGATCGACGAGGCGATGTCCGAGATGGAGTCGGCGTCGAAGATGGACGTGTCGAACGCGGCGATCCAGAAGGAGCTCGCCGAGATGGCGCGCACCGCGGGTCAGCTCGACAAGGCGGAGCGTACGTATCGCGCGCTGCTCCTCGTCGTGCGCCGGCAACCGCCGGGTGACGACGAAGCGGCGGTCGGCGCCAGCGAGGTGCTGTTCGAGCTGCACAAGCTCGCGGCGTCGCGCGGCGAAGCCGATCAAGCGAAGGAGCTCCTCGAGTCCGCGATGGAAGCGGCGATCCAGTCCGACGCCGAAGTGCGCCGCCTGCGCCGCTCGCTCATCGCGCACGACGAGGGAGCGCGTCTCCTCGAAGTGCTCGAGAAGCGCCTCGGGACCAACCCGGAGCCGCACTCGCAAGCGCGGCTGCTCAGCGACATGGCCGAGGCGCTCGCGCTCCTCGATCGTGGCAACGAAGCTCTCGACGCGCTCATCCGCGCGATCAACGTGATGCCCGCGCGCACGGATCTGCACGAGCGAGCGCGCGAGATGTCCAAGAAGCTCGGCCAGACGAAGCGCTTCGTCGACGCTGTCGATGCGGTCGTCGACCGACTGCGCCGCAAGGACGATCCGCCGCTGATCGCGTCGCTGCTCATGCGGGCCGGCGAAGCGCTCGAGCAAGACGCGGGTGACCTCAAGGCCGCCGCCGCGCTGTATCGCCGCGTCGAGATCCTCGGCGAGCGGCTCGCGGAGGCGTTCTACGCGCAGGCTCGCGTGGCCGCCGCTCTCGGCGACACCACCGAGCAGGCACGCACGCTCGACAAGATGTTCGAGCTCGCGGGCACGG
This sequence comes from Pseudomonadota bacterium, assembly GCA_023428295.1. GTDB lineage: Bacteria > Myxococcota_A > Polyangia > Haliangiales > Haliangiaceae > JABFXX01. The sequence continues at coordinate 20,238 of JAEYYV010000089.1, forward strand.
ACACCGAGCCCACGCCGGCGCAGGTCGACGCGCTGTATCGCCTCGCCGAGATCTTCCTCTCGAGCGAAGCGCGCAAGAAGCAGGGCTTCGATCTCCTCGAGCGCGCGTTCCAAGCAGAGCCGCGGTGGAGCCAAGCCGGACGCCTCCTCAAGCAAGCCGCCTCGCACAGCGCCGAGGACGAGCGCGTGATGACGATGTACGAGCGCGTCGCGCGCAACGGCGGCGATGGCGAGCTGCTGCTCGACTTCCTCGAGCGCCGCGCGTCGTTGCCGTCGGCGACGCCGGTGCAGATCCGCGAAGCCGTGGACCTCGCCGTCGAGCAAGGCCAGGAGCAGCGCGCGGAAGCGTTGCTCGTTCGCGCCGTCGCTGCGGCACGCGAGACCGTGGATGGTCTCGGCTCTGCGCCGTGGGCGGTGCTCGCCCTCGCCGAGCGCCGCCTCGCTGCCGGCGATCTCAACCAAGCGCGTGACCTCACGTACGAGATCGCGCCGATCGTCGACAACGAGCAGACCGAGGTCGTCGACGGGCTCGCGATGCGCATCGCGACGCGCGCCCTCGCCCACCGCCGCGTGGATCTCGCCGCCGAGGTCTACGAGTTCTTGCGCGAGCGCAGCCCGAGTGATCGCGCCGTGTGGCAGCCGCTGCTCACGATCTATCGCGAGCTCGGCGACGGCGACCGACTGGGCAGCGTGATCAGCTCGACGCTGCCGAACCTCGTCACGCCGGCCGAGCGCAACGCGCTCCGCCTCGAGCACGCGAAGTTCCTGATCGAGAACCTCAAGCGTTACCACGACGCACTCGACGTGCTCCGCGATGCGCTCGCCGACGATGCCGACAACCTCGAGGCCGCGGAGCTCTACGAGTCGACGCTACGCAACCTCGGCGACGAGGACGGCATCGCGGAGTTCTTGTGGTCTCGCTTCGAGGACGCCCAGCGCCGCGGACACCGCGACTCCACGGTCGATGTCGCGCTTCGCCTCGGTGATCTCCTCGAGAAGAACGAGAACCCCGACGCGATCCGCGTCTACCGCGCCGCGCTGATCATCGCGCCGGACGATCGCGAGATCCTCCGCCGCGTCGTCAAGCAGCTCGGCGAGAACGACAACCCGCGCGAAGGCGCCGTGCTCATGGAGCGCTTGCTCGCGGTGGAGACGCCCGAGCGCGCCCCCGAGCTCGCCGGCAAGCTCGCGACGATGTGGGAGGCCGCCGGTGACGCGAGGGGCGTGCAGCGCACGCTCGAGCTCGCGCACGGCAGCGCGCCCGACGACAAGAACATCCACCAGCGCCTCGAGAAGTGGTACCGGGACAACGAGCTGTGGTCCGAGCTCGCGGAGCTCATGACCAAGGACGCCGAGCGTCTCCCCGACGATCGAGCCGTGGAGCGGCTCCGCGAAGCAGCCACCACGTACTCCGGCTTCCTCGGGCAACCGCTCAAGGCGGCCGAGGTGCTGCGCAAGGCGCGCCAGCGCGCACCGCACGTCGTGGAGCTCGTGACGGATCACGCGGCAGCGCTCGCGGCTGCCGGCGAGCTCGATGCGGCGCAACGCGCGATCGGCGAAGCCCTCGCCACGGTGACCGGCGAAGCCCGCACGCAGCTCCTCCTCTTGCGCGCGAACTTCCGCCAGCAGCTCGGCGACGACGCCTCTGCGGTCGAGGATCTCGACGAGGCGTACCTGCTCGACAAATCGCGCATCGCCGAGCTGGTCAACGGACTCGAGCGGCTGCGTTCGCGCGCAGAGCGTGACAGCGACATGCCGACCGAGCGCACGGCGACGCTCAAGCTCGCACAGCTCCTCAACGAGCATGGCGAGCTCGAGCGTGGACGCGGCTTCCTCGTCGCGTGGATCGAGCGCGACCCGCGCGATATCGAGCCGCTCGTCTTGCTCTGCGATCTCGACGAGTCGATCCAGCACTGGGACGGTGTCGCAGCCGCGGCGACGCGACTCGCGTACATCACCGAGGGCGACGCGCAGGTGCAGGCTGCACTGCGCGCGGCGTCCGCATCGACGCAAGCGGGCCGCCCCGCCGATGCAGTGCCGGTGCTCGAGGTCGTGCATCAAGCACAACCCGACGTCGAGGTGCTGCGCGACAAGCTGCGCGAGATGTACGAGGCTGCGGGCGAGTACCGCCTGCTCGCCGGCATCCTCGTGGCGGATGCGGATCACAGCGGCGACATGGCGGTGAAGTACAACAACTACAAGCGCGCCGCGGAGCTGTACCTCTATCACCTCGAGGACGCAGCCGGCGCGCAAGGACCGGCGGCGAAGGCGCTCGAGCTGCAGCCCGACGATCACGCCGCGTTGATGCTCAACGTCGACGTGCTGATCTCGTCGAATCAGCTCGAGGACGCGGGCCGCACGCTCGAAGCCGCGATCCAAGCGCAGAAGAAGCGCACGCCCGAGCTCGCGGTGTTGCAGCAACGCATGGGCCGCGTGGCGGCGATGCTCGGCGACAAGGACGGTCAGCTCAACTGGCTGAAGAAGGCGTTCGATGTCGATCGCAAGAACGCCGAGGTCGCCGCCGAGCTCGCACAGCTCGCGACGGAGATCGGCGACTACGAGCTCGCGCTGAAGCCGCTGCGCGCGATCACGCTCATGGACAACCCGACGCCGGTGACGCGGCCGATGGCGTTGCTGTGGGAAGCGAAGATCGAGCACGCGCGTGGCAACCGCGCGAAGGCCGAGCTGTGGGCGAAGAAAGCACTGCGCGAGGATCCCGCGTTCGCCGACGCGCAGCAGTTCCTCGACGAGCTCGGCGGCGCGTGATCGCGTGAAGCCGCGGTGAAGCAACACGCACCCGCCACCACGCGCAATCGCGAGCCGATTCGCGATGTCCTCGCGCGCGAGCTCCCCGCCGCCGGCCTCGTCCTCGAGATCGCCTCCGGCTCGGGCGAGCACGCTGTCTTCTTCGCGCAGTCGTTCCCCGACCTCACCTGGCAACCGAGTGACCCATCACCGACCGCGGTCGCGTCGATCGCTGCGTATCGCGCCGACGCACCGCTGCCAAACCTCGCGGCTCCGATCGAGCTCGACGTCACCCAGCCCTGCCCGCTCTCTCACGCCGACGCGATCGTTTGCATCAACATGGTGCACATCGCGCCGTGGTCCGCCGCGCTAGCACTCTTCTCGCTCGCCGGCCGCATCCTGCCCTCGGGCGCGTTGCTCTACCTCTACGGGCCCTATCTCTTCGACGGACAAACCGCTCCGTCCAACGAGCAGTTCGACGCCTCCCTTCGCGCACGCGATCCCGCGTGGGGCGTGCGCGATGTTCGTGACCTGACCACCGCCGCGCACGCCGAAGGCCTCACGCTACGCGGCGCGGTCTCGATGCCCGCGAACAACCACTCGCTGCTCTTCCGCCGCAACTAGCTGCACATCAGGTGCAATCGCAAGCGGGCCTAGACCGATCGCAGATCGCGCTCGTTGGACGAGAACGCCATCTGCTCTCGCCCTGGAGTCCACCATGCTTCGCGCTCTGCTGATCGCAACCTTCTGCTTCGCTTCTTTGTCCACCGCCTCCGCCGACGTCGCTCGGTATCGATGCACGGGTCCTACCGCCGAACCCATTCGCGTCATCTCCGATGGCGACACGTGCCGCGGCTTCGTCGCCGGCACGAAGACATGTTCTCGCGCATGGCGAGTGGAACGGTGCTCGCGTCCAAGGACGGCAAGACCGTGATCCTCGTCGAGGACTACCTGTCCGGGACCGTCGACGCGAGGCGAAAGGTCGTCACGACCGACATCGACAGCGAAGCGATCGACAACCCGACCGTGCTCCAGATCTGGCGCGACGGCGTGCGCGTCGCCTTCTATGACATCGCTCGCCTCGCGCGCGACGTGACGACGCTGCAGCGCTCGATCTCGCACGTGCGATGGGTCGCGGAGCTGCCGACCGATCTCGACGGTGCTCGCTTCTCGATCGTCACCACCTCGAACCGTCGCGTCACCTTCGACACCAGGACCGGCAAGATCGTCGACGAGCAAGACGGCGCTGCGAAGCGCCCCTCACAGCGGGGCTAGATGCCAAACACCTGGATGGCACCGCCGCGGCGCGAGTCGCCTGTCACGATGATCCGGTCGACGCGCCGCTGCCGGCCGTCGAGGTTGATGTTGACCATCGGGTTCCGCGTGCTCAGGCGCTGGTTGACATTGATCACTTGCTGCTGACCGTTCTCGAAGCGCACGACCACGCGGTCGATGTGCGTCATGCCATGCGTCGTCTGCTGCAGGCGCAGCTGCTGGAACGAGCGGCGTTGGTTGACGTCGATCATCGTGCGACCGCGATCGAGTTGGAGTGGCGACGTCAGCGCGACCCACGTGTTGTTGCGCCAGCGCGCCGCGGGGCGCGTGTCGGGTTGTCCCCAGCGTGCTTCGCCGCGGAACGTGATGCTCGGAGCCGCGACAGCGACGCTCGATGCACCGAGAACAAGAGTTGCGATGATGGCCTTCAACATGGACTTCTTCTCCTTTGGAGCCCACGAGCTCCTTGAAGAAGACAGTCGTGCAGTCGATGGGCCAGATGTAAGTCTGCGTATTCGCGGCGACGCCTGCGGGACCTACCTGCCAGCTCCGCAGGCGTCTGCGCGATTCGCAGATGCGAGTTTCACGCTGCGGAGATCGAGTACGACGCGCGTGATCCGGACTTCGAGACGATCACGATCTTCGAGATTTGCCGTGCATTGCGGCCATCGAGATCGATGATCTTGAAGCTCTGCGAGCCGTAGCCGCCGAGTCGCGTGTCGAGGTTCACTGTCTGCGTCCGACCGTTCGCGTACGTGATCATCACCTTGTCGATCGTCGCCACACCACCGCGCAGCGCTTCGAGCTTGAGCTTGGTGAAGCGCGCCTTCGTCTTGACGTCGACCACCGTGCGGCCGAGGCGCGACGGCGTGGCCGTGTCGAGCTGCATCCACTTCACGGGAAGCGGCCGCGTCGCCGGCGGAGCAAATCGCGCCTGCACGACAGGGTTGGGACGAACGGCGGTTGCACCAGGTGCAGCGACCGCCACCGACGAGGCACCGAGAACGAGGGACGTGATCAGAACAGAGAGCTTCTTCATGACACCAGGACTCCTTTGAGAGAGCTCCAAACCAGAGCTCGAGCCGGTGAAGTGCAGCTGATGGGCCAGCGCTCAAGTGCGCGCGAGCATTCATCTGCCACTGGTGTGTGCTGCGGTTTCCGCAGAGCGTGCATGCAAATGATAGCGTCGCCCGCATGTCGGATGCAGTTCGTTACGAAGCACGCGATCAGATCGGAGTGATCACGCTCGATCGTCCGGACAATCGCAACAGCATGACGCCCGAGTTGCTCGACGCGTTCGCGCGTGCGAGCGCGGCCGCAGCGACCGACGCGATGAATGAAGCGATTCGCGTGCTCGTCGTCACGGGCACCGGCACGTGCTTCTCGGCGGGCGCCGACTTCAAGTCGAACCTGCAGCGCGAAGGCGACGACAAAGCGCCGCACGAGCGGAGCTACGCGATGTACGAGCCGTTCCTCTCGCTGCTCGATCTTCGCGTTCCGATCATCGGCGCGCTGAACGGTCACGCCGTTGGCGGTGGCTTCGGGCTCGCGCTCGTGTGCGACCTGCGCATCGCCGCACTCGAGGGAAAGTACGGCGCGAACTTCGTCGCGATCGGTCTCGCACCGGGCATGGCGATCAGTCATCTGCTGCCACGTCTGATCGGTGTGGCACGCGCATCCGAGCTGCTGCTGACGGGCAAGCTCGTCGAGGGTGCAGAGGCCGAGCGACTCGGCATCGTCAATCGTGCGGTGCCGGCGGCGCAGGTGATGAGCGAGGCGATCGCGATGGCTCGCACGATCGCGGACAACGCGCCGTTCCCCGTACGCGAGACCAAAGCTGCGATCTATCGCGGCCTCGATCTGTCCGTGCGCGAGGCGGCGCGCGCAGAAGCGATCATCCAAGCACGCAGCATCGTGATGGACGACGCGCGCGAAGGCATGTCCGCGCTCCTCGAGAAGCGCAAGCCGACGTTCACGGGGAAGTGACGAGCGTCGACGTGGGGACGCTGTCCGGTGGAGCACACGCTTCGAGCTCCTCCGCTGCATGTCCGCGCGCGGCGAAGGTGATCGGCCCCCACGGCGTGTCGATCGCGAGCGTCCACCAGCTGTTCGCGCCGGGATCGAGCGACACGTCGCGATCGCCGACGATGTACCCGACCGATTCTCCGCCCGCGCGGGCGAAGAGGCACGTCCCACTCGCGACCTTCGCGTTGGGCGTGATCGGAAGCGGCACCGTGTTCTGATCCACGCGCTCGCGATGCGTGCGGCTGGGCGGCGAGTTGCGCTGATAGAAGCCGCGCACGCGAATGTCGCCGTCCATGTAGTGCACCTCGGTCCACCTCGGATCGAGCTCGCGCACGATATCGACGAAGTAGCTGTTCGCCGCGAGCGCGAGCTGCACGCCGGTCCACTCGGGCTTCGCGCGAATGATCGAGCCGGGCAGCAGGGTCAGGGTCTTCATTCCCGTCGGGATCCGGCCCCCGCGCGAGCGCGGAATACCGCGATCACCGATCGACGCGTCGGGAACCCAGCCTTCGATCTCGAGCGCACCGACGTAGCGGATCTGCGTGAAGCCATCTTTCTTCGCGAGGCGCTTCACGCGTGCACCGGCGAACAGGATCGGCTTCGGATCCTTGGGCATCGCACCGGCATCGATGCGCACTTCTTGCTCGCGCTTCATCACGCCGAACAGCTGCGAGCGATCCATCCACAGCGAGAACCGCGCATGCTCGAGACGGATCGCGAGACGCACGAGCGTTCCTTGCGCGTCGAGGATCGTGCCCGGGACAGGCGGTTCATTCGGCGCGGCGGTCTCGATCGGGATGGATGCGATCTCGATGCGTGCGGATCCGGGAGAGATCCACGAGACCTCCGTGTCACTCGACGGCGGAGCGAGCCCGAGGATCGGATCGATCGGCTCTGTGATCGTGATGTCGGGAGCGACATCGCGTTGCACGGCGGGCCTCGTATCGAGATCGCGCTCGGGCTCGCGCGCGATCGGCGGAGCTGCACCACACGCAACGAGAACCACCGCGATCGCACTTCGCACGATCCGAGTATCCGTCGTCTTGCCGCTCGCTGCCTCGTGCGTCGAATTCGGAGCGTTGGAGTGGATAGGACGCGAACCACAAAGCGCGTAAGCCCCTACGCAGCCAGCCTGAATCTGCCTCTATGACGTTCGTGATTCCGGACGGTTACGACGCGCTGCGTCTCGCCCGGCTTTTGCAGCCACCTCTGACCAATGGAAATCGGCGTTATCACCAACCCGAACAGCCGCAAGAACCGCAATCGCCCCGACCGGGCCGAGCGGCTGCAGCGGATCGTCGGTGACCTGGGCGAGGTCCACAAGACCGACTCGATCGCGTCGATCAAGCCGGTGCTGCGCGACTTCCTCCGCAAGCGCGCGCGCGTGTGGGTGGCCGATGGTGGTGACGGCGCACTTCACTGGATGCTCCGTATGGGCATGGAGGTCCTCCAGGAGGACGAGTTCGTCGATACGAACATCACGTTGCCGATGACGCTGCCCACCAAGGGCGGCACGATCGACTTCGTCGCCAACAACGTCGGCATCCAAGGCGACGCCGAGGGCATCCTCGGAACACTTCGCCACTCGGTGGAGCGCGGCGCGAACATCGAGGAGCAAGAAGTCGACTCGATGGTGATCGACGGCGTGCAGCTCATCGACGGTGTCGAGGTTCCGTTTCGCACGTACGGCTTTGCATCGGCCGCCGGCGGCGTCGGCCAGCGCTTCTACTCGAAGTACTACGCGCACGAGGATCCCAACCCGCGCACGATCGTCAACATCGTCGCGAACACCGTGGCGTCTGCGCCGATCGCGCTCTCTCCGCTGTCGAAGCTGCCGTTCGGTGCGTGGAAGACGTACGCGAAGGAGATCTTCGAGCCGACCGCGTGCAAGGTCACGCTCGACGGCATGCGCCTCCCCGGTGATTCGTTCACCGGCGTTCACGTCGCGTCGATGTCGATCAACCTCGGCAACGTGCTCCGCTTCTTCGGCAAGGCGGATCAGCCGGGCCTGATGAACGCGATCGTCGGCACGCCGAGCCCGTGGTCGATCATCCGCAACATCCCGCGCATGGCGCGTGGTGAGGAGATGATCGGTCGCAACATCCTCGACCGTCCGTGCCGCGAGATGAAGCTCGAGGCTGTTGGCGACGAGCTCATGGCGCCGATCATCGACGGCGAGTTCTATCGCAACGTGAAGACCATCGAGTTCCGCGTCGGTCCGCGCGTTCGCATCCCGCGCGTCATCGCTCGCAAAGCCGCCGCGTAGTTTGGCGCTCGCAGCGCCGCTGCTCAGTCCGGCTCAGTCCGGCTTCTTGCAGCTGACCTGCGCCGGAGCCGCCCCTTCGCTGTGGCACTTCGTCGGCTTCTTGCACTTCGCCTTCGCGCACGCTTCGGCTTCGGTCTTGAAGCACTTCTGCCCTAGACGGTAGAAGCAGTCGGCGCGATCGCCGGTGTAGCGCCACTTGCCCCACGACTTGCCCGTGGAGTCGACGGGCTTGTCCTTCTTGTCCCGCTTGGCCTCGCGCCGCATCTTCTCGCGCGCCGTCTTCGGGTCGTCGGGGTCGCGAGCCTCGCCGCCGCAGGCACCGAGCCCCATGCAGGTGACGAGCACGAGACAGCACCGTGCGATCGCGGATACGAGCGACATCTAGGCGGATCATGCCATAGTCGAAGGCGTGTCCGAAGACGACCGCGCGCTCATGGAGCGACTAGCGGCGCTCGAAGCAGAGGTCAAGGCCGACGCGGAGGCGCAGCAGAAGCGCCGCGAGGTGGCGATGGCCAAGGTGCGCGAGCACCGCGCCGCGCAGCAAGCAGAGCGCGATGCGTTGCGCGAGCGGCAAGCAGCGTTGGTCACCAAGCGTGCGCCCGCTGCGGCGATCGACGACGAGGACGAGCCGGCGCCGCGCAAGAAGTCGCGAACCGGCGATATCGGGACCGCGCTCGAGCTCGCGTCCAAAGCCAACGACATGAAGCAGGAGCTCGCGAAGCCGACCAAGGCGGGCGAGAAGTCGTGGGTCAAGTCGACGCTGCTCTCGGGATTGTTCGGGCCGCTTGGCTGGCTCTACGCGGGCTCGTTTCGCGAAGCGGCTCCCGCATCGGCGGCGTGGCTCGCCTTCGCGGCGATCGCTGCGAAGGTTCCGACGTTGCTGTTGTTCCCGATCTTGATGGTCGCGCTGCCGCTGTCAGGCATCGCGGGTCTGCTCTACGCCGTGCAGTACAATCGCAATAGCGGAAAGCGCCAGCGCTTGTTCGGCGACAAGAAGAAGACCAAAGAGCTCCCCCCTGCTCGCGCGACCAAGTCCGGTAAGTGAGTGGCGGGACGTGTGGTTTGTCTAACGGCAGCCTCACCCGACATGTAAGGTTCCACGCGTTATCCTCGTCGAGTAATCGCTACGATGATCATCGTGAACAAACTCGCTCTCGCGGTTCTGATCGGGACGATCGCAGCTCCGTCGGTGTCCTTCGCGCAGGAGCCAGCACCGTCGGTCGCCGCGCAGAAGATCAAGGTCGCGATCGTTCCCGGCATCGCGGTCAACCTCGACGCCGCGCGCGTGGATGCGCTGAGCCAGGATCTCGCAGATGCACTCGCGTCGGAGCTCGAGGTCGAAGCGGTCGGCGGCCTCGAAGTGCGCCGTTCGTTGCCCGCCGATGGCATCCCGCCCGACTGCGTCGCGACGCCCGCGTGCTTCAGCGATGTCGCGCAGCGCGTGGGCGCGAATCAGCTGCTCTTCGTTGTCATGGTGGATACGGGCTCCGGTGGCGCGATCCAGATCGACTCCACGTGGGTCGAGCCCTCGAGCGGCAAGAGTGCGTCGCGTCCCGCGATCGACATCGCGTCGCTCTCGGAGGCCAAGTCGCGCTTCGTGTCCGCAGCACCGACGCTGTTGCCCGATGCACCGAAGCGTCCCAAGCCTGTGATCAGCGAGAACACGGGGCCGCGGACGCAGATGTCCGACGAGATCCCGCGTCACTTCACGCTCGGCTCGAAGATCACGGCCGGCGTCACCGTCGCGGGGCTCGGCGTCGGCGTCGCGTTTGGCCTCCTCACGCGCAGCCGGTTCAACTCGTGCGAGGACTCACCGCAGACGTGCGATGACGGAAGGCGCGATTCGATCCGCATAACTGGCGTTGTCGCCGACGCGGGCTACATCGTCGCGATCGGCGGCGCCGTGGCGACCATCCTTCTGTACGCGAGCTCGGGCAAGGAGTCGCAGCTCGTCATCGCTCCCACCACCGACGGCGGCGGCATGGCGAGCTGGAGTGGAAGGTTCTAGTGACGGATCGTGCCGCTGATCGCGCTTCCTCGGCCGCAGAAGGCGGGACGGATCGCATCATCGGCGAGGTCCTCGCGAACCGTTATCAGATCGAGACGCGCCTCGGCGAAGGCGCGATGGGCGCGGTCTACAAGGCCAAGCACGTCAAGGTCGGCCGTGCGTTCGCGGTGAAGGTGCTGCACTCGAAGCTGCTCGAGGACAGCAAAGTCGCGCAGCGCTTCGAGCGCGAAGCCGAGCTCGCCGGTCGCCTGCGCCATCCAAACGTCGTCGGTGTTGTCGATGTCGGCGACACCAACGATGGCCTTCGCTACATGGTGATGGACTTCGCGAACGGGCCGGATCTCGCGAGCCTGCTCGGCGAAGCGCCGATGCCCGCGCCGCGCGTGATGAACCTGACGCGGCAGTTGCTCGAGGGCCTGTACCACGCGCACGAAGCGGGGCTCATCCATCGCGACTTCAAGCCGGAGAACGTGATCGTCGAGAAGGACGCGCACGGCGTGGAGGTCCCGCGCATCGTGGACTTCGGCATCGCGATCCTGCGCGAAGGCGGCTCGGGACCCGACGCGCACGGTCGTTTGACCACCAACGGTTTGGTGCTCGGAACGCCGCACTACATGGCCCCCGAGCAAGCGGTGGCAGATCCCATCGATCACCGAATCGATCTCTTCGCGCTCGGCATCGTGGTGTACGAGATGCTGTGCGGCAAGTTGCCGTTCGATGGCACGGGGGCGGAGGTCGCGCGTGCGAACCTGCTCCTCGATCCGCCGCTGATCTCGCAGCGCGTGCCGTACCTCGAGGTGGATCCGCTGCTCGAGGCGTTCTCGCGCCGCTTGATGGCCAAGAAGCGCAACGCGCGACCGGCCACGGCGAAGGCAGCGCGCGAGCTCCTCGATCTCATCGACAAGGATCGCAACGCTGCCGCCGCTGCGCTCGGTGTTCCACTCACGAGCTCGCGCGAGCCCGCGGTCACCGCGCCGTCCACGCCACAGACGCGCCGCGGTGGAGATCCGAACGACACGTTCCCGCCGCCGATGTCGAGCGCCGAGACCGCGAGCGACGCGAAGCAGCGCTACATCTCGACCGACCCCGTCGGTGCTCCGCGCCCTACGGACGACAAGCCGGCGAGAAGCAAGCGCCCGTTCGTGATCGCAGGAATCGGCGCGGGCCTCGCTGCGGTGATCGCGATCGTGCTCCTGGCCGGCGGCGGCAGCGATGCCAAGCGGACGCAACCCGAGCCCACGACCGAGCCTGTCGCAGCGCCCGTCGTCGCGCCCGTTGTCACGATCGAGCCGAAGGTCGAGACGCCCTCGCCACCACCGAGCGAGACCATCGTCGCGCCGCCTGTGGTCGACGCGGGCGTCGAGGTCGCAGCGATTCCCGACGCGGGAGCCGAGGTGGTCGCCGACGTGGCAAAGGTGTCACCGAAGACCACGCCGAAAATCCAACCGAAGACCCAAGCCAAGAC
>JAEYYV010000111.1 GCA_023428295.1 Pseudomonadota bacterium
CTATTATCCCCCACCCGCCCCCTAGTTTGCGGGGGGCGGCGCCCGCAGTCGCGCCGCCGACGAGGCCGGCACCTGCGATCACGTCGGTGATGTCGCCCGTGCCGGCGGTGTCGTTCCCGCACGCCCACGACGAGCCGCCCCACTTGAGCACCTGCCCGGCGGCGCACGTGGTGAGCAGCGAGAGCGCCGCATCGCCCGACGACGCTCCACCTTGCAAGCCGCTGCCGACCGCGGTGGTCACGGACGTGATGTCGCCACCCGAGTTGGTGTCGGTGTCGACATCGTTCGCGCAGATCCACGTCGCGCCGTTCCACTTGAGCACCTGCCCCATCCCGCACGTGTTGAGCAGCGAGAGCTGCACGTCGCCCGTGGTGCCGCCGCCGACCAAGCCACCGGCAGGTCCGACGACGACGGACGTGATGTCGCCGCCGCCGCCCGCGCCGGTCGCGTCCGCCGCGCACTGCCACGCGGTGCCGCTCCACTTGAGGATCTGATTCGCCGCGCACGTCTGCAGCAGGGAGAGCGTGATGTCGCCCGAGTTGCCGCCGCCCGAGAGGCCGCTGCCCGCGAACACCGCGGTGACATCGCCCGTGCCGACGTTATCCGTACCGCACCCGACGCTTCCGTCGGCGTTCACCGAGTTGATGAAGCCTGACGTGCACGCGCCGCTCACGCGCTGCTGGAGCTGCGATGCGTCGAAGTCGCCGACCTTGTCGGCAGCGCCCGCGCGGATCGCGTACGGCACGCTCTCGATCGCGACGCGCGGCTCCATCACCACGTCGTCGAGCGTCACTTCGAGCCAGAGCGATCGACCATCGAACACCGCAGCGTCGAGCGCGCGGTTCTCGCCGAGCGACGTGAACAGCACGCCGTCGTCGACCATCACGTCGCGACCTTCGTCCCACACGCTCGTGCCGCCGGTCTCGGCGGCGAACAGCGCGAACTTGATGCGATGCGTGCCGTCGATCGCTTTGCCGGTGTCTTCATCGAGCAGGCGCGCCGAGAACGACACCGTCGATGGAACCTCCGCGATCGCAGGCGTGCTCGCGAGCACGACGGCCACGATGGCGAGTGCGCGCATCATGGCGTCACCGTCGTGTTCGGCGTGATCCTCACGCTGCCATTCGTCGCCGGCTTCTTCGGCTGCGCGCGACCGACTTGCACGTCCATGCGAATGCCGCCGCCTCGCAGACGTGCGCCACCGGCGCTGACTTCCTTGTTCGCCTTCGTCGCCGACGACCCGCCGCTCTCTGCCGACGCGCACGCGCCCAGCGCGAACGCAGCTGTCACGACCCAGCACCCTAGTTTCATGGCCGCGCTGTATAGCCGAGAAGCGCGGCGTGCGGTGAGCTTTTCCGCCTGAGAGCGCTGTAACCGAGCTGACGTTTCCCCGGTCCGCTACAAGCGCCGTGTCGTGGCGCCGCGGATCAAGTGGATGACCACCAGCAGTACGACCGCACCGATGAACGCGACGAAGATCGTCCCGGCGAGCCCGCCCCACGGGGCCGACCAACCGGCCGCACGGAAGATGTACCCACCGACAAACGCGCCGGCGATACCGATGACGATGTCCGCGAGCAGGCCGTAACCACCGACCACGAGCGACGCGAGCACGCCGGAGATCAAACCAACAATAAGCCAAGCGAGGATTTCCATACCTCGAGGCTCAGCATCACGCGTGCCACGCGAGTTGGCGCGGCAACGCTCGCGTGCACACCACCTCCGTCGAGATCCGTGTGCGCGTGCGCGCGATCGCGACCGATCCGTCGCCGGTCGGTGTGACAGTGGCGGGCTCCCCCACGAGCACGAGTGTGCGTTGGGGCACGCGTCCGATGCGTGACGCCCTCGGGAACGTCGGTGTGGATGTCGTGAGTCGTGGCCTCGACGTACCACATCGGACCAGCCTACGATCCGCGCATGAAGAAGCTCGTGCTTGCCGTGGTCATCGCATGCGTCGGGCTCGCGTCGACGACAGCGCGCGCGGACGTCGGACTCGGTCTGTTCGTCGGGCGGCCATCGGGTTTCGATCTCAAGTTCGACCTGCAGCCCCGCAGCTCGCTCGATCTCTTGATCGGGTGGTCGACGTTCGAGCGCGGTCGCGCGGGCTACGGCCACTTGACGTACCTCTACACGATCGCCGCTGGCCGCGGACGATCCGTCGTGATTCCGATCCGCATCGGCATCGGGGCCGCGGTGTACGGCAACTCGGATCACCTCGACATCGGCGCGCGCGTTCCACTCGAGATCGGATTCCGGTTCCGCTCGACGCCGCTCGAGCTGTACCTCGAGCCTGCATTGCTGCTTACCGCGACGCACGGCGGTGATCTCGACGGACAGTTCGGCGTGGGGCTGCGCTTCTACTTCTAGTTCTGATGGCACATCGATTGAAGTTTCGGCGTGCATGCGCACCACGCCGAAATCCGGAGGTACGAGTTCCTCGTTGTGGCTCGACGTCGACGTTCCGTCGTTCGATCGGCCGCCTCCTCCGGAGACAGACATCTGCATCGTCGGCGCGGGCATCGCGGGCCTGACCACGGCGTTCGAGCTCGCCCGTCGCGGCGCGCGCGTGACGGTTCTCGACGACGGACCGATCGGTGGCGGTGAAACGCATCGCACGAGCGCGCATCTCGCGTCTGCCGTCGACGATCACTACTACGTGCTCGAGCAGAAGTTCGGCGCGGGCGGCGCGCAGATCGTCGCCGAGAGTCACACGACCGCGATCGATTACATCGAAGCGATGGTTCGCGAGCGCGGTATCGACTGCGAGTTCCAGCGCGTCGATGGCTATCTGATCCAGCCGCCGGGTCATCCGATCGACAAGCACCTCGTCCTCGATCGAGAGCTCGCGGCCGCGCAACGCGCCGGCCTCGACTGCTCGATGGTCGACAGCGCACCGCTACCTTTCGATACGGGACCCGCGATCAAGTTCGCGAACCAAGCCGAGTTCCATCCGATGAAGTACCTGCGCGGTCTCGCGGAGGGCGTCCTCGAGATGCACGGCAACATTCACACGGGCGTGCACGTCGTCGGGATCGAGCCAGGCGAACCGCTGCGCGTGATGCTCGAGGGTGGACACACGATGCTCGCGCGCGTCGTCATCGACTGCACGAATGGCGCGATGTCGAGCTACGTGCACATGCACTTGCGACAGGCCGCGTACCGCACGTACTGCGTCGCGTTCGAGCTGCCGCACGGCGCGCTGCCGCATGCACTGTACTGGGACACGCTCGACCCGTATCACTACATTCGCGTCGCGAGTAACGCCAAGGGCGACGTGCTGATCGTCGGCGGCGGCGATCATCGCGTGGGGCACGGCGAAGCGGGCCCGCAGTGGAAGGAGCTCGAAGCGTGGACGCGTGAGTGGATCCCCGTCGTGGGCGATGTCGTCGCGAAGTGGTCGGGACAGGTCGTCGAGCCGGCCGATGGCCCCGCGCACATCGGACGCTCGCCGGATCTCGAGCACGTCTATCTCGTGACCGGCGACAGCGGGAACGGGCTCACGCATGGAACGATCGCGGGCCTCATGCTGCCGGAGATGCTCTCCGGTCATCACCCGCGCTGGGCGCGCGTCTACGATCCGCGTCGCAACCACCTGCACGCGGTGGGGACGCTCTTGCGCGAAGCCGTGGGCTCGTCGGCGCCGTATCTCGATTGGCTCAAGTCTGGCGACGTGTCCAAGCTCGACGACATTCCCGCAGGAGAAGGCGCGCTCGTCCGCCGCGGTCTTCACATGGTCGCCGCCTATCGCGACGAAGCCGGCACGTGCCATCTGATGTCCGCGACGTGTCCGCACCTCCGCGGCGTCGTTCAGTGGAACTCCGCGGAGAAGACATGGGACTGCCCGTGTCACGGCTCGCGCTTCGATCGCTACGGCACGTGCGTCAACGGTCCCGCGCTCACGAACCTCGAGCCTCTCGAAGCTCCGGCGCACGATCGCGCACCGGTGGCCGCGCGCGAAGGCGAGCCGCGGGACCTGACGCCCGATGGCTTGCCGCTCGTTCCGGTCGGCCCTCTCGAGCGCGACCAGTAGTCACTTCATCGAGACGGCTTTCTTCTGCAGCTCGCGCGCGGCGTCGGCGTGGCGCTGCACGACGGGCTTGGTCACCTTCAGGTGCGCGACGACGTCGGCGTCCTTCACGCTCGCGAGCGCGGCATCGAGACGGCCCACCTCCTTGTCGTGGCCTTCGATCATCATCGGGATGAACTCCTTGTCGAACTCGGCGCCCTTGAGCGTCTTCAGCTTCGCCATGTCGTCCATCATCTTCTGATGGTCCTGCTTCTCGATGTCGTTCATCGGCTCGTCGGCGGGAATCGTGGCGATGCCCTTCTTCTTCGCGAGCGCGGTGAGCTTGGTGTTGTTTGCCGTGTGGTCCTTCACCAGCGTGTTGCCGTACGCCTTGGTGGACGCGGTGCCGTTGGTCTTGGCCAGCTTGCCCATCTCGATCTCCATATCGTTCACGTGCTTCACGTGCGCGATGACCTTCGCGTCGTCGTCGGCGAGCGCGAGCTTCTCGGTCGTCTTCGGTTTGTCCGCCGGCTTGTCGGTGGTCTTGGTGTCGTCCGCCATCGCGAGCGACGGAACAGCGAGGAGGAGCGCGAACAGGAGCGGCTTGATCTTCATGCGGCGCCTGTTTGCACGAAGCGAACCCATCTCACCCGCATAGAACGCGATTCTGCGCAGCATCCGCTACATGGAGCGAGACCTCAGCGCACGGCGAGCTACGACGCCCGACCCATCGCTGCGCGACACGTCTTTGTATAGATGTCGCGGAACAAGTTGTCGGGATCGGTCTGCGCTTTGACCGTGGCGTAGTTGTCCCGATTCCACGTCTGCCAGAACTCGTCGGGAGTGTAGTAGTTGTGCGAGATGAGCGTCTTCATTCCGCCGATCTCGCGCAGCTTGTCCTCGATCATCTTGTGCGCGTTCTTGCCCGCGGGCTGACGCATTCCGTAGATCGCGATATCGAGGAACATCGTGTCCTCGAGGTCCTTGTAGAAGTTCGTGTTGAGCCACGGATAGTCGTGCACGCGCTTGTACGGCACCGCCCACAGCGGGTAGTAGCCGAGCTCGGCGCGATACCACGCGAGGAACTCTTCCACGCGCGACATCGGAACGAACACGTCCAGCGTCACCGTCGGGCGTTCGCGATCGAGGAGGAAGTGAACTTTCTCGGCGAGCGCGAGAACATTCGTCGACGAGACGAACTTGCCGAGCAGGAGCCGGCCGAGGAACGACTTCGGCCGGACGTTGGTCACGCCGCGGTCGTAACGGAAGAAGTAGTCGGGCGTGGTGAGGTAGTCCTCGCGCCGCTCGCCCGTCGACACGTAGTAGATCTTCAGCCACTCGTAGTTCGACGTGTACGGCACGTCGTCGACGAAGTGCCCGACGGACAGCACGTACTTCTCGGGTGAATGGATGATGCCATCCATGAAGTCGCAGTCACGCTTCTCGGTGTGGCTCTCGATGGACGCGCGATACGACGCGAAGTCGCGATGCGTCTCGTACACGATGTGGACGAACGGCTTGGCGGGCACGAGCTTGAACGTGAGCTTGCTCAAGATGCCGAGGGTTCCGAACGCACCGTGCATCATCTGGAAGATCAGCGCGTGCTGATTCTCGGGCGTGCAGGTGAGCACCTCGCCCGTCGCGGTGATGACCTCGTACTCGAGACACGTGTCGTGGAAGCCGCCGTACACGAACGACATCGACTCGATCGAGCAACCCGACACCGCGCCGCCGATCGTGATGGTCTTCAGCTCGGGCACCACGATCGGCACGAGGCCGTACTTCATCGTCGCGTGGACGAGATCCACGAACGTGACACCCGCTTCGGCCACGCAGATGCGGCGCTCGGGATCGATCGTGATGATCTCCGTGAGGTCGCCGATATCGATCTTCTCGTCGTTGCGACGAAGGTCACCATTCTTCGGCACCTGATGCGGCGGGGAGCTCTTCCGCAGGCTGAGCGGCTTCGTCCGATCGTGCGCGGCGAGCGCCTTCACGATGCGCTCGACCTTGGCTCGATGCCGCGCGTCGACGGCAGCGCGCGGTTCTGTCTCGGTTCCGACGCGACGCCGTGTGGCATTGCGGCGCTGTTTGCGAATCATTCCCGTCACGGCCCCCGCGATCACGGCAGCTCCTAACGCGATGGTCGGAATCCTCGGTTTCATGCGTGCGAACCGTGCAACGCGCAGGCCGCGTGGTCAACGTGTCATTCGCATGGAAAGCTTCGGCCATGTGGCTCGCCCACATGCTCACGCTGTCCCGGCTGCCGATCGCGATCGCGCTGACGCAGACGTTTGGCAACCCCGCGTGGTCCGCCGCGCTCGTGATGCTCGCCGCCGCGACCGACGCCGTCGACGGCACGGTCGCGCGATGGCTCAAGCACCGGGGCGCGCGGCGCTTCGACATCGGCGGCTGGCTCGACCCGCTCGTCGACAAGCTGTTCGTGGTGATCGTGCTCGCGACGATCTGGTGGCACACACGCGACACGGTGCTGGTCTCGCTGATCGCCGCGCGCGAGATCCTGTTCGCACCGCTCTCCGTGCTCTATCTCGTGCGCCGGGTCCCGCGCGAGAAGCTCTCGGCGCGCCCGATCGGCAAGGCGGCCACCATCGCGCAGTTCCTCGCGTGCGCGGTCGCCATGGTCGACCCTCACTATGCATGGCCGCTCGCGCTCGCCGCCGCCGCGCTCGGCATCGCCGCGATCGTCGATTACTCCCTCACGACCTCGGCGCGTGTATAACCCGCGGCATGAATCTCAGGGTGCTAGCCGCCGTGCTCCTCGTCGCGACGCCGGTCGCCGCGAAGGGCCTCACCGTCGACGACATGCTCGCGATGCAACGCGTGGGAGATCCGCAGGTCTCGCCGGACGGTACGTGGGTCGTGTACTCGGTGCGCGACACCGACTTCGACGCCAATCGCGGCCGCGTGGATCTGTGGATGTCCAGCATCGACGGCTCGCAGACGCGCCGGTTGACCTCGCATCCCGACGCCGACTCCGACGCGCGGTGGACCAAGGACGGCGCGTGGATCTACTTCATGTCGACGCGCTCGGGCAGCTCGCAGGTGTGGCGCATCGCTCCATCGGGCGGTGAAGCCGAGCAGGTCACGAAGCTGCCGGCGGACGTGAACGGCTTCGATCTGTTCCCCGATGGCAAGCGCCTCGTCGTGGCGATCGACGTGTGGCCGGAGGCCAAGACGCTCGCCGAGTCCGTGAAGAAGGACGACGCGCAGGCCAAGTCCAAGGTGAAGGCAAAGGCGTACGACTCGCTCCTGTTCCGTCACTGGGACACGTGGGAGGACGGCAAGTACAGCCACCTCTTCGTGTGGACGCCGCCGGAGCTGGGAGGCAAGGCGGACGACGCGAAGGATCTGACGCCCGGCCAGACCACGGACTCGCCGACGCATCCGTTCGGCGGCATGGAAGAGGTCGACATCTCTCCCGACGGCAAGACGGTCGCGTTCGTGATCCGCAACAGCGGCAAGGCCAACGCGTGGCAGACCAACACGGACGTGTTCCTCGTCGCGGCTGACGGTCGCGGCAAGCCGGTCAACGTCACCGCGGACAACAAGGCGTACGACTTCTCGCCGACGTTCTCCCCCGACGGCAAGTGGCTCGCAGTGAAGCAGATGAAGCGCCCGGGCTTCGAGGCGGATCGCGAGCGCATCAGCGTGATCGACGTCGCCACCAAGAAGACGCGCGTCGTGACCGAGGGCTGGGATCGCTCGGCCGGCGGCATCACGTGGTCCGCGGATGGCAAGACGATCTACACGGACACCGACAACGTCGGGCATCACTCGATCTTCTCGATCGACGTCGCGAGCGGAGCCGCCAAGGTGCTCGTCGAGAAGGGCACGAACACGTCGGTGCAGTTCGCGCGCGATCGCATCGTCTACGCGCACGACTCGCTCAAGCAGCCGGTCGAGCTATACACCGCGCGTCTCGACGGCAGCGAGCAGCGCGCCATCACGCACTTCAACGATGCGCGCGTGAAGAAGATCGAGTGGGGCGAGCCCGAGCAGTTCTCGTTCAAGGGCGCGAAGGGCGACACCGTCTATGGCTGGGTCGTGAAGCCGGCGGGCTTCAAGGGTGGCAAGGCGCCGGTCGCGTTCCTCGTGCACGGTGGACCGCAGGGCAGCTTCGGCGATCACTTCCACTACCGGTGGAATCCGCAGGCGTACACGGGTCGTGGCTTCGCGGCGGTGTTCATCGACTTCCATGGCTCGACGGGCTACGGCCAAGCGTTCACCGACGCGATCCGCGGCGACTGGGGCGGCGCACCGTACGAGGACTTGATGCTCGGCCTCGACGCCGCGCTCGCAAAGTACTCGTTCCTCGACAAGGACCGCATGGCAGCGCTCGGTGCGAGCTACGGCGTCTACATGATCAACTGGAGCGCGGGACAGACGAAGCGGTTCAAGGCGCTCGTCACGCACGACGGAAACATCGACGAGCGGATGGCGTACTTCGACACCGAGGAGCTGTGGTTCCCCGAGTGGGAGCACGGTGGAACGCCGTGGGACAACCCGGCCGGCTACACCAAGCACAACCCGATCGACTACGTGAAGAACTGGACGACGCCGACGCTCGTCATTCACGGCGGACTCGACTTCCGCGTGGTCGACACGCAAGGGATGTCGACGTTCACCGCGCTCCAGCGCAAGGGCGTGCCGTCGCGCTTCCTCCACTTCCCCGACGAGAACCACTGGGTCTTGAAGCCGCAGAACAGTAAGCTGTGGCACGACGAAGTGCTCGCGTGGATCGAGAAGTGGACGAAGAAGTAGTCCACGAACCTCTGGCAAATGTGGGACTCGCTCGGTGGGCACTCACAGAAATCCGAGGCACGTGTCGCGCTAACTGCGCGCGATCACGAGACAGAGCGAGCGGCACGTAGGTTGAAGACGCGGGGACACATGCATCGTCTCGCCTCGTCCCTTCTGTTGTTCTCGCTGGCGGCCTGCTCCACGTCGGAGGAGGCCGACCCGCCGCTTCTCAAGAGCGATCTCGCTCGTGACACCGCGCCGGACGTGACGCCCGCCGATGTCCAGACGCTCGTCGCTGGCAACACGGCCTTCGCCGCGGATCTGTATCGCCTCGCGAGCGGCGAGAGCGGCAACCTGTTCATGTCGCCGCACTCGGTCACCACGGCGCTCGCGATGACGTACGCCGGCGCCGCGAGCAACACCGCGACGCAGATCGCCGACGTGTTCAACTTCACGCAGGCGCCCGCGACGCTGCACGCATCGCTCAACGCGCTCGACCTCACGCTCGCATCGCGCGAGCAGAACGGCACGAGCGAGACCATCCCGTTCAAGCTGCGCGTGGCCAACTCGATCTGGGGACAGGACGGCTTCGAGGTGCTCGACCCGTTCCTCGACACGCTCGCGCTCAACTACGGCGCTGGCATGCACGTGCTCGACTTCCAGCGCGAGACCGAAGCATCGCGTCAGACGATCAACCGCTGGGTCGAGGGTCAGACGAACAACAAGATCAAGGATCTCCTCCCGCAGGGCGTGATCGAGCCGACGACGAAGCTCGTGCTGACCAACGCGATCTACTTCAGCGCGGCGTGGCAGTCGCCGTTCAAGGCGAACGACACGCAGGATCGGCCGTTCCAAGTCGCGGGCACGAACGTCCAAGTGCCCACGCTCTACCAGACCGCCGACTTGTGGTACGGCGAAGCCACGGGCTGGAAGGCCGTGGAGATTCCGTACGACGGTGGCGACCTCTCGATGACGGTCGTGGTCCCCGACAACCTCGCCGCCTTCGAGCAACAGCTCACCGCCGCGACGTTCACCGCGATCTCGGATGCGCTCACGAATCACTCGGTGCAGCTCTACCTGCCGAAGTTCAAGTTCGAGGCGCCGCTGCCGCTCAAAGGCATCCTCATGGAGCTCGGCATGACCGACGCGTTCACGGACGGGCTCGCCGACTTCTCGGGCATCGACGGCAAGCGCGAGCTCGTGATCACCGACGTGCTGCACAAGGGCTTCGTCGGGATCGACGAGAACGGCACCGAGGCCGCGGCCGCCACCGCCGTCGTGATCGGGCCGGCGTCGGTTCCCCAGCAAGCGACGATGGTGGTCGACAAGCCGTTCGTGTTCTTCATCAAGGATCGCCAAACTGGCGCGATCCTGTTCGTCGGCCGCGTCGTTGATCCGCGCTGACCCGCGCTGACCCGCGCTGACCCGCGCTGACCTACGCCTCGCCCGCGATCATCTTGTACAGCGTGGCCTCGTCGATGATGGCGACGCCGTTCTTCTTGGCACTCTCGAGCTTCGTCGCGCCGGTGTTCTCGCCCGCGACGAGGTAGTGCGTCTTCTTGCTGACCGAGCCCGCGACCTTGCCACCGGCGGCCTCGATGTCCTTCTGTACATCCGCCCGCTGCTTGGACAGCGTCCCCGTGACGACGAGCGTCTTGCCGGTGAGCGGGCCCTCCTTCACCTCGACGACGGGCTCGGCCGGATCGACGCCGCGCTCCTTCAGCTTGTCGAGCACGGCGGCGACGTGCGGGTCGCGCAGGAACGTGTCGACGTGTCGCGCGACGACCTCGCCGATGCCTTCGATCGAGTGAAGCTCCTCGATGAACGCGGTGCTGTCTTTCGCCGCGCACGCGGTGCGGAGGGCCGACAGCGTCAGGTACTTTTGCGCGATCGGCTTGGCGAGCACCGTGCCGACATTGGTGATGCCGAGCGCCGAGAGGAGACGCGAGAACGTCGCGGTCTCCTTCGCTGTCTTGATCGCGGCGACGAGGTTCTGCGCGGACAGCTTGCCGAACCGATCGAGGCCGAGCAGCTGCGTCTCGGTGAGCACGAACAGATCCGCGACGTCCTTCACGAGCCCCGCCTCGACGACCTGCACGACGACCTTCTCGCCGAGTCCGTCGATGTTCATCTGGTGGCGCGACGCGAAGAACTCGATCGCGCCGAGGATCTGCGCCGGGCACCCGATGCGGTTGGTGCACATGAGCGCGACGCGGCCCTCTTCGCGCTCGAGCGTGCTCTCGCAGAACGGGCACGTGACGGGCGCCGTGAATGCGGGCCCTGCGCCTTTCTCGGTGACATGAAGGATCTCGGGGATGATCTCGCCGGCCTTCTGGATCTGCACGCGATCGCCTTTGCCGAGGCCGAGGCGCGCGACCTGATCCCAGTTGTGAACGCTCGCGCGTGACACGGTGGTGCCCGAAACGTCGACGGGCTCGAGGAGTGCGACCGGCGTGACGGCGCCCGTGCGGCCGACGTTGATCTCGAGATCGAGCAGCGTGGTGGTGACCTGACGCGCAGGGAACTTGTACGCGATCGCCCAGCGCGGAAACTTGGCGGTGGTGCCGAGCGCACCGCGCGCTGCGAAGTCGTCCATCTTCACGACGAGACCGTCGAGCTCGTACGCGAGCGCGTCACGCTTGTCCTGCCACGAGTGCACGCACGCGATGAGCTCGTCCCACGTGGACGCCTTGGAGTTGTACGCGCTGATCGGAATGCCCAGGCGCTTGATGTACTCGAGCGACGCGAGGTGCCCCGACGCGACCTTCTCGCCGTCGACGACCTCGTAGAGGATCGCGTGCATCGGGCGCTTCGCGAGCTCCTTGGGATCCTGCAGCTTGATCGAGCCCGCGGCCGTGTTGCGCGGATTCTTGAACAGCTCCTCGCCCGCCGCGGCGCGCGCGTTGTTCATGGCCTCGAACTCGTCCTTGCGCATGTAGATCTCGCCACGCACGACGATGTCCACGGGCTCGCGCAACCGAAGCGGTACGCCCTTCACCATCTTCACGTTCGGCGTGACGTCCTCACCGATGCGGCCGTCACCGCGCGTCGCCGCGAGCGTCAGCACGCCTTGCTTGTACGTGAGCTCGATGCCGAAGCCATCGATCTTCGGCTCGATCGAGAGCACCGGGACGTCGCCGTCCATGCCCTTGATCACGCGATCGTAGAATGCGCGCAGATCGTTCTCGTCGTAGCTGTTGTCGAGCGAGAGCATCGCGACCGGACGCGTGACCTTCGGGAAGTCCGAGACCGGCGCGTGACCGACCCGCTTGCTCGGGGACCACTCGACGATCCAGTCCGGGTGCGCCGCTTCGATCTCGCGCAGCTTCTTCGAGAGCTTGTCGTACTCGACGTCGCTGATCGATGGATTCGCGTCGACGTAATAGCGACGGTCGTGTTCCGTCAGCTGGTCGACGAGATCGAGGTACGCCTGCTGTTCATCTACGGGCATCGGGGCGGCCTCCGCCGGTTTCGGGGGAGCAGCGCCGAAATCGAGCATGCCTTGTCGCGTGTCACCCATCGCCGGCCAGCCTCGCACAACTCGCGCAACGAGGTGCACCGCGAGTGCTTCCATCGACGTCGACCGCGAACCGCAACACCCTGCGAGGTCAGTCGGTCTCGTCGAGGTGCGCGGGGCGCTTCTTGCCCTCGATGAACGCGTCGAGCTCGGCCTCGGCGGCAGAGTCGACATCGATATCGAAGTCGCTCGCGTCGCCTTCGGCGATCTCCTCGACCTCGAGGTCGTCCGGATCCGCCATCTGCACCGAGCCCGCGGCGATGCGGTTCGGCGGCAGCGGCAAGCCCGTGTCGATGTCTTCTTCCTCGATCAGCGGGCGGTTCGTATCGTCGAGCTCGTCGAGATCGATCTCCGCGAGCGGCGCGGGCACCGAGATCGCGACGATCTGATCGCTCTTCGTGCCGATGATGCAGCCGGCTTTCACCGTGACCTGGAACGGGCGACCGTCGAAGTACGCGTCGATCGCTTCTTTGATGTACCAGAAGACGTCCTGCATCTCCTGGCCGCCCCCGGCGATCTCTTTCCAGTCCGCGAGCGGCCCGTACTCGATCACCGGCGCGAAGAAGAACTCGCGAGAGCTCTTGAACAGAAGCGAGAACTCTTCGATCTCGAGCTGCCCTTGCAGGTTCGCGCTCCGCATGCAGCGCTCCACGTGATCCATCGTCGGGTAGTGCGCGCAGTGCTTCTCGAGACGATCGAGCGCGTCGTGCTTGTCGTGCTTGATCAGCACCTCGCGATACAGGTCGTGGAACTCCTGGAACGTGCCGGCGAGCGGCAACGTGCAGCGAACCTCGCCGCCCTTCTTGGTGACGCGCGCGAAGTCACGAAGCGCGACCTCGAGGCTCGGCATCTCGTCGAGACCGAGGTTGCACACGACGAGGTCGTACACGTCGTCAGCGAACGAGAGCTTCGGCACCGGGCTCTCGGTGCGGAAGAACACGCCCTTCTTGCCGAGCGGTCCGAGGTCGGCGACCTTGCGGCGGGCGACGTCGAGCATCGCGCTCGATGCATCGATCGCGATCAAGCGCGACCCTTCGTTCATGCGACGCAGGATCTCGATCGTCGGATAGCCAGTGCCGCACGAGATGTCGAGCACCTGTCCGCGATCGGGCACTGCGAGATTGCGCAGCAACATCTTTCCGAAGCGCGTGCCCCAGACTGGCGCGATCTCGTCGTCGTAAATACGCGCGAGTTTCTCGACCTTGAGTGAGCGCTTTGCCTGAACGGACACGGAAAGGGTCCCTGAATATTTCCTGATCTCGCCTAGTTGTCTAGTCGAGATTCGTATCTAGGCGGTATCCACCGCACTGATCGCTGCCCCAAGCGTCGAGGATCAGCCAGAACAGCCCCGGGCCCGTGGTGTCGACGTTGGTCAGGATCGTGCCGTCGGCCTGGTCCGGGCGGTCGGGGCGCGGCGCGCACCCCATCGAATCGTCGCGACAGACGAGGTCCGCCGAGGTGCCCGTCTTGTGGACATACAGAATTGTGTCGAAGTGAACCATGCTTACGTCCACGCAGGTCGACGCGTCGAGCTTGCGGTTCACGCCCGGACACGACGTGAAGTACCAGGCCACGTCCTTCGCGCCGTTATTCGCCTCGTTGCACGGGATGTTGGTGTTCCAACTGCTGGTGGACGTGCAGGTATCCCCCGTTAGCGTCTGCGGTCCATCGCCGAGCCGCGTCCCGGTGCGACGGCTCCGCGTCACGTGCAGAGTCAGCTGGTTATCAGTCGCGCTCGCCGCCTGATCCACCACGATGCAGCTCGTGCCGCTGGGGAGCGAGACGGCGAGCTGGCTCTGGTCGCCGCCGCAGGCATCGTCTTCACACGTCGTCGGGTTCGTGGTCGCGTTGAGTGAATCGCAGGTCCTGCCGGCAAAGACGCGAATGCTCGTGTCGAAGTCAGACCCGAACGTGTCGAAGTAATAGACCTCGGCCGCGTTGATCGTCACCTTGTAGAACAGCTCGCGACCGCCGACGTTGTTGCAACCGCGTTGCGGGAAGTCATCCGAGGCGGACGTGAAGTCCGCGTTGAACGTGCCGCCATTCGTGATGTCGACGGGCATCGCGGCGATGTCGTTCTGCGCGCAGGTCGTGTCCGTCCCGTCGCAGTCCTGATCGATGCCGTCATCGCAGATCTCGATGCTCGGGACGCACGCGTCGATCGATGCGTCGGGCGACTCCGTGCTCGCGTCGGGGGCCTCGCTCTCGCTCGTCTCGCACGTCCCGGCCTTGGTGCACACGAGCGCGCTCGGACACGGATGCAGCTCGTCGCATGGCGCGCCTGTCGGAAAGCTCGGCGCGTAGCAGGCGCCGAGCGTCCCGAGACAGAGGAATGCTGCCGCGACCCGCACGAAGAAATTATCGCTCGTTCTTCGGCTGGCTCGCCAGGGAGGCGATGTAGGCCCGGGTGCCCAGCCGATCGGCGAGGCGATGTCACGAAACGCGTCGCTATCTCGTCTTCCGAGTAACTACGGGAGGTTTCCCATGGAGAGAACGGTCCCTCAGAACACCAGCTGGCTCGGTCGATATCTTCGATCGTCGATCGGCGCGAAGCACATGATGGCGGCCACCGGCCTCATCTTCGTGCTGTTCGCGCTCCAGCACATGACGGGTCACTTCGTGATGTTCCTCGGGCGAGACGCGTACAACGACTACGCGCATTGGGCCCAGAACCTCGGCCACGGCTCGATCAAGTGGCTGATCCGCGGTGGGCTTCTGCTCGCGCTCGTGGTGCACGTGTGGTTCGCGGCGCGTCTCACCGTGCAGAACCGCGCCGCGCGTAGACAGCCCTATCGCGTGTTCAAGACACGCACGACGACCGTGTGGGCGCGCGTGATGATCTACACGGGCATCGTCGTGCTGGCGTTCCTCGTGTTTCACATCGTGCACTTCACGGTCGGGCTCGTGCAGCCCGAGCACTTCCACACGCTCGACGCCGCGCAGCGCTACGACGCGTACTCGATGTTCGTCGCGGGGTTTCAGAGTACGCCGATCCTCGTGTTCTATCTCGGCGGCATGACCCTGCTCGCGCTGCACCTCCGGCACGGCATCGGGTCGATCTTCCAGACGCTCGGCATGGATCATCCGACGTACGAGCGCGCCGTGACCGCGACGGGTCCCGTGCTGACGCTCGCGCTCTACATCGGCTTCATCGTCCCGCCGCTCGCGGTCGCGGCGGGGATCATCACGATGTAGCTTAGTGGTGATCGCCGTCGGCGTTCGCGTAGAGCTTGTGCCCCTGCTCGCGGAACTCGGCGGCCTTTGCCTCGAGGCCCGCTTGCTGCGCGGCGAGCTCGCGAACCTCGCCCGTGATCTTCATCGAGCAGAACTTGGGTCCGCACATCGAGCAAAAGTGCGCGCCCTTCGCGCCCGGCGCCGGCAGGGTCTCGTCGTGGAAGTCCTTCGCGGTGTCCGGGTCGAGGGACAGGTTGAACTGATCCTGCCAGCGGAACTCGAAGCGCGCCTTGGACAGCGCGTCGTCGCGTTCGTGTGCGCCGGGGTGGCCCTTCGCGAGATCGGCGGCGTGCGCGGCGATCTTGTAGGCGATCACGCCGTCCTTCACGTCGTCGCGGTTGGGGAGCCCCAGGTGCTCCTTCGGCGTCACGTAGCAGAGCATCGCGGTGCCGAACCAGCCGATCATCGCGGCGCCGATCGCCGACGTGATGTGATCGTAGCCAGGCGCGATGTCTGTCACGAGTGGGCCGAGCGTGTAGAACGGCGCCTCTTTGCAGAGCTTCAGCTGCAGATCCATGTTCTCGCGGATCTTGTGCATCGCGACGTGGCCGGGGCCTTCGATCATCGTCTGCACGTCGTGCTTCCACGCGATGTCCGTGAGCTCGCCGAGCGTCTCGAGCTCCGCGAGCTGCGCGCGATCGTTGGCGTCCGCCGTCGAGCCGGGGCGCAGACCGTCGCCGAGCGAGAACGCGACGTCGTACTTCTTCATGACCTCGCAGATGCGCTCGAACTCCGTGTAGAGGAAGTTCTCCTTGTGATGCGCGAGGCACCACTTGGCCATGATCGAGCCGCCGCGTGACACGATGCCCGTGACGCGGTTCGCGGTGTACGGGATGTACGCGAGGCGAACGCCCGCGTGGATCGTGAAGTAGTCGACGCCCTGCTCTGCTTGCTCGATCAGCGTCTCGATGAAGAGATCGATGTTCAGCTTGTCGGGGTCGCCTTTGACCTTCTCGAGGCACTGGTAGATCGGCACCGTGCCGATCGGCACCGGCGAGTTGCGGATGATCCACTCGCGGGTCTCGTGGATGTTGTCACCTGTCGAGAGATCCATGACCGTGTCCGCGCCCCACTTGACCGCCCAGCGCAGCTTGTCGACCTCCTCGCCGATCCCCGACGTCACGGCGGAGTTACCGATGTTCGCGTTGATCTTCACGAGGAAGTTGCGGCCGATGATCATCGGCTCGCTCTCGGGGTGATTGATGTTGGCGGGCAGGATCGCGCGGCCGCGCGCGAGCTCGTCGCGGACAAACTCCGGCGTCACGCGCTCGCGGATCGCGACGAACCGCATCTCCGGCGTGATGATCCCGCGACGCGCGTAGTGCATCTGCGAACGATTTCCCGAGTCGCCATCGGCGAGGCGCGCATCGATCCACGCCTTGCGGAGCTTGGGCAGCCCCTGGTGCGGATCGATGCCCTGCGGGCCGCTGGTGTCGTAGACATCGAAGCTGGGCTCGCCGCCCGAGAGGTGGATGCGGCGGACGGGAACGCGGAGCTCGCCGTCCTCGACGTACACCTTCTCCGACGCGGGGAACCCGTCGATCACCGGCAGGTTCGCGACTGGATCCTGGGTCACCTGGGGCAGCGAGCGCTTGCCGTTGCCGTTGCCATTGCCATTGCCGTTGCCGTTGCCGTTCGTGCTGCTCATGAGCCTTCCCTTCGCGAGCATTACCTCGATCAGGTTTGGGGTCGCGCGGTCCGCGCCTCTCAGCCTCTCGACGAAGCTCCCCCGTATGTGGTTCGTGGGCGCACCCTAGCCGAGCGGGCGCCGTCGCGCCATGGCGATCGCCGTCCTGATACGCTCTCCTCGTGCCGCCCGAGCGCTTTGGCCGCTACCGTGTGACCGGTACGCTCGGTGCGGGCGCGATGGGCGAGGTCTACGCCGCCACCGACGAGGCGCTCGGTCGCGAGGTCGCGATCAAGGTGCTGAAGTCGCAGCGCAACGAGCTCGCGGCGCGCATCCTCGACGAGCGCTTCCGCCAAGAGGCCCGCGCCATCGCCTCGCTGACGCACCCGAGCGTCGTCGTGGTCTTCGATATCGGCCTCGACGCGGACCCGCCGTACCTCGTGATGGAGTGTGTGGCCGGACCTTCGCTCAAGGATCGCCTCGCGGGAGGCGCGCTGCCCGAGCCCGCCGTGCGCGCGCTCGGCATCCAGATCGCGCGAGCGCTCGCCGCGGCCCACGAGCGCGGCATCGTGCACCGCGACGTGAAGCCCGCGAACATCCTCGCGGCAGGCGAGCAGACCTGGAAGCTCGCTGATTTCGGCGTCGCACACGTGCCCGACTCGTCGCTGACCATGACGGGGCAGTTCGTGGGCTCGCCCGCCTATGCGCCGCCCGAGGCGCTGCTGCGCGGGCAGTGCGATCGCGAGGGCGACATCTTCGGGCTCGGCGCGGTCCTCTATCACGCGGTGAGCGGCGCGTGGCCACGCCTCGAGCAAGCGACGACCGCGCTGCTCGCACCGCTGCCGCCGGTGCGCGCGACGGCGCCCGCGGTGTCCGAGGAGCTCGCGGCGATCATCGATCGCGCCGTGCAGGTCGAGCCCGCGCAGCGTCCGAATGCGAGCGAGCTCGCGAGTGCGCTCGCCGGCGC
>JAEYYV010000200.1 GCA_023428295.1 Pseudomonadota bacterium
GCTCATGGAGAACCAGTACCGCATCGGTCTGGTCCGCATGGAGCGCGCGATCAAAGAGCGCATGTCGATGTCGCAAGAGATCGAGACGCTCATGCCGCACGATCTCATCAACGCGAAGCCTGTCTCCGCGGTGGTGAAGGAGTACTTCGGCTCCTCGCAGCTCTCGCAGTTCATGGACCAGACGAACCCGCTCTCCGAGGTCACGCACAAGCGTCGTCTCTCGGCGCTCGGACCCGGTGGTCTCACGCGCGAGCGCGCGGGCTTCGAAGTTCGCGACGTGCACCCCACGCACTACGGCCGCATCTGCCCCATCGAGACGCCGGAAGGACCGAACATCGGTCTCATCGCGTCGCTCTCCACGTTCGCTCGCGTGAACGAGTACGGCTTCATCGAGACGCCGTACCGCCAGGTGGAGCAGGGCAAGATCTCCGACGACGTCGCGTTCTTCTCGGCGCTCCAGGAGGAGGGCCAGATCATCACGCACGCCAACGCCACGCAGAAGGCGAACAAGCTGACGGACGATCAGGTCTCGAGCCGCAAGGGCTCCGACGTGATCATGTCCAAGCCCGAGGACGTCACGCTGATGGAGGTCTCGCCGAACCAGCTGGTGTCGGTGGCCGCGTCGCTGATCCCGTTCCTCGAGCACGACGACGCGAACCGCGCGCTCATGGGATCGAACATGCAGCGCCAGGCGGTGCCGCTCATCCGCACCACGTCGCCGCTCATCGGCACGGGTATGGAAGGCATCGTCGCGCGTGACTCCGGCGTCACCGTCGTCGCCAAGCGCGACGGCATCGTCGACTGGGTCGATGCGAACCGCGTCGTCGTTCGTCCGAGCAAGGTGGACCCGAAGGACCCGAACTCGGTCCGCCCGGACATCTACACGCTGGTGAAGTTCCAGCGCTCGAACCAGAACACGTGCATGAACCAGAAGCCGATCGTCACGCCGGGTGACCGCGTGAAGGCCGGCGACGTGATCGCGGATGGTCCGGCGACCGAGACGGGCGAGCTCGCGCTCGGCCAGAACGTCGTCGTCGCGTTCATGCCATGGGGCGGTTACAACTTCGAAGACTCGATCCTCATCAACGAGAAGCTCGTCAAGAACGACGTCTTCACGTCGATCCACATCGAGGAGTTCGAGTGCGTCGCGCGCGACACCAAGCTCGGCAAGGAAGAGATCACGCGCGACATCCCGAACGTCGGTGAAGAAGCGCTCAAGGATCTCGACGAGTCGGGCATCGTGCGCATCGGCGCCGAGGTCAAAGCTGGCGACATCCTCGTCGGCAAGATCACGCCGAAGGGCGAGACGCAGCTGTCGCCGGAAGAGAAGCTCCTCCGCGCGATCTTCGGCGAGCGCGCCGGCGACGTTCGCGATACGTCGCTCCGCGTTCCGCCCGGCGTCACCGGCGTCGTCATCGGCGCTCGCGTGTTCGCACGCAAGGGCACCGAGAAGGACGAGCGCGCTCAGGCGATCGAGGACGCCGAAAAAGAGCTCCTCATGGTCAACAAGCGCGACGAGGTGAAGATCATCTCGGAGGCGTACTACAACAAGATGCGCGAGCTGCTTCACGGCAAGGTGACGGCGTCGCGTCTCGTCGACGACAAGGGCAAGGTCCTCCTGCCGAAGGGCGAGAAGATCACGCCCGAGATGCTCTCGCCCGATGTGGTGCCGCAGCGCTACTGGCACGAGATCCAGCTCGACTCCGGCGAAGGAAAGATCGAGGAGCAGCTCGAGCAGCTCGCCGCGAAGCGTGAAGAAGATGTCTTCAACATCGAGGCGCAGTATTCGGAGAAGATCAGCAAGCTCACGAAGGGCGACGAGCTGCCGCCCGGCGTGATCAAGCTCGTGAAGGTCTACCTCGCGATCAAGAGGAAGCTCTCGGTCGGCGACAAGATGGCCGGTCGCCACGGCAACAAGGGCGTCGTCTCGCGCCTCCTCCCCGAGGAGGATATGCCGTACCTCGAGGACGGAACGCCGGTCGACATCTGCCTCAACCCGCTGGGCGTGCCGTCGCGCATGAACATCGGCCAGATCCTCGAAGTGCACCTGGGCTGGGCGGCCAAGTCGCTCGGTAACCAGATCCAGGCGTACCTCGACACGAACTGGTCGGCGGACGTCCTCAAGGGCAAGCTGACGAAGCTGTTCCCCGAGCAGGCCGAGTTCATCGACAAGCTCAAGGACGAGGACGTCGGTCGCTTCGCGAAGACGCTCACCACGGGCATCCACCTCGCCACGCCGGTGTTCGACGGCGCCGAGGAGGCCGAGATCAAGGCCGCGCTCAAGATGGCAGGTCTGTCGACCACCGGTCAGTCGCGGCTGATCGATGGCAAGACGGGCGAGCCGTTCGAGAACCCGGTGACCGTCGGCGTGATGTACATGCTGAAGCTCCACCACCTCGTCGACGACAAGATCCACGCTCGCAGCATTGGCCCGTACTCGCTCGTCACCCAGCAGCCGCTCGGTGGCAAGGCGCAGTTCGGCGGTCAGCGCCTCGGCGAGATGGAAGTGTGGGCGATGGAAGCCTACGGCGCCGCGTACGCGCTGCAGGAGTTCCTCACCGTGAAGTCCGACGACGTTCTCGGTCGCACTCGGATGTACGAGTCGATCGTGAAGGGCGAGCACGTCCTCGAAGCCGGCCTGCCGGAGTCGTTCAACGTTCTCCTCAAGGAGCTCCAGGCGCTGTGCCTGGACGTCGAGCTCATCGAGGATCCGTCGATGCCGCAACGCCAGCGCGAGCAGGCGCCGGGAATCCCCGCGGGCCTCGCTGCTCTCGCACGCGAAGTCGCCGACAAGATGGGCAGCGCAGGCTGACCGAGCTGACCACGCGGGTGCCACGCAGTGGCACACCCGGCGACGCCGGGGCGGGGTGCGAAGCAACCCGACGCGTGGGGCCGCCGAAGGCGGTCAACGAACCAACCCTCTGACTAGAAGCACCCAGGAGAATCCGTGAAGGACATCTTCAATTTCTTCGAGAAGCCGAAAGACCCGCGTTCGTTCAGCGCCATCCGCATCATGCTCGCGTCGCCGGAGAAGATCCGCGAATGGAGCCACGGCGAGGTCAAGAAGCCCGAGACCATCAACTACCGTACGTTCAAGCCCGAACGTGACGGCCTCTTCTGCGCCAAGATCTTTGGCCCGGTGAAGGACTACGAGTGCAACTGCGGCAAGTACAAGCGCATGAAGCACCGTGGCGTCGTCTGCGAGAAGTGCGGCGTCGAGGTCATCCAGGCCAAGGTGCGCCGCGAGCGCATGGGCCACATCACGCTCG
>JAEYYV010000344.1 GCA_023428295.1 Pseudomonadota bacterium
CCCGAAGCGCTTCGCGATCCATACGCGACGGCGATCGATCGCTACCTCGCCGCGCGGGGACTCGCGATCGCGAACGCGTCCGCGATCGTCACGGCGTATCGACGCGATCCCGCGATCGCCGATCGCCTCGCGCGGGACGTGGTCGCGCAGGCCGCCGATGCGGCGCTCGCGAACGCAGCGCTCGGCACGCTGTGGAGCTTGCTCGGCGATCCCGCGCGCGCGCGGAGCGCGTGGCAGCGAGCGGTCGACGATAGCCCCGAGCCAGCGTTCGTGCGCGGGCTGGCCGACGCCGCTGCGCGCGCGGGCGATCCGGACGCAGCGCTCGTTCATGGAATGACCGCCGCGGCGGCGCATGGCGATCCTTCGATCGTGTGGACACAGCTCGCGCGCGTGCTCGTCGGCGTCGGCAGCAATCATCACGCGCTCGAGGCAGCGCGATCGGCGATCGATCTCGCGGGCCGCGACGCGCTGGCGCATGCGCTCGATGCAGCGATCGTCGCGAGCCGCGCGATGGGCCGCACGAAGCAAGTCGAGGTGCTCTCCGCGCGTCGCGCGAAGCTCGCCGCACCGGTCCCTGCGCCACTCGACACCGGGTCCGTCGATGCAGACGCCGCGCTGCGTTCCGACGACGATCCGACCGACGCCGTCGGCAGCATCGCGGTGTACAAGCGCCGCCCGACGGTGACCTCGATCGCGCGCATGTGGATCGCGTCGCGGTGGAATCCGCGCGACGTTGCGATTCGCGCGACGTTGCTCGACGCGATCGCCATCGACGATCCGCGCCGCGCGCTGCTCGTCGCCGAGCTGGTCGAGATCGCTGGCGCAGCGGGTGCGGACGAAGGACGTGCCGCGATTCGTGCGCTCCGAATGCTCCGATGAGCCCCCCTCGCGCCGTTCCGCGTACGAGAGCCGTCGCGGCGGTCCGCTAGCGCCGCGCAGGCGGGCGCGCACCGCGCGCTTTGTACGCGACATAGTCAGCGACGATCGTCGCGTGATCGAACACGAGCGGCTGGGGCAGGGCGTCGGGCGCGCACACGATCGCGCTCGCGGCGTCGTCGCTGCCGACCGGCATGCCCGTGGCGCGGCCGATGAACACCGTCGACACCGTGTGCTTGCGCGGATCGCGCGCGGGGTTCGAGTACACGTGGAACAGCTCCACGATCTCGACGTCGAGCCCGGTCTCTTCTTTCGCCTCGCGCACCGCGGCGTCGGCGATCCACTCGCCCTCGTCGACAAAGCCACCGGGCAACGCGAAGCCCTTCGGCTCGCGCGCTCGCTCGATGAACACGAGCTCGCCGGGGCGGCCGTCGATCTCGATCAAGATGTCGACCGTTGGTGTGGGGTTCTTGAACTCCGTCTGGCTCATCAGTCACCTCCGGAGGCGAGCGGACCTTCGATCCATGCGGCGAGTTCGGCCTTGAGCGCGGCTGCGTTGGGATCCGAATCGGCGATGTTCTTTCGCTCTTCGGGATCGTTGACGAGGTCGTAGATCTCCCAGCGCGAGTCGCTGATTCGATAGAACACGTGGCGCGTTCCGTCGGCAGAGATCATCGACTTCGCGTCGTGATCCCACTTCGGCTCGGGCAACAGCTCGCCGAACGCCGGTTTGGCAGGGAGCTCCTTGCCTTCGAGGAGCGGCACGAGGCTGCGACCGCGCCACGACGCGGCAGGCTGCACGCCGAACAGCGCGGCGACCGTGGGCGCGAGATCGATCAGCTCGACGACATCGTCGTGCTTCTTGCCCGCTTGGCCCGGCACGTGGACGAGCAGCGGCACGTGGATGAGCTCGTTGTAGAGCGTCTGGCCGTGGAAGAACATGCGCTCTCCCGCGAACTCGTGCACGCCGAAGGCCTCGCCGTGATCCGACAGCACGATCACCGTGGTGTCCTTCGCGAGGCCGGTCTTATCGAGCGCGTCGACGAGCTCGCCGATGTACTTGTCGGTGACGGCGATCTCGTAGTCGTACTTCTGCTCGAGCGCTCTCGTGCCCTTCTCGGTGATGGGGTAGCCCTCGTGCTCGACGTACGTGGAGTGCGGCTCGAACAGGTGAACGATCATCGCGAACCTGTCGCGGGGCTTTTGCGCGAGCTCCTCGAGCTTCGCGATCGTCTTCTTGACGGTGCGCGGCCCGGCCTTGTCCTTGTTGGAGTCCGGGCAGTCCTTGCAGTAGATGTTCAGCGCGTCGGTGTTGTCCCACTCGTCGGCGCCCTGCGTGACGTTGGACGCCATCCACGACACGACGTCCTTGCACGTGTCCGGGTACTTCTTGCGATCGCAGAAGTAGAAGTGCGAGCTCATGCCAAACGTCGCGAAGCCCGCGCCCTTCATGACCTCGAACAGGAGGTCCGCCTCGTCTTGGACGATCGGATAGCTCTTCTTCATCTTGTCGACCTTGAGCTGCGACGGATAGCGCGACGACAGGAACGACGGCACCGAGCGCGGCGTGTTCGGCGCTTGTGCGTATGCCTTCATGAACACGCTCGAGTCCTTGGCCAGCGCGTCGAGCCGCGGTGTGAGCGACTTGCCGTCGCGCTGATAGCCCGCGTAGCCCATGCGATCGGCGCGCAGCGTGTCGACGAAGATGACGAGCACGTTCCTCCCGCCGATGCCGCCAGTGGGCGCTGCGCCGGCGCCGGCGTCGGTCGTGGCCGGCGGGCCGGCGTCCGGTGGCGGCGGCCTGGCGGCCGTGGC
>JAEYYV010000381.1 GCA_023428295.1 Pseudomonadota bacterium
CCATCGCCCGCAGCTCCACTGCCCGCAGCTCCACTGCCCGCTGCTGCACCACCCGCTCCACCAGCTTCCGCGCCGCCGGCTCCACCGCCGGCCGAAGAATTACCGCCGGCCGCAGCTCCACCGGCCGCAGCTCCACCGCCCGCTCCACCAGTTCCGGCACCGGCCGGCGCACCACCCTCGGCCGCAGCTCCGCCGCTCGCTGCACCGGCACCGCCGCCACCGTCGGTCGCAGCTCCGCCAGTCGATCCGCCACCGGCCGCCGCTCCACCGCCACCGCCACCGCCACCGGCTCCACCCGCTTGTGCGCTGTCACCGGCGCCACCTGCTTGCCCGCCGCCTGCATCACTCGAAGCGCCGGCTTGCGCGCCAC
Source organism: Pseudomonadota bacterium (assembly GCA_023428295.1). GTDB lineage: Bacteria > Myxococcota_A > Polyangia > Haliangiales > Haliangiaceae > JABFXX01. The sequence goes on from JAEYYV010000381.1 coordinate 371, forward strand.
CCGATCCGCCGCCGCCGCCAGTTCCAGCGCTCGCGCTACCTTCGGAGCTCGAGCTCGCGCTGCCCTCGGAGGTCGCGCCGCCGGGACCTGCCTCCGCTTTTCCTTCTGCGCTCGCGCTCGCGCTTCCACTGGCTTCCGCCTTCGCGCCACCAGCGCTCGCCTCCGCTTTCCCTTCGGCTCCGGCTTCGGCCTTGCCTTCCGCCTTCGCGCCGCCGGGACCTGCTTCTGCCTTACCTTCTGCGCTGGCGTTCGCGCTTCCGCTAGCCTCGGCCTTCGCGCCACCTGCGCCTGCTTCGGCCTTGCCCTCAGCGCTCGCCTCCGCCTTGCCCTCGGCCTTCGCGCCGCCAGGACCCGCTTCTGCCTTGCCTTCCGCGCTGCCTTCGGCCTTACCGCTCGTCTCGGCCTTCGCGCCACCTGCTTCAGCGCTCGCGCTGCCTTCGGCCTTGCCCTCTGCTTTGCCTTCGGCCTTCGCGCCGCCAGCGCCCGCTTCTGCACTGCCCTCTGCCTTCCCCTCGGCCTTACCGCTCGCCTCGGCCTTCGCGCCGCCCGACTCGGCGCTCGCGCTGCCTTCCGCTTTACCCTCGGCCTTGCCGTCAGCCTTCACGCCGTCCGGACCGACGTCGGCTTTGCCTTCCGCCTTCCCTTCCGCCTTGCCCTCGGCCTTCGCGCCACCCGCTTCGGCCTTGCCGCTCGCCGATCCGCTCGCGCTTCCGCTCACGCCGGAGTCGGTGACTTGACCGCTGGCCGTTCCACCTGCGGAGCCGGACATACCTGCGGCCGAGCCGGTGACGTTGCCCGTCGCAGTGATCTTGCCCGACGCGTCGACGCTGACGTTCGCTTCCACGTCGACGACGGAGCCGCCGCCGAAGAAGTCCGTGCCTGCTGCCGATGCTTGCGCTTGCTCGGATGCCGACGAGCTCGCCGTGGAGCCGAGGCCTTTGTCCTGACCGCTCGCGCCACCCGCATCCGCGCCACCCGCATCCGCGCCACCCGCACCGGCACCACCCGCGCCCCCAGCGCCTGCACCACCTGCTGCTGCGCCACCACCACCGCCGCCACCACCCGAGCCTGCTTGCTCTTGCACCTGCTCGCCGCCGGCTTCCGATGCAACGCCTTCGAGGGAGCCCGAGCCCGAGCCTGTCACCTGACACGCAGGGGATGCGCTCTCGTTGATCTGCACCTGCGACGCGGTGATCGTGATGTCGCCGCTCGACTTGAACGTGAAGTTCGCCGCCGCGTGCGACTTGTACATCTTGCCCGAGCCCTTGAGCCCGTCGCTGGTGCCGACCTTCAGCGCCTTCGCGTGAACAATGATGTTGTCTTTCGCTTTGACCTCGATGTCACCGGCCGACTGGATCTGGACCAGCTTCTGCGGCGCATCGAGGACGATCTTGTTGTTCCGCGTCTTGTCGACGATGATGATCTTCTCGGATCCTTCTTTGTCGTCGAAGATGATGCGGTGACCGGAGCGTGACTTGATCAGCTTCGTGTTGTTCTTGCCCGTCTGATTGACCTCGACGGGCTCCTGCTTCTTGCTCCACAACGCGCCGATGACGATCGGGTTGTCGATGTCGCCGTGCTCGAACACCACGAGCAGCTGATCATCCGGCTCGGGCAGGAAGTACGTTCCGCGCTCGGCGCCACCCATCGGCGTCGCGATGCGCGCCCAATACGTCTTCTCCTCGTTGGAGAGCCACGGGAACTTCACCTTGACGCGATAGCCAGGGTTGCCGTCACCCTCGGTGTTCTCCACGCAGATCGCGTGATGAACGCCGCGGAGCTTGTCCGCACGGAGAGCAAGAGGCACAACGCGATCGATGGGGAAGAGCGTCACGTCGTGGCCTTTTCCGCCGCTTAGGCGATCTTGATCTTGGGTGCGTCGTAGCTGCTCGGCGAGCCCGACGAGATGGTTGCGCTCGAGCTGCCATCGAGCTTGGTGTCACCACCCACTTTCACGTCGATGGTGGTCTTGGCGTTGATCTTGATGTTCTTGCCGGCGGTCATGGTGAGCTTGCCGTCCTTGCAGGTGATCTCGAGACGCCCCTGCATCGACGAGAAGGACACGCCCTTGTCGCCCGACATCGACGGCTTGTAGACGGCGCACACGTTGGGCCCCGATCCGTCTTTCGCGAACTCGCCGATACCGAACATGTTCTTCGCCGTTTTATCGGCGAACACGACCTTGACCTTCCCACTGTCGTCGAAGATCAGGCGCGAGCCGCTGCGGCTGCGATAGCCGCGGAAGTTGTTCTTCCCGTCCTCGTTGGGCTCCGGCGAGAAGTCTGGCGTGCTCCACACGCCGCCGATGATGATCGGTTGGCTCACGTCACCCGCGATGAACATCACGACGACAGCGTCGTTGATCTCGGGGACGTTGTACCAGCCGAACTTCTTGCCCTCCATCGGCGTGAGCAGCTGCGCCCACGCGCTCTGGTCGGTCTCGCCGTTCGCGAGCCACGGGAAGCGAACCTTGATGCGATCGAGGTTCTCCGGATCTTTGTTCTGCGTGACGATGGCGTAGTGCAGGCCGTACTGCACTTCGTCGAGAGAATCGACTCGCGGTCCACCGGCACGCATCGGCTACTTCGGCCCCTGCGCGTCGCGCGCGAGCTTCAGGATTGCGTGTGCGGGCTTTGCGTTGCCACCGCCCTCACCTTTGGTCTTGTGGCGATGCGTGACGCCCATGATGAAGTAGTCGCCGTTGAACGGATCGCTATCCTTCTCGGCGTTCGCCTTGACCGTCACGGTCTTGCCGAGCTCGAGCTTGGGCTCGGTACCCTTCACCTGCGCTTCACCGGTGATGTACGTGAGGCACATATCGATCATGCGAGCCTTGGCGAGTGCGTCGGCTTCTTCCTTGCTCGTGATCGGGTGATCCGCGACGAAGGTCTCTTCCTTGCCGTGATCGTTGGCGGCCGCGCTCGCGTGGGTGCTGCCGAGCTGCGAGCTGGTGTTGCTGTAGCTCCCCTCGATCAGCTCTTTCTTCTCGGGGTTCCAGCCGCGAACGGTCACCTTCTTCACGACGCCTGCTGACGACAACCGCGGCGAGAACGACATCAGCTGCGCGTCCTTGGACGACTTTGCTACCTCGAGCGTGAGGCCGCACGTGGCGCCGAAGTCCGGCTCCTGCACGTACACCTTCGTGTCGACGCACCACACGTGACAGCCGAGACGCGCCGCGCGAACGCGGATGAACTCGAGGTCCGTCTGGTTGTGTTGGTACACGTGCTTGTACGTGATGTTCTTGTCGTGCTTCCACTCGAGGGTGAGGCCGGCATCGCCGACGACGGCCTCGAGGACTTGCTTGTCCGTCTTGTCCGTCCACGTGCGCGACTTCCGGATGCGCAGGAGACGGTGCAGCTTGTTCATGCAGCGGATCGTGATGCGCGACTTCTCGCCGAACGTCGGTTCGAGGCCGACGATCTCGCCCTTGAAGATCGACGTCTTCTCGTCGCCGACTTTGATCTCCACCTGCGCACCGATCTTCTTATCGGTGTAACGATTGCCCTGATTATTCAAAACGATCGTCGCCATGTCCGGTTGGAACATGTCGCGCTCGACGACGTACTCCTGGAAGTGATCGTCGGGGACTTCAGCACCGTCGACGAGAACGTCGACGTTTGGTGATCCAGACTTGTTTTGATCAGGCATGGGGCCTCCCGGTTACTGGGGGTTGCCAGAAGCCGCCGGCTTCTTCGCCGACACCGCGTTCGCTTCCTTGAGCTTCACGGTGCACGTCGCACGGAGCGGGACACCATCCGCGGAGAACATCGTGTACTTCGTCGAGATGTGCTCGATGACGCAGTCGAAGCGCGGCAAGCCCTTCTTGCCCCAGCTGATCGTACAGCGGTGCGGACGGCGCTCGTCTTCCTTCTCTCCGGCGGCCGTGATGACCGACGCGAGATCCTCGAGTGTCTTGATCTTCGGCGCGACGCTCTCGTTCTTCTCGAAGCCGTCGAACAACATCTCGACGGTCATCGTGCGTCCCTGCGCGCCGCCGAACTCGAGGTGAATACCCTCGTCGTTCGTCTTGTTCGACTGGTTCGCTTTCGTCCAAGGGATGACCTTGTCGACCTGGAGCTCCTTGGGGTTGTACTGCGCCTCGACCTGGAGGCCCGAGTTGTCGATGCTTCCGATGGTGAGCTTTTCTTTTATTGGTTCGAAACTCATAGGTAGGGCTCCCCGTTACGCGAACGCGCTGCGTCCATCATGATCATGATCTTTGCGTAGACTTCTTCGGCGATCGCGTCGATGTCCTCGCCATCGCCCTTCTTGCTCTCACCCTCGTCACCACCACCAGCGCCCGGAGCCGACGGAGCGGCGGAGACGTGGCCGGTCTTCGATGCTGCGGCGATCTGCGTCGCCGGGGCGTTGTTGACGAGCGTGAGCTCTGCGAGCGACAGCGACTCGGTTCCCATGCGCTCGCCGAGCATCTTGCGCGCGGCCGCTTCGAACCACGGCGGGATCTCGGTCTCGCCGCCGCCGTGACGACCCGACGGGCGTCCCGTCTGGACGAGCTCGGCTGCCGCGGACGGCGCGCGCTGTGCGATCGGAACGGAGGACGATGAAGACGGCGCGCTCGTCGAGCCCACCGGCACCGACGGAACGGAGACCGATGTGACGTACGACGCGAGCGCTTCACCCGCGCGCGACGACAGCGGCGCGAGACCCGGACGTCCCTCGTTGCCGAGGAGCTCCATCGCCGCGCCACCGATGCCCGGACGGCGGAGCGATGCGCGCGCCGCGATTCCACGCGGCGTGTTCGCGCCGAGCTCGGCTTGCGTGTGGACGGCTTCTTCGGTGGACATGCCTTCGGTCGCGTACACGACCGGCAGCACGTCCCACACCGTGGCAGCGCGCTCGAACGCAGACGCGGGTGCATCTTCGCCACGACCCGCGAGTGCGAGTGCACGAGCCGCGCGCGCGGCAGGCGAGAGGTCGCGACCACTCGGCGATTGGCTGAGCGCGACGTAAAGCGCGTCGAAGCGCGCGCGACGCGAGGGAGCGATCATCGCGCCTGCGGTGTCGAGCACGTCGGCCTCCGCTGGCTCGCCCGCAGCCTGTTGGCTTGCACGCGCCGGTGCCGTCGCGTCATCGGACACGCGCGCCACGCCAGGCAGCGCCGGGCGCGACTCGACACCTTCGAGGGTTCGCGCGCCATCGGTCGTCGACATCTCGCGATCGTCGTCGAGCGCTGCGTACGTGCCGATCTCGGTGACCGCTTGTGCCGCCAAGAGCTCGAGCGCAGCGACCGACATCGACTGCTCGCCATCGGGGCTCGACGCGGTGAGGCCGAGCGCAGCCACCGTGGCGGCCGGCCAGAGGAATGCACCACGCGGCGCACGGCGATCGACACCGAACGCGCTGTGCGCAGCGCTGCCGATGAGGCTTGGCGCGATCGCCGCCGGCGCCATCGTCGTCGGGGTCGGAGTCGGAGTCGGAGTCGTTGCAGAGGCCGCGGTCGGCGACGGCGTCGCCTCCGACGGAGCGACCACCGGCATGCCCGGCGCTCCGAGCGCAGGGCGCGTCGCGACATCACCCATGCGTGTCGGATACGCGGTCGTCACGGCGCGGCCGTCACGGCGCTCCGCTTCGATCGCCATCGCGCTCACGAACGTGCGATCGACGGTGTTCGCCATCGCGGTGAGCTGACCGGGACCCGCGATCGCGAGGCGTGCGGCCTGCGCAGCTTCGGCGGGGCCGAGGCCGTAGACGCGTGCCGCGAGGACGAGCTCGGGCGGAACGAAGTCGAAGGAGAGATCCGCGGTCGAGCGCTCGTGCGCGAGCGAATAGCCGAACGCGCGATCCGCGATCGCACCCGGCGACGTCCATGCGCCGATCGCGCTCGGCTCCGTCTCGCCGACCATCGGCATCGACATCGACTGGAGCATCGAACGCGCGGGCGATGGGGTGACCATCGACGGAACGATCTGGCTCGTGACGGACTCCGCCGTGGGGGTCATCGCCGACGGCGCTGCGCCGACATCCGCCGTCCATGACAGCAGCGCGGAGCGCATCGTCGTGAGCGGAGCGATCTCGGGCGCGCGCTGCGCGCTAGCTACTTGCGCGGTCGACGCTGCGTCGGGACGTGCCTCGACAGATGCATCGGGCGCGGAGATGTCATCGGGCGCCACGTACGCAGCGTCGAAGCTCGGGACCGTACGCGCAGTCGGCGCATCCGCGCTCTCACCGAGTGGCGACCACTGCGCCCACGCGGGCGCGAGGCTCGACACGGGGAGCTCGCTGGTCGACGGCGCGAGGAGTCCGGCGAGATACGTCGCCGACAGTCCACCACCGAACAGCGAACGAACGTCGAAGCTCGGCGCCGACGGCAGCGCGAGAATGTGGCGCAGCGCGGGCGCGAATGGAGACGACGCGAGCTGTGCTGCGAGGCCGGCGTGCGGCGCCGACGGGACGCTCTGCGCGACATGATCCGCGTAGGTCGTTCGCTCGGCGATCGGCGCAGCGACCGGCGATGGTGCGATCGGAGCTGGCGCGGCGACGGGCTGCGCAGCGACGGGTGCCTTGCGATTGCGCGTGGCGGCCGCCGAGATCTGGGCGAACACGTCGTCGGGAGTCTCGGCGGAATCATCGAAGCGCTGGATCGGAGGCGGCGCCGCGGGGATTAGCGTCGGCATGCGTACCGCCGCTGCAGCGCTCGTGGCCGGAGACGCCGGACCACGCACGGTCTCGCGTGCGGGCTCGTCAAACATCGCCGCGAGGAACACGGTCTCGGGCGCCGCCGTGGCGAGCTGCGAGAGCGGCGAGGTCGACGACGCGACCTGCATCGCCTCGAGGGAGCGCGTGCTCGCGCCCGCAAAGCGCGCGAGCCAGCGATCGGCCCACGCGAGTTGCGTGAGAGCTTGTGGTGCTGCCGTCGTAGCCGCACCGAGCGCGGACGTCGGAGCAACCCGCGCGGACGTCGACGAGGGTGTACCGATCGCGGTCGGCGTCGTCGGCGCGACCCACGGCAGCGTCGGAACACGGTACGTCGTCGCGCGCGCATCACCCGATACCGTCGACATCGGCTGCGCCGGCGCCGCCATCGGCGACGCGTGCGCGCGATCGACCGTGGCGACGAGGCCGCCGAGGCCAGCGGGCATCATCAGGCGGGGACCACGGGTTGGCTCGAACGCGGTGTTCGAGGCGGCGCTGTACGCCATGAGCTCGGCGGTGCGAAGCGCTTCGTTGACCTGCGCGATCGCCTGGACCGCCCCCCCTGGCTGGCGGAGGTTCTCGGTGAGAACCGCCGCGAGCTGCGGAGGGAGGGTCGCGATCGCCGCGAGGATCTCGGCCGGTGGTTGCACCGGAGCCGCCGCAACGGGCGTCTCGCGACGCTCGTCGAGCGAGCGCGCGTGGATCGCCGCCTCGGCGCGCGCACTCTCGTGAAGGCGCTGCGCGGCAACACGCTCGGCGACGCGTGCGAGGACACGCTCTTCGATCCGCGCACGCTCGTTCTCGGCGGGCGTTTGCGTCGAAGGCGCGGACGCAGCGACCGACGCGGCGACCGACGGCTCGGTCGTTGGCGCCGTCGACGCGCCCGGCGCGCTCGGTTCGATCGCCATCGGCGTGCTCGCCACCGGAGCAACGGGCGAGACGGCCGGGGTCGGCCGCTCGACGGGCGGGCGCTCGACCTCGGCGCGCTGCGCGACGACCTGCGCCTCGGCAACACGTGCGGCCTGCTGGTGTTGTTGCGCGATCGCTTGGACCTGCGCCATCTGTACGCGCTGCGTGTGCAGTTCGCTCGCGACCTGCTGCGCCATCACCGTCGACGGCGCTTCGTCCGCGTGCGTGTCATCGGTCGGCGACGGCGGCGTCACCATCTCGGGCGCACGCGTGGATGCAGCGGTGGGCGCCTCCGGAATGGACGCGCGCTCGAGCATCGTGGTCAGCACCGTGCGGAGCGCGGGCGAGACACGTCCCATCTGCGTCGACACTGCCGGCTGGGCAGCGCTCGGCGTGCTCGTCGTGACGAGCGGCGCGACGGCGCGGTTCATCAGCTCGGCGGCCTGCACGGCGGCGAGCGAGACGAGCGGCGAATACGCCTGCGTCGCTGGCGCCACGAACGGCGTCTGCTGCTGCCGTTGTACGGGGTGTGGGGCCGGCTGCGCGATCGACAGCGACGGCGCGACGTACTCGTACAGCGCCGACGGCATCACCGTCGACGACGCGCGCTGCTGCGCTTGCGGGGCGACGTACGTGCCACGCGTGGTGAGCATCGACGGCGACGGCGCGCCGCTGACCATCTCCATCTCGCTCTGCTCGCGAGACGCGGCCATCCAATCGAGCTCGTCCTGATACCAGGGACGAGGAAACACCCACGACACCGACTGCGCGCTGCGCTCGTTGGTCTGCGCGTGCATCGGCGACGAGAACATGCGCAGGCCCATCGAGCGCTGCGAGGTCTCGAGCCACGGCGCGACCAGGCGATCGACGAACCCGAGCGAGCGCATCGAGCGTACACGGGTCGCGTTCGACTCGGGCGCCCAGCGCTCGACGTGGCGATTCGCGGAGTGCATTGCAGCGCCGCCCGCACGGGTCGTCCATGCGGGACCCGAGAGAGCAGCCGTCAACGCGCGGGTGTCGGGGGTATCAGCCACCGGGCTGCACCTTCGCGCCCGAGCCCTTCTCCCACTTCAAGCCTTCATGCGCGATCTCGAGCGTCTCGATCGCGAGCTCGCTCTTCGTCGCGTCCAGCTCGGACAGCTCCCACTTCGCAGGCCAGCCCCGATAGAACGTCCACTTCGCCTTCTCCCGAAGGTTGCCGTCGAGCTGCACGATGGTCCCGCTCTCGATGCGCTCTTTCTTCTCGGTGCGCGACAGCCATGCTTCGCGCCACTTGAGCAGCGCGGAGTCACCCGTGTAGCCCTGCTTCAAGATCAAGTTCGACCACTTCGTGGCGCCGACGAGCTGCCAGGTCGTGTCGTTCACGCCGCCTTCGCGCACGGGGACGATCTCCGTCTCGTACTTCAAGCCGCCGACGCTCTTGAAGAACGCGACACCCGTGTTGCCGCCCTTCAAATTGAGCGTCACGTGGAAGCAAAATACGGGAAGTGGTTGGATGCGCGTCATGACTCTCCTACGTCGTCGTCGACTCTGGACCGTTCATCGTCTGCGTTAGCGAAATCATGATGAACTCGGCGGGAGAGACGGGCGCCACGCCGATGTCGCAAATCAACATGCCTGAATCCACCTGCTCGGGCGGGTTGTTCTCAGCATCGCATTTTACGAAGAAGGCCTGTTCGGGATTCCCTCCGGCCAACATCCCTTTTGCGTGGAGATTCGAGAGAAAAGACACCGTCCGCTCCCTCACGAGATCCCACGTTTTGTGGTTGTTGGGCTCGAACGTGATCCACGCGTAGCCCGCCTCGATCGAGCGGCGTAACATGATGAAAAGACGGCGAACCGGGATGTACCGCCACTGCGGATCAGAAGACGCCGTACGAGCACCCCACGCGCGGACGCCTCGCTGGAGGCGAAAGGTGTTCACCGCGTCGCTGTTGAGGAGGCCGATGTGGTCCTCGGTGATCCGGAGCGAGACATCCGACGCCCCCGTGATCTCCATGTTGGCCGGGGCGGTGTGGACACCGTCCACGAGATCGCGCCGGGCATAGCAGCCGAGCAAGTGGCCCGACGGCGGCACGGTCCGCGACTTCTCCTCGTGGGTCGTGACCTTGAGCCACGGCCAGTAGTACGCGCAGAACGAGCTGTCCGTGCGGCGTCGCCACCGCCTCACCCACTCCACGTCCTTGCTCTGCGGGATGTCGAGGACCGCGAAGCGATCCTTGTGGTTCTCGCAGATGTTGATCATCATGTCCTGGAGGCGCTGCGCCTTGAGCTCCCCCGCCGGACCGGGCTCGCGCTCGTAGAGCCACATCGCATCGGGGATCGCGAGCAGACCGACCTCTTCGTTGGCCGCGAGCCCCAAGAGGCCGATGCGCTGTCCCGGACCCAGATCGTGCCCAACGTAGTCCTCGGGCGTGATCTGCTCGAGGCCGTCACGTCCGCCCGACAGACGCGTCATCGCGAGCGGCTCGGGCAGGTTGTGCGGCACGGGAGACTTGGTCTCGAGATCCTCCACGCGCACCAAGCGGCTGCGTTGCGAGACCACGCGCGGCGCGTAGTTTCGCGACGAGGGGTGCATCTGCAATCCCTTGAACACCTCGCGGCGATCCTTCATCGCGAGGTGGAGCTCGAACGTCATGATCTCGAGGTGCGTCGGCGCAGCCGCGCGATGACGGCGGTTGACCGGCGTGGCGGTGCTCCACTTGACGAGCTTGTCGCTCACCTCGGTGATCACGATGAAGTCGGAGTTCTCGCGATCGAAGATGCGAACGAGCGAGCCGACCTCGAAGCCGCGCGTCGAGTTGACGTGCGCTTCGCCGGAGCCGATGTCGAGATCGCGCGTGAGCAGCGCTTGGGCGCCGGGCGCGTGCACGCAGCGGAACCAGATCGTGTTTCCCCACGTGCCCTCGTTGAGCGCGCGGATCTTCAGTGATGGCTTGTTCCAGTCGTCGACTTGAATGTGGGCGGCACAGCCAGCGTGCTCGGGTCCTTCGGTCTCACCGGCTTTCGGCATGTGAGCGACACGATTGATCCAGCAGTCGTTGCCGCCGTTCTGAAAGAAGCCGAACACGGCGTCGGACGTGTACGTGTCCGTCATGTAGCCGTACGTCTCGACGAACTCGTCCCAGTTCTGGAGACGCGTCGGTACGTTCATCGGCCCCTTCTGCGTGGTGCCGACAAATCCTGCGATACGCGTGTTCGCGATCGACAACGGCGGCGGAGCCACCGCGTCGAACGTTTGGTAGATGCCAGGTGCTCTCGGATCTGCGGACGGTCGCATGCGCATAGTCAGTTACCTCGTCGTCTCTTGCGTCATCGTCGTCACCGTCTTCTGGCCTCGTTGATCTCGCGGTTGATACGCGCGATCTCGCGAAGCCACATGTGACGCTCTTCGTGTTCCATGTCGAGAATGTCGTCGGCGGACCAATGGAAGTGGTACGCGATGTACGAGATTTCTTGGTAGAGCTGCTCGCGCGGATATGTAGCGACCGCCGCCCAGTTCACCCCGGGCCAGCCTGGCCACTACCTCCATCCTCGGCGAGCACCGCGCCGGTAACCATGTCGATGTCCATCTCGTGCTGGCACTTGGGGCACGTGACGTGATGCTTCGGTGCTCCGCCCTCTTCGTTGATCTTCCGATAGAACTCTTGGAGGTACGCGAGGTCGGTCGAGAACAAGTTCTCGACGGTGTCGACGGAGATGCTCGTGTACTCGCCGAGCTTCGTGATCACTCGCGAGAGCAAGACGATCACGAGGTACGCGCGATTGCTCTGCACGCGATAGTCCTGCAGCGGCAGGATCTCGTCGCGCGCGGTCGCGAGTCGCATCACGCCATCGCGATGAAGGTTGCCTTCCTTGTCGACAAATCCGCGCGGAAGGCGAAACGGAAATTCAGTCTTGAACGCCATCGGCCGTGTGTCCCTCTTCCTGTGCTCGCCCGAAATGAATGCCCGCCAAACCGAGTTGCTCGCCCCGAAACGACAATGCGGGCACCCTCGCGAGCGCCCGCATCGTACTTCGACCGGTCAGCGCTTTCAGCTGACCAGCGCCTCAATTACGCGTCGGTGTAGTTGAGGTGGAACTTCATCTCTTCGACGTACAGCTCGACCGTGAAGCGCTTGATCGTCTCGGCGTTCGCCTTCGACTCCGGGTCTTCCAACTTGACCAGACCGCAGTGGATGAGCTCGATGTGACCGAGCTCTTCCTTCTGGTCCGGTCCGAGGAACACGATGCGGCCGCCCTTCTCGTTGTCGTCGAGGCGCTTGCCACCGACGAACCACTCCTTGGCCCAGTCCGCCCACGCTTGGTGCTCGCGGTAACCGATCTGGAACTTGACGTTCGGGACGGTCACCTTGGCCGGCGCGATCGGCGCCCATTGGGTGATGCCTTGATAGTCACGGGTGACCGAGCACTTCCAGGTGAACGACTCGATGACCGAGCAGGTCTTGCACTCCATGCCGTCGATCTCGAGGCGGAAGTTCGAGGCGACCCACGCCTTCTGCTTCGGCGCGATCTTCGACTTCAGCGACTCGCCGCCCGCCTTCGCGTGCTCGATGCGCTCGGCGTCGAAGGTGATGTCGAAGTAGCAGTTCTCCTTGGAGCTACCGTCGAGCTTGGGGACCGTGACCGACGTGATGAGCGCGTCGTGGAACGTCAGCGTCGACGTCGCCTTGAAGTCGAAGTCGGCCGACGTGAACGCGCCCGAGCGGTGCTCGAACCTCTTGTCGAAGGAGAGCTTGATCCACTCGTACATGCCCTTGCCAAGGCCGATACCCATCTTCACCTTCGCCTCGGTCGGCTTGATGGTGGAGACGTTCTTCTTGATGACGTTGTCCTGGCCCATCTCCTGTTCGACGATGGTTGCTTCGTAGTTCAGGCCCGAGAAGCTCTGAACGAAGCCGACGTTGTGCCCGGCGATGTCGAGCATGAAGCGTCCGCCCGTATGGTTGCGTGGATTTATAGCCATTCGTGTTGTCCCTATCTCCTATCGATCGTCTAGCCGGCCCGGCAGAGAGCGCATTGGCGGCCACAACGCGAACCGCGTCGTCTTGTGGTCACCAACAATCCCCCTAGCGTTTTCTGGTCTGCTTCCTTCTAGCCGTCAGGTCCGGTGAGAGCTGAATCGCTGCTCACCGCCCGCTTTGTGGTTGCCTCTTACGAGGTCGTAGTTGGCTTTCTTCCCGCTACGAGCACCGCCCAACCCAGAACATCTGCGTTGAGCGGTAGTCGCCGACAAGATCGGCAACAACCCTAGGTCTCCCTAGGTTCGAGGATCACTCCTCGACGCCGCCGCCGGACGCCATCTGGCCAATCCGGAAGATGACGAATTCCGCCGGCTTCGACGGCGCGAGTCCGATCTCGACGACCAGCTGACCAGCGTCGACCACCTCGGGCGGGTTGGTCTCTTCGTCGCACTTGACGTAGAAGGCCTGCTCCGGCGAGGTGCCCATGAGAGCGCCGGTGCGCCACATGAGCGTGAGGAACGACGTGATGGTGCGCTGCACGCGCTTCCACAGGCGATGGTCGTTGGGCTCGAAGACGACCCACTGGGTCGCGCGCTCGATCGACGCCTCGACCATGATGAACAGGCGGCGGACGCTGATGTAGCGCCAGCTCGGATCCGTCGAGAGCGTGCGCGCGCCCCAGATGCGGATCGCGCCGTTCATGTAACGGATCGCGTTGATGCCCTTCGGGTTGAGCAGGTCCTGCTCGCCCTTCGAGACGTTGTACTTCATGCCGAGCGCGCCACGAACGATCTCGTTCGCCGGCGCCTTATGGACGCCGCGCTCCGAGTCAACGCGCGAGTACACACCGCAGATGTGACCCGAGGGCGGAACGAAGATGTTGCCCTTGTCCGGATCGTAGACCTGGATCCACGGGAAGTAGTACGCGCCGTACTTGGAGTCGCGCGGCTTGGGGAGCTTGTCCACGCCGCCCGTGATCGTCTCGGGCGAGTCGAGAACCGCGAAGCGGTCCTTGCGCGTCTCGCAGTGCGAGAGGATCGCGTCGGCGACCGCCGGCGAGACCTGGCCGGGAGCCGCGACGATCGCGATCTCGTCGACTTCCTCGAAGCACTTGAGACCCGTGCGCGCGCCCGGACCGCCATCGCGGCCGATGTAGAGCGCGTCACGACCACCACCACCCGTCGCCGGGGCTGCGGCCGCCTTATCGTCCTTCTTGTCGCCAGCCGAGGCCGCCTTCGCGGGGGCCGCCGTCTCCGGGCTGCCGACGTTCACGACGAAGCAGCGAGAACCGCCGTTGTTGAAGAAGCCGTAGATCGCGTGCGCGAGGTGCTCGCTGCAATCCTTGAAATCGCCGAACGTCTTCACGAACTGCGACCAGTTGGTGATGAGGACGGCCTCGTTGAGCGGGCCCTTCGAGGACTCACCGAGGAAACCGACGGTGTTGGTGCCGACGGCCTCGATGGGCTTGGATCCGCGATCGACTTCTTCGACGTATACGCCTGGGCTCAGGTAGCTAGTAGCCATTCGCTCTTCTCCTTGTACGCAGGTGCCGGTGGTCTTCGTCCGACTACCTCACCCGAGTGCAACACTCGGGATTTGGACTTCTGCTCGTGCGTGCACCATGCGCGCGCGAGCTAAACACAGGTCACTTCTTCGACGCGCTGCCTCCGAGATCGAGGCGGCGCGCGCCGAGGAACGGGTTGCCGCTCGGTCCCGTCTCCGAGATGCGAGGGTCGGTGATGCTCTTGTACTCGAGCTGGCGCGACTGGACGCGCTTGAACTCTTCGAGGCCGACGGGAAGGATGGGCACCGCCGTCCACGCCTGGATCGCGGGACGGATCGGCTGCTGGAGGCTGCCCCAGAACCGCGACAGCGTTCCTTCGTCGAGGCGCGACGACATGATCCAGTTGAGCTCGAAGTCCTGGTCGTACGAGATCCCCTTCAAGCGCTCGCGCTTCACCGCGGCGTTCTCGAGGAGCGTGCGGATCACGAGGCCGAGCAAGAGCTGCTCGTCCTCCGGCGTCTGCGCCCACGCAGAGATGAGGTAATCGAGGCGGACCCAGAGCCGGCGACGGCGCGCGAACTCCTTGAGCGTGCCGTCGGGCTGCGCCACCTCGACGATCTCGGCGGCGGGCGTGGCGTCGATGCCTTCGGGATCGATCTGCACGTTGAACAAGTACGTGCTGACGGCGGGGAGCTTGCCTTCGATCGACTCGGGCTTCGGCGCTTCCTCGATGATGTGGACGCGCTTGTAGCCGTTGCGCTTGAACTCGTCGGTGAGCAGGTGCGAGAGAGACTCGGAGGTCTCCTTGATGATGTGGTGCTGGTGCGGCGCTGTTGGCTTGTCAGGTTGCGTGATCGCCATCTTCGTCCCAACCACCACGTCCCCACGTGGATCGGCCGCGTGATGTTAGACGAGACCGGAAACGCTACAAGCGACTCGACACAGAATTTGAGTCTCCTCGCTTAAGTGTTTCGCCGTGTGGGAAGTGGTGCGGGAGTTAAGACCGCCCGCCTCGGGTTTGTGACGAAACTCAGTGGCAGTCGTTGGGGGTCTCGCCCTTGAACTTCACGTCCTTCTTCAAACGAGCGTTGTCCTCCATCAAGCCCCATCGATTGCCACGAAGTTTTGCGTGTAGCAGTTCCCCCCATGGCAGCCCTTGATCGACCGCGCGAACATAGAGCTCTCGACCAGTACACCTCGGTGTGCCCCCCCCAAACTCGAGGCTCTTGCAGAAGGCCTCGGACTTGATGAGGTACATACGAGCGCGGCCACCGATGTTGGCGTCGGCGTAGTAGGAGGAGAAATCGACGCAGTGAAATCCGTCCTCGGAGGGAGGACGAAGGGCAAAGGTAACCTGGACTGTGTGACCCATCTGGGTGATGTCGACCCGGCCCTCGCGATCTAGGCCGCCGAAACGCATTGAGGTGATCACTCCTTCTCGTCCAAAAAGTCGGCGTACTTCGGCGCGTGCGCGCTCGAAGTGCTGCGTCGCGTCAACGGAGGTCTCGTCGGGCGGAGAGAACGGGACGCTGCCTCTACCGTTGTACGCGGAGACGATCCGTGCACGCTCGGCCTGGAGCTCCGCTTCGCTCGGTTTTTTTCCGACGCCCCCACCGTCCTTCGAGGTGGTGCGAGTCGCGTCACTCGGAGGCTTGGCCACGGAGGCGTCGACGAGCTTCGCGGGCGCGTCTATCGGGATCGTGACCGTCGCGTCCGCGGGCGGCTCCGCGATCGACTCGCTCGCGTCCGCGGGTGGAACCTCCGGCTCGACGATCGATTCGCTCGCGTCAGTTGCCGATCTCGCGTCGCTCGCGCCGCGTGCATCGTCGACGATCGCGACCCTCTCTCGCGTGCTCGACGAGCGCGTCGCGATCAGCGTGATCGCCACCGCGGTGCTCGCGATCGCGAGCGCTCCGAGCGCGAGGTACATCGGCGGCGCTCGGCGGCGCGCCGCGCGCGGGGACGGCCACGTCGGGGCGCCCGCGCGGG
>JAEYYV010000402.1 GCA_023428295.1 Pseudomonadota bacterium
CTGCAGGATCGAACGCGACGGAATCGAACACGACCGGATCGAACGCGGCCGCATCGGGTTCGGACGCGACGAACACCGCGACGACCGAGAGGACCGGCGAGAAGACCGGGGAGAAGACCGGCGAGAAGACCGGGGAGAAGACCAGCGAGAAGACTGGCGAAAAGACGGTCGACAAGTCGAGCGGAAAGTCGAGCGGCAAGTCCGGCAGCAAGACCGGCGGCAAGTCGGGTGGCAAGACCGGCGGCAAGACCAGCCCGATCGACGATCCCGACGCGCCGATGTGATCGCGGCGGACATCGGGGACGGCCCCCTTTGCTGCGCGCGACGCGCAGAACTGGGGACGGGCCCCCATTTGCTGCAGTTCAGTGGCAGAAGGCTCTCGGTGATGTGATCATGCTCGACGGAGGATCGTGATGAGAGGAACGCTCGCGATGACGCTGTTCGCCCTCGCGCTGGCGGGTGGTGCTGCACACGCGCAAGCACCGAACCCGGCAGCACCGAACCCGGCAGCCGACGCCGCGCTGTCCGAAGGCCGGCGGCTCTATGACTTGCAGGAGTGGGACAAGGCGATCGCGAAGTTCAAAGAAGCGTACTCGCTGCGCGAAGACGCGGCCGCGCTGTTCAACATCGCGCAGTCGTATCGACTCAAGGGCGACTGCGCGCAAGCCGCGGGCTTCTACAAGACGTTCAAACGAAAGTTCCCGAACGAGAAGAACATCGACAAGGTCGAGAAGTTCATCGTCGACATGGAGACGTGCGCGAAGAACGCGAAGCCGGAGCCAGCGACCACAGAGCCCACGCCAGATCCGACGACGACGAACCCGGAGCCCACGGGCTCGCCGATCGATCCCAATCACCCTGGCGTCACTGGAGCTGGTGGCGTCGGCTCGACGGGCCCCGTTGCGGGTCCTGTCGATCGAGGCGGCGGCGGCGGCGGCCTGCGCATCGCGAGCTATGCGGCGATGGGCGCCGGCGGAGTCGGGCTCGTCGTGGGTGCGGTGTTCGGGGTCAAAGCGCGAGGCGCGACCAAGGATGCCGAGGCGCTCCGTGCAGGCGATCGGTGGGATCCGTCGATCGAGGACCGCGGTCAACGCAACCAGAAGATCTCGACGATCTCGTTCATCGCGGGCGGTTTGCTCGCGGCAGGTGGCGTCACGATGTTCTTCTTGTCGCGCGACTCCAGCCGCGAGAGCAGCGTGTCGCTCGCACCGACGGCAGAAGGCGCACAGCTCGTGTGGGGCGGCTCGTTCTGACCCGCGCCGCACTCGTCGCAGTTGCACTCCTCGCTGGCTGCTATCGCCCCGAGGTCGACTCGTGCTTCTTGCGCTGCGGCAACAACAACGCGTGTCCCGACGGTCTCGAGTGCAACGCGCAGGGCGTGTGCGCGACGTCGCAGAGCACGGTGTGCGACGAGCTTCCGGGCGACGCGGACTCGCAGGTGCCCACGCTCACGAGGATCACGCTCGATGTCCTGGGCTCGGACAACCTGGGCCAGAACGACGTACGCGTGCTGTTCTCGACTCCGAGCGGCGAGATGATCGCCGACCTGCGAACGCCGCCGACGGGGCACCTCGTCGTCGACGACATTCCGATCGGTAGCAGCGTCACGATCATTCGGCCGACGGGCGGCAGCTACAACGCGACCACGCATCTCGATCTCTGGCAAGACGCCCACATCGTCTCGAGGTTCAGCCCCGGCCCCGGAGACGCGCGCACGGTGAGCATCAACTGGCAGGCGCCGCCGCTCGCTCCGGCGAACTCTTCCTACGTCGTGTACACGACGTGCTTCACGAGCGAGCAGACGACGAGCAACCTGACGCTCAACCTCCTCCTCAGCACGGCGTGCAAGCGCTTCGACGTGGTCGTCATCGCCAAGAACATCGCGATGGAGCCGCTGTTCTGGACCGCCGCCGCCAATGTCGACGGAGATGACGCGATCAGCTTCGTGTCGACCACGTGGAGGTCGTTCGAGGGAGGCGACACGATCGAAGCGAACTTCATGAACACGGCCGGCATCGCCGAGATGCAGGTCAGCGGCTACCTGACGCCCGCGTACGCCTACACGACCCCGTTGGCCAAGGCGATCGTGCCGATGGGCGGTGGCTTTGTTATGGCCCGATTCCCGGCCGGTCTCGGCGCGACGATTGCCACCACGTCGAGCCTGGCGAACGGCACCGACAGTTACGAGCAGCTCGACGTGGAGCGGCTGCCTGTTGGCACCACCTCGTACGAACGCGACTTCGGAGCACGTCAGTTCCCGTGGATTCGCAACGCGCGGTTCGACGCTCTGTCGAGGACGCTGACGTGGAACGTGCTGGTGACATCGGGATCCTCGTTCGTGCAGCCGACGGTCGTGTACGCCCGGATCGGGCTTCGCCGCGGCAACGATAGCCACGAGTGGCGCATCTTCGCCCGCGGCGATCGCATCACCGCGTCCTCGACGGTGGGATCGTTCGTCTTTCCCGAGATCCCGGGCGACCACCCGTTCGAGCCGATCGCTACCGACACGAACTTCATCGACGCGATCACCTACTTCGGCGTGACGCCGGGGCGCGAAGACGTGTTCCGTGGCCGCATCGAGGGTCACGACGTGCGACTCGATATGTTCGGCATCGACGGCCTGACATACATCCATCGCGCGACGGCCGACTGAGACTCGGCTAGGGTGCCCGCGTGATCGATTCGCTGCTCGCCACGTTCGGACTGTTCGGCGGCGCGTTCGTGGTCGGTTTCTGCGCGGGCATGTTCCCGGTCATCAGCATCGAGCTGTTCTTGATCGGCATCGGCACGTGGGCGTCACCGTCGCCTGTCGACATGGCGATGATCGTGGTGCTCGCAGCGATCGGGCATCAGATCGCGAAGACGATTTGCTACTACGCGGGGTACGGCGCGCTCGAGAAGGCCAATGACAAGCTGCGCGCACGCGTCGACAAGGTTCGCCACAAGATCGATCGATGGAACAAGCGGCCCAAGCTGATCATGTTCGTCGCGTCGACGATCGGGCTTCCGCCGCTGTACGTCCTCGCCTTCATCGCGAAGCCGCTCATGAACATGCGGTTCTGGCCGTTCACGCTGATCGTGTTCTCCTCGAGGATCCTCCGCTACGCGGTGTTGCTCGCGGCGCCGCAGTTGATCGGCGCCGGCTAGGCTTCCAGAGCCTTGACCGCGCCCGTGCCGTGACCGTACACCGTCTGCATGTCCGATCATCCGACTGACTTCGTGGGCTCGATCCCGGATGCGATCACCACGTCGATCAAAGAGCGCATGCCCGATGCCGTCGTCGAGGTCTCGGGTGGAGGCGGACACTGGCGAATCGGCGTGGTGTCCACGGCGTTCGCGGGGAAGAGCATCCTCGAGCAACAGCGCCTCGTGTTGTCGGCGATCAAGCACCTGATCAACGGCGCGGCTCCTCCGATCCACGCGGTCGACTCGCTCACGACGAGGACGCCGTAGCCATGGCGCGGCCCGACATCAACCTCGTCGCCGCCGCGATCGATAGCTTCGTCCGCGCGTTCCAGCACGAGGGAGCATCGCCGCGCGAAGTGCAGGTGCGGCCGTCGGGAGACGATGTCGACGTGATCAAGGTCTGGGTCGATCTCGGGGCGACGACGGTCGATCACGACGCGTGGGCCGCGGCCTGCGAAGCCGCGATCGGCGCGGGCGTCCCCGCCGCGCCCGACTACCACGTCGTGGTTCGCGCCGAATCTGTATAGCTAGCGCTTGTCCACGAGCATCTTCGCGACCGTCTCCCGCGTGACCGGGTGATAGCCCGCCTTCGCGCGCTCGAACGACCTGGTGGCGAGCTCGCGCCAGAAGCCGCCTTTCTCGACGAGTGCGCCGTACACGGTCGTCACGAGATAGCGCCGCCCGACGAGGAACAGGTAGTCCTCGATCGCCTGCGCGGTCTCCTGCATGTCCGCCGCGATCGCGATCGGGTACCAACTCTTCGCGAGCACCTTGTTCGTCGTGGTCGTCAGGCCGAACTTCTTGTCGAGCGCTTCGAGGTGCTCGCGCTTCGTGCCCTTGGGCATCGTGCGTAAGAACGCGAGCCACTCGGTGGACGTCCACTTCGACGCGTCCGGTAGCGTCCCCTCCGCCGAGAATCGCTCCGCTCGTGCGCGCAGGCTCTCGAGGCGCGCAGACTTGGCGAATGGCGCACCGTTGGGGACGCCGTTCTCGTGCAGCCACTGCGCGACCGTCCACACCGGCTTCGTCTTCACCGCATCCACGAGCGGTGCGATCTCCTTCTCGAAGGTCGCCGAGTCCGTCGACGTGAAGGCATAGCGATCGAAGCGCGTGCGCAGGAACGCGTCGAACGTCTCGCGGCCGATCGCTTCCTCGAGCGCACGCAGGAACAGCGCGCCCTTGTCGTACGCGATCTCCGACGGAGCCTTGTCGGGATCCTCGCCCGCCTTGTACGTGAGCGCCAAGCGCGTGTCCTTGACCGTCGGATCTGCGAGGACCTCGTCGAGATCCATGCGCGCCATCGCCCACGACATCTCCGTCCAGTCGCGACCGCGCAGCTCCTCCATGATCCGCGACTCGACGTACGTGGTGAACCCTTCGTTCAGCCACACGTCGTTCCACGTCGAGTTCGTGACGAGATTCCCCGACCACGAGTGCGCCAGCTCGTGCGCGAGCAACCCGACCAGCGCGCGATCACCGGTCAGCACCGTCGGCGTCAGGAACGACAGCTTCGGATTCTCCATGCCGCCGAACGGAAAGCTCGGCGGCAGCACCAAGATGTCATAGCGATCCCAGCGATACGGTCCGTACAGCTTCTCGCCGACGGAGAGCATCGTCTCGACCTCCGCGAACTCGTGCGCCGCCGCGTCGACGACGTTGGGCTCCGCGTACACACCCGTCCGCGGCCCGACCGCCTTGAACTCCAGGTCGCCCACCGCGAGCGCCATCAAGTACGACGGAATCGGCTTGTCCATCGTGAACCGATACACGCCGTCGTCGCTCCGCTTCTGCGGGTTGGTCGCGGACATCACCGCCATCGCGCCCGCGGGCACGCGGATCGTCGCGTCGTACGTGAACCGCACGCTCGGCGAGTCCTGCAGCGGGATCCACGTGCGCGCCAAGATCGCCTGCGACTGCGTGAACAGCATCGGCTGCTTCTTGTTCGCCGTGAGCTCGGCATCGAGCCACAAGAACGCGCCGACATCCTTCGGCGTCGAGTACGCGAACACCACGCACGGCAGCGGCGGATCGATCACCGCCACCTTGCCCGGCACGCTCTTCGACGACGTCGGCAGGTAGCTCACATCGACCGGCTTCTCGCCCTCGCACGTCGTCACCTTAGTGATCACGAGCTCGCCCACATCGAGCCGCGTCGGCGCCAGCTTGATGGGCATGTCGAACTCGAGCTTCGCGGTGCCGCCGAGCGTTCGCGTTGCGAAGTCCACCGCGAGATCGAGCGAGATGTGCTTGATGCGAATCGCGTCGAAGTTCGCGTCCGACGCGGGATCGGGCCCCGGCTGCGTCGCCACCGCATCGGGCGGGGCATCGCTCGGAACATTGGCCGCGGATCCAGACGAGCCCTGCGCCGGTGGAACCGGCTTCTTCTCGCCGCCCTTACACGCGACGAGACCGACGAGAGCAATCGCTACTGCACGCACCGGCGGACCTTAGCGCGAAGCTGCCGCGCTGTTCTCCGACTTCTCCATCTCCGCGAGCTTCTCCGTCAGATACGCCTCGATCTGCTCGGGGCGTGGCGTGTGGCACACGCCCTTCTGATCGAGCGTGGACTCCCACTTCCAATAGCCAGGCGGCTTGGGCGGCGCGGGGGTCTTGCGCGCCCACCACCACAGCCGCGCCTCTCGCATCCCGGGCGGATACGGGTCCGCTGCGTGGCTGTAATCGTTGGTCCACAAGTAGAAGCGCGGGACGATCGTCCCCGCCTTTTCGCCGAGCGCGACGATCTGATCGAGTTCCGGATGCGGCCCCGCGATGAATGCACGCAGCTCGTTCCACGCACGATGCGCGCACACGATCGCCTCCGGTCGCGCGCTGGCGGGGTTGGGATCGCTCTCACCGGGCGGCACGACGCCCTTCTCTGGATAGAAGCCCCACAGGACCTCCTCGGGATACTTGATGTCGACGCTGCCGACGTACGGCCAGTACTCGGCGCCGGTCAGCTCGTAGCCGTTGGCGGTGAACACGTCCATCTTCTCGACGGCGACGACGACCGGCGTGGATTCCGTGGGTGTCGTTGCCGGCGCAGGCGCTGAACCACACGCCGCGACGATCGCGAGAACAGAGCTGCGCATGCGCGCGCTATATCACGAGACGTTCAGCTGGCCGGTCCCGCTCACGTGAAGTTCGGGATCACGTGCGTGTAGACCGTGATGCCGATGCCCACCAAGCTCTCGCCGGCGATGACGCCGGAGGCGACCGGCACCGTGAACTTCGAGAGCTTCGCGTAGCGCTTCGCGATCACCCACGCGACCGTGGCGCCGACGAACATCGCGAACGAGTTCGAGAACGGCACCACCATCGCGAGGCCGATCGCGGAGGGCGACGGGAGGTACGGCTTCAGGGACTTGGACGCGGACTTCTCGACGAGCGTCATGCCGCTGCCGAAGCAGAGCCCGACGAGGATCGCGAGCTTGGCGGAGTATGGCAGCGCGCCGATTCCGTCGACGAACACCTTGGACACGTTGGCCCAGACGATCGCGCTCGGCGCGGGCCACTCGTCCGTGCCGAGCTGGGCGATCGGGACGACGAGGTAGAACAGCGGGACGATCATCGCGGCGCCCGCGACGACGCCCAGGAGCTGCGCGTAGACCTGGTGGCGCGGCTTCGCGCCGAGGAGCCAGCCCGTCTTGAGCGTGGTGAGGAGATCCGCGGCGTGGAGACCGATGCCGCCAGTGACGTTGGCGGACATGATGTTTCCCGTGAGGTTCCCGGGCGTGACCACGCCGTAGATCATCTGCGTGACGGGGCCGAGCGCTTTGGTCGGCGTGACGTCGGTCTCGCCGGTGACGCGCGACGCGATGAAGCCCATCAGCACGGCGAGCGGAACGGCGATGACACCCGCGTAGACCGGGATGTCGAACATCAAGTACATGAGCGCCACGATCGCGGGCGTGAGGAACATGAGGCCGGCCGGGAACCACCAGTCCGGTGCTTCGACGGCAGCGATTCCCTCGCCCGGGTCTTTGCGCTTGCTGGGATCGAAGATCGCGCCGAGGCCTTTGAAGGAGCGAGCGATCGACTTGTAGTCGAGGGCAAAGGCGGTGAGGCCCGCGCCGACGAGGATCGCGGCGCCCGGCCACAGCGTCCAATCGATGATCCCGGCGTAGCTGACGGGCTTGTCGCCGATCGTCTTCACGAGGCCGCGCTCGAAGAGGATGGGGGCGAGGACGAGGTAGTTGATGATCGCGCCGAGAAGAAGCGACCAGCCGGTGCGAAGGGACATGAGCGCGCCCGCGCCGAGCATGACGAGCTCGGTCTTGAGCGAGAGCGTCCAGCTGACGATCGGGTAGCCGTGGATGGTCCACGCGGGTGCCCACGCGCCGGGGATCCACTTGAGGAAGTCGCGAACGTAGGTGAGCACGCCGGCGACGAGCGCGGCGATGCCGAGCGCCTGTGCAGCGCTGGAGCCTTCCTTGGATCCGGTCGCGTGGATCGTGCGGATCGTTTCGGCGGTGGCGGTTCCGGTGGGGAACGCGAGCGCTTCCTTGTTGATCAGCTGACGCTTGATCGGGATCGCGACGAACACGCCGAGCGCGGCGATGATCGCGAACCACGCGACGAGGCCCGCCTTGTTGGGCGCCGCGGAGGTGATCATCACGAGAGCGCCAAACGCGGCGGCGTTGCCACCGGCGGTCATGTAGCCGGCGCCGGAGGCGACGGTGGTCAGCGCGTTGTTCTCGAGCGCGCCGAGCGGACGTGCGCCCACGAGCTCGAGCAGCTTGAACACCGCGAAGCCGAGGATGCAGGCGGTCAGCGTGACGCCGAGCGACCAGCCCGTCTTGAAGAAGACGTAGATGTTCGACAGCGACATCACGCCGCCGATCAGCATGCCGACGACGATCCCGCGCAGCGTCAGGTTCGGTTCGTTCGGTTTGTATGTCTGATGAAGCCAGGTGGACTCGGCGTCCTCGGCGATCTGGGCATCGCTCACGCCGGCTTTCACCTGTGCGCGTGGCATCTCGTCGTCGGTCGAGCTCACGAACTGCGGACCTTACACGACCGTTGACGCAGCGCGCAGCTTGTATGGGACGATGCTCCAGTCCGCGCAGAGCGCGTGGTGTGGCTCGCCGCTGCGGCGGCACCAACGCGGTGCTGGCGTACCCATGGCAGAGCGGGTTGGTGAGGCGACGAAACGCCTCCCAGAACGCTCTCTGGCGCTTTAGTGCGTGCACGCCTCGGAATCGCCGCGCTGCACGTTTCGAGAATCGTTACAGGAACCCGATTCAGGTGCAGATGTCAGATGGATGTGGTTTGGTAGCCCCCCTCATGGAGACGCAAAACGAAACCACCACCCCCGCTTCTGCCCCCAGCACGGTCAGCCGTTACAACGAGCTGGTGCAGCTAGTCGCGGGCATGAAGACGGACTTCGAGAAGTTCTACAACGACGGAAACAAGGCGGCGGGTACGCGCGTGCGCAACGCGATGCAGGAGCTCAAGGCCCTCGCGCAGACGGTTCGCAACGAGGTGACCGAGATCAAGAACAAGGGCGCCGGTGGTGGCGACGCGGGTGGCGACGCGGAAGCCAAGGAAGCGGACTAGCTGTCCGGTCTTCGGACGGGCCGCCGGCCCCCCGAGAGACTTTCTTACGGTTAGGATGCGCGTTCATGCGTCGCCTCCTGCTGGTTTTCTCCCTCGCTGTACCCACGATCGCGAGCGCCGATCGGCTGCCCGCTGACCCATCGCCGGTTCCGCAAGCGAGTCCGGCGCCCGGCGCCGAGCCTCGAGCGAACCCGGATCCGCACGAGCCGCTCCGGCGGTTCGATCCGGATGCGCCGCCAACGGGCGACACGCGCTTCATGCTGTCGGATCTGACGATCTTTCGTCTGAACCCGCTCGGCCTGGAGACACGTGCGCGCCTCGGCGTTCAGAAGCGCATGTATTACTCGGAGAAGGCGATCGGGAAGAACAACTTCTGGTTCGCCGGCCTGTATCCGAAGCTCAACCCGGCGAGCGCGCAGATCGGCGTGGGTGGCGAGCTACAGCCCGCGTCGATCCTGAACGTGAAGGTGTACGGCGAGCTCCAGAAGTTCTTCGGAACGTTTGGCTTCTTGCAGTCGTTCGCGTCCGCCGGCGCAGACACGAACTTCAGCGACGCGCAGCTGAAGGACATGCGTGACGATCCGGCGACCGAGCCGCAGACGGCGACGATCATGCACCTGGGCGTCGCGCCGATGCTGCAGATGAAGATCGCGAAGGGAAAGATCGCGCTGCGTGCGCTGACCCAACTCGACTATTGGGATGCGTCGGGCATTCGCAGCGGCGAGACGTCGGTGTACGAGCCAACCCTCGACACGCTGTTGCCCGACAAGGGCTGGACGCTCTCGATGGACAACGATCTGCTCTACACGGGCGCGCCGAACCTCGCGGTCGGCCTGCGGCACACGTGGGTGCATCCGTTCTACAAGCGCGAGCACTTCGCGACGCAAGCGGAGTTCGACGCGTACGACAACGAGAATGCGCACCATCGCCTCGGTCTCTTCCTCGCGAAGACGTTCCGCGACGACGGTCCATCGCGCTTCAACAAGCCGACGTTCATCCTGATCCTGTCGTGGTACCTCACGCACAAGTACCGCACCGGCGAGCCGGGCACGCTGCCGATGAATCACACCGCCGACGACTACATCTCGCGCGCGATGCCCTACGTGATTCTTGGATTCGCGTTCGAGTCCGACTTCATGTCGGTGTCGAAGACGATGCGGTAGCTTCCACGCGTGGAAGCTGACTTCTGGAAGCAAGCGTGGGCTGAAGGCCGCACTCGATTTCACGAAGGCGTCGCGAACGAGTTTCTCGTCGCACGTGGCGCGCGGCTCGGAGGACGCGTGCTCGTTCCGCTGTGCGGCAAAGCAGAAGACCTCGCGTATCTGGCGTCGCGCGGTCACGAGGTGATCGGCGTGGAGCTCGTCGAGGATGCGGTCGCCGCGTTCTTTCGCGAGCACGATCTCGCGCCGAAGATCGCCGAGCTCGGAACGCATCGCGCGTACAGCTACGGCGCGATCACGATCGTCGCCGGCGATTGGTTCCGCGTGACGCCCGAGGTGGTTGGAGAGGTCGATAGTGTGTACGACCGCGCGGCGCATGTCGCGATGCCGCCGCAGATGCGCGGCGCGTACATGGCCAAGATGCGCGAGCTCGCGGGCAATGCGCCCGGATTGCTCGTCACGCTCGCGTATGACCAGAGCCGCTTCGAGGGGCCGCCGTTCTCGCTCGACGATGCCGAGGTTCACACGAGCTACGCGAACGCAGAGCTCCTCGTCGAGAAGCCGGCGGGCGGGCGCATCGGCGACGCCAACGTCGGCGCGGTCGAGCGCTGCTACGCGTTCACGCTGTGATCACTTGGGTCCAGCCGCGAAGTTCTGCTGCACTTCGGTGAGCGTCAGAGCGCGCGCGTAGACCGCGACGAGATCGTAGGTGCCGCGCCACACGCGGTTGCCATCGAGCTCGTTGCCGAGCGCGAAGCGATGCGCGGCGGTGCCCCAGATCGCGAGATCGCCGCCGAGTTGATCGGCCGCGACTTGCATGCCGTCGAGGTAGACCCGGCGATCACCACTCGGCGCGCTGACGAGCACGACGTGGCGCAGCGTGCCGACGACGTGCGTGTCGTTCGCGGTGTTCAGCGATGGCAGGCCGTTCGTGTCGGTCATCGGTCCGTACATGCGGAACTCGTAGTGGCTGCCGAGCGCCATCAGCGTGACCGCGAGCGACGAGTTCGACGACGACAGCGTCGCGACGCGGCCGAGTGTGGCTCCATCGATCGCACCCGGAATGATCCACGCCTCGAGCGTGAACGCATCTGCGTCGCGACATCCGGCGACGAGCTTGCTCGCCGGCTCCTCGCTCGCGATGGTGTTGGCCTGCGTGATCGTCAGCGTGCCAGTGCCCCACTGCACGCGGCCGGGCTCGGAGATGACGAGGTCGAGCGGTGGACTCACGCCGGACTGATCGGTCACCACGGTGCCCGAGCCCTCCGAGAACGTGTATAGCGCGAGGAGGTTCTGCGTCACGCGCTCGACCGGAGCGTCCGGCGCCGCGTCGATCACCGGATCGTCGTCGGATCGTGCGTCACGCGATGCGCCGTCGCCAGGTGCGGCCCCGCTCGTGACATCGAAGCCGCAGGCACTCAACACGGCGAGCGCGACGACGACGCGTTTCACCTTTACATCGTATCAGTCCACGAGCCCGCTCGCGCGATCGGATGGAAGCGTGTAGCGCTTGTCGACCGCTGCGCGGATTCGCGCGCGGCTCTCGGCAGGTTGTAGGTCCGCGCGCTCCACCTCCTCGACCTCGTCGGCGAGCGCGGGATCTTTGACCTCCGTGCGAAGCCAGCGCGAGTAGTCGTGGTTCTGTAGGTGGAACTGCCAGGTGTCGTCGTCGACGCCATCGCCGAGGTGGAGGAACAAGTGAAGATTGGGCGCGCGCAGGTTGAGCTTTCCCTCAGGGCCGCGAAACACGAACGCGCGATCGGTGCCGAGGTTGCCCTCGGCATACTTGCGCGAGTGACGCGTACGTTCTCCCTCGGGCTTCTCGGTGGCGACGACGACGGGCTCGTCGCCGATCTTCCAGTACACGACGGTTCCCGGCGCGAGCTTGTCGATCGGCTCGACGTGCGGAACATCGATGTCGGCTGCGTCGCAGAACTCGCGGATGGTGAGCTCGGGATGCTCGCCGACAGCGATCACCGTGTCGATCGTCGAGATGATCTTCGGCATCACGCTCTTCGGGTGCACCGTGATGTAGATCGTGCCGTGCGCGCGCAGCGGCATCTCGTTGGCGAGCTGCGAAGAGGCGGGCAGGAGATGATGCGCTTCGTCGATCACCACCCAGTGCGGGCGACCGGTCCGCGCCCGGAGCTCGGCGAGCGCGGGCAGGACCTGCACGCACAGCTCGGGGCGATGCTCGACGGCGACGCCGAGGAGGTTCGCGACGACGTTGTCCTTGTTTGCAGCGAGGACATCGGCGATCTCGTCGACGAGCGGTGCCCGTTGCGAGCCACCGAGCGCGACCGCGAAGTCGAGCGTGGTGTAATCGCCTTCGGGATCGATGATCGCGAACTGATAGCCGGCCTTGCACATGCGCTCGAGCAGGCCGGTGGTCAGCGTCGACTTGCCGCTGCCCGAGGTGCCGCACACCATCACATTGGTCGAGTACGGATCGATGCCGATCTCGCGCTCGTCTGCTTTGCCGAGGCGAATGTAGTGGCGCTTGAGGCGGGTCGCCGTCCTCGCGAGATCGTCGTCGAGGATGCACTCGACGAGCTCGCACACGCCCGCGCCGTGATCGGCCTGCATGACCATGTCCGCGGTGATCTTCAGTGACTCGAGCGCGTTCGCGACGGCGACGCCGCACTCGGCCGATTGCAGCAACGCGTGATCGTTCTCCGCATCGCCGATGGCCACGACGTTGTGCCGCGAGAGACCTAGCGCAGAGAGCGCCTCGGCGAGGCCGCTCGCTTTGTTGATGCCCGAGGGCAGGATCATCACGGCGCCTTTGTTGAAGATGACCTGCATCTCGAGACCGAGGTCTTTGATCGTCGAGAGCACGATGTCCTGAAACGGCTCCCACGTCGCTACGATCACGCGACCCACGGAGATGCGATCCACGCCGCGCTTCTGCAGCTCCGCGACGAGCTCGGCGGAAGGTCCAGGCGCCACGGGGTGCTCGGACTTCTTCGCCGGGTCATAGATGAGCGCGCCGTTCTCCGCGACGATGCGGTCGAAGATCGTGGGCTCGGGAACGAGCTCGAGCAGCTCGTCGAGCTCGCGTCCCGTCACGAGGATCACCTTGCGACCCGATTCACGCAGCTTGCTCAGCGCGGCCCACGTACGCTCGTCCACGCGACCGTGACGAGCGAGCGTTCCGTCATAGTCGGCTGCGAGTGCGTGGTACCGCATGTACGTCGTCCGTTGCACGCCGCGCGCCGATGGGAGATTTCCTGAGGTACGCTTTGCGGTGTGAGTGAGGGGGAGCGCCCGCACGAGGCCGACGCGCACGCCGGGACACTTCCGGGCGTGGGTCCGACGGCCGGCGCGGGGACGGAAGTCTCGCTGGTCGATCACCGCGTGATCGCCCAAGCAGCCACGCTGCCGGCATCCGGAGCCGACAGAGCGTCGACCATCGACATGCCGCACGCAGCAACGCTGCAAGGTCCGCACGTCGAGGCGGATCTGCCGGTGATGCAGAAGGTTCCCGAGAACGCGTACTCGATCGGCGAAGAGCTCGCGCGTGGCGGCATGGGCAAGATCCTGTCGGCGCGCGATCGCCGGCTGCGCCGCGACATCGTCATCAAGGTCACGCGCGCTGACGACATCGATCCGCGCTTCGAGCGAGAAGCGCTCATCACGGCGCGACTGCAGCACCCGTCGATCGTGCGCGTCTACGAGGCCGGGCTCCTCGGCGATGGACGCGCGTTCTACGCGATGGAGCGCGTGCGCGGTCGATCGCTCGAGAAGATCCTCGAACAGTCCGCGAACGTGCAAGCGCGCCTCGCGCTCCTCCCGCACGCGATCGCCGTCGCGGACGCGATCGCCTACGCGCATAGCGAGGGGGTGCTGCATCGCGATCTCAAGCCGTCCAACGTTCTGATCGGTCCGTTCGGCGAGACCGTGGTGATCGATTGGGGACTCGCCAAAGATCTGCGCGCCGGCGAAGCGGCCGAGTCGTTGGATCCCGACTCGTCGTCGAGCTCGATGGACAGCTCGGGCGGATCGCTGACGCAGGTCGGATCCGTGATGGGCACGCCATCGTTCATGGCGCCCGAGCAGGCGCGCGGCGATGCGAGCGACGAACGCACCGACATCTACGCGCTCGGCGCGATGCTCTACACGCTGCTGTCGGGGGTGCCGCCGTATCGTGGCCGTACGACGGAGGAGGTCCTCGAGAGCGTCACGCATGGCCGCCGCGTTCCACTCGGCGAGCGCGAGCCCACGCTGCCGCCGGAGCTGGTCACGATCGTCGAGCGCGCGATGGCGTTCGAGGCCGCTGATCGCTATCGCAGCGCGAAGGAGCTCGCCGATGATCTACGCGCGTTCGCCGCGGGCAAGCTCGTGGCGAGCCATCAGTACTCGATCTGGCGGCTCGTCCGGCGCTTCATCGCGCGGCACAAGATCACCGTGAGTGTCGTCGCGTTTGCCGTCGTCGTCCTCGCGATCACCGGCCTGCTCTCGCTGAAGAGCATCGTGCGCGCGCGCGAGGACGCCGAGGAGCAGCGCCGGCGCGCGGACGTGGCGCGCATGCAAGCCGAGAAGTCGCTCCGCGAGCTCAACCGCTCCACGGACGAGTTCTTCCGCGATCAAGCGAGCGCGTGGGCGCCGCTGGACCCGAGCCACACGGCCGCCTTCCTCGAGAAGCTCTCCGACCGCGCGCTGAACGAGAAGCAAACGCACGACATCGCCGTCGCCGCCGCGCGCGCGGGCTTTGCGTGGGAGTTGCGCGGCCACACCGCGGACATCGAGATCCTCGCGATCTCGCCGGATCGCTCGCACATCGCGACCGCGAGCGACGACGCTACGATTCGCATCTGGTCCCTCGCGGACCGCGCGACGATCCACAAGCTCGTCGGTCACGTCGGTCCGCTCGAGGACATCGAGTTCTCTCCCGACGGAGCTCACCTCGCGTCCGCCGGCACCGACGGAAACATCTATCTGTGGGACACGAAGAGCGGCATCGGCCGCAAGCTCTCGGCCCACAAGAGCACGGTGCGGAGCGTGGCGTTCTCGCCCGACGGCACGCAGCTCGCCTCGACGGGTGAGGACGGCCGCCTCTACTTGTGGGACGTGGCCACCGGCTCGAACAAGCTGCTCAACACGCGCGCGCACGGTTGGCGTCCGGTGGTGTGGACGCCCGATGGAAAGACCATCATCGCGGGGAGCTTCGATGGATCGTTTGGTTACTTCGAGCCGGCTACCAACCGGTCACGCATCACGCCGGGCACGCGCATCGAGGTGCGAGCGTTTGCTCTCTCGCACGACGGCACGCTGCTCGCGTCCGGCGACGAGAACGGCGTTGTCATGCTGTGGCGAGGCGATCGAGGGATCGAGGTCGGCAGACACATCGATGTCGTTCGCGATCTGGTGTTCTCGCCCGACGACCGCCTGCTGATCTCTGCAGGCGGTGACGACATCGTCGGCGTCTACAACATCGCGACCGAGGTTCGCACCGAGCTGCGCGGCAACACCGACGGCGTGAAGGCTCTCGTCGTCTCGCCCGACGGCACGCTCGTCGCCTCCGCGGGGATCGACGGCATCGCGCGCGTGTGGCCGATCGCTGGCGGCGCGCCGCGCGAGCTGCGCGGTCACAACACGCCGATCAAGGGCATCGTGTTCGCGACGAGCTCGCTCGTGATCACTGCGGCCGAGGACGACAACGCGCGCATCTGGCGACTCGACGACACCGAAGAGCCGCCGACGGGGCCCGCGCTACGCGCGTGGCTCGAGTCGCGGACGAACGTGCATGTCGACACGGCGCCGCGCGAGCAGTGATCGCTAGCTCGTGCGGCCCGCATCCACCAGTGCGATCACGTCGCGGCGCAACTCCGTCCAGTGCTGCGTGAGCGTGGCGCTGGCTTCGCCGGGCGCGAGCGAGATCGGTGACGGCGCTGCGGGTTGTCGCTCGGTCCAGTTGTCGTCGGGCGACCACGTCATGCGCCCGTCCCACGCGACGCGACCGATGCGCACGACGCCGTCACCCGCGATCGCGAGCAGATGCTCGAGCACCGGCGTGATCGCCGCGAGCGGCAACGTGCGTCCATGCTCCACGGCCCAGCGCACGAGCGCGCGTGCACCGCGCAGTACGTCGTAGAAGTAGAAGCGCGGCAACGCGAGCGCGGTCCACTGCTTCGCGGACTCGCGCTCCTCGGCGTTGTGCGTCGTCGGCGATCCGTGGCGCAGCTCGCGCGAGATCAGCATCGCAGCTGCGTTGTCGGCGGTGTCCGACGGGCCGCGGCGCAAGAGCGACTCGAGGATCGCGATCGTGCCGACCATCGACGACGGGCACTCGTGCTCCACGAGGTATGCGTCCTCGGAGCAGTTGTAGCCACCGTCGCGCATCTGGTAGCGCGAGTACCACGCGCGGATCCAGGGCAGCTCGCGATCCACGTCCACGCCACACGCGTCGAGCAGCTGATCGATGTTGCCGAGCGCGCAATGACACGACGCGTGCCTGCGCTTGTCGACATCGGGCGGCCACTCGTCGGCGCGAATCGGAAACGTGTGCACGGGCATCGCGTCGAGGGCCGCGACCATGGCGCGCACGGTGCGCTTCGGGATGCGATCGGCGAGGCCGAGCTCGTACAGCGCGAGCATCTGCCACCACGGCGATGCCCACTTGGGCCAATACGGGTCCACCTTCAGTGACTCGATCGCATCGTGCGACGCGAGGTAGGCGACCGCGCCTTCGATCCGTTGCAGCGTCGCGGGCGAGTGCGCCACCGACGCCACGGGTACAGCGGCTAACCGCGCGCGAAGATCAGAAGCCATGCCCGAGCTGTACCTCGGGCGCGGGCGCGTGTGCGTGCGAGAGATCGAGATCCAACAGCGGTGCGTCGAAGCTCACGGCGGTGACGAACCGGAACATGTTGTCGAGGTTCGGATCGATCACCGCGCGAACGACCTTACCCGACGCGATGCCCTTGCGATGCGGGAGCTTGAACATGACGGCGACGCGCTCGCCGAGCGCGAACTTCGAGAGGCTGTGAAAC
>JAEYYV010000231.1 GCA_023428295.1 Pseudomonadota bacterium
ACCTCGATCCACGCGAGCCACTCGCCGCGCAGGTTCTTCTGGATGATGGCGGGCTCCTCGTCATCGGAGACGCCGCCCTTGGAGAAGTCCACGCCGTCCGCGTGCTCGAGCGCCCGCGCGATCACGCGCGCGACGAGGTACCGCTCGTTCTCCGACGGATGCTGCGGCACGCGCCAGTCGAGCTCTTCATAGATGCCGCGATCGGAGTCCGCGAGTTGGATCGTGAAGCGGCGAAGCGTCGCCGGAAGTGCCATGCGTCATTGTACGACCGAGAAGGTGGACGTGAATACCTGCGCGAAGGCATCGGGCAACGTGCGCTTCGTGAAGTCACCCGTGTCGGCTTGCGGGCGCCCGATCGTGGTGCCGACGCGAAGCACGTAGCGCTTGTCGGGATCGAAGTCCGAAGCAGCCATGCGCACGCGTGGCTCGACGGTGTTGTAGGTGCGAACGAGCACGAGCTGGGGACCGGCGGTCTCGAACAGCGAGACGATGTACGCGTCCGGCTTGTCGCCGTCGATGCTCCACGTGAGATCGAGGTAGCGCTGCTCGTCGGCGCCGATCGCGAGCCGATCGTTCTTCAGCGGAACCCCGTCGAGCTCGATCTCGTACGGCAGACCGGGCGTGCTGACCGCCGCGACGACCTCCGGGCACGGCGACGCTGCCGACGGCGTGATCAGCTGGCGATGCGCGACGGACGCCGCGACGGAGATCGTGTCGACGACACGCGTGATGCTGGAGGCCTGCGTGAGCGCGAGGTCCGGCAGCGGGTACGGATTGCCGAACGTCGCGAGCAGGGACTCGCTATCGCCGGATCCCTGATAGCGAGAGTGGAGGGGCAGCGCGAGTCGCAGCCCGCGCTCGGGGGACTGCCACACCGCATCGACTTCCCATCCGCCCGAGGAGGCGTCGACGAACGTGGGATAGCGCGCCCTCAATCGCGCGATGTCGTCCGCCGACGACGGCACGACGGTCGCGCAGGCTTGGTTCGGCGACGGCACGAGGCTGAACGGAACGATCTGCGAGCCTTCTTTCATCGCGATCGCCGACGACGCCGACCGCGTGAGGATCTGCTGGCCGGAGACGGCTGTGGACGTGAACGCGACGAGGGTCAGCGTGTCACCGGCGGACGCATCGACGATCGCCGGCTGTGCGCCGAAGAAGGTGCCTTCGTGCCAGGCGACCGGGACGGCACCCGACGCCGCGACAACGACGCGCGTGCGGTTCCACACCCCGGTCGAGACGAGCTCGTACGCGCGAGCAAGTTCTTGTTCGGGCGGCTCGATCACGAGCGAGAGCGAGACATCCTGCGCGGGCACCGCGTCGGGGCGACCGAACCAGACTTCGTCGAGGACGAGCGAGGGCGAGCTCGACTGATACTCGACGAGGCCAAATCGCAGCTCGTACGGCACCGGTGCATCGAACGAGAACGCGCCGGTGGCAGGATCGAAGTCGATCGGGATGGTCTCGCCGAACGAGCGCACGACCGGCCGCGACGCGTCCGCGACCGGCAGCGCTCGGGTCGTTGGTGTGCCGTCGGGGTTGTTGAACGCCCACACGCTCGTGAACGTTCCCTCGACGCGGATCGGCGCACCGGCTTCGCGACGACCGTCGAGGCCGTACACGACGTCGCAACCCGAGCTCGCGAGCAGAGCGATCAGCGTTGCCCGCTTCACACGAGCACCGTCCTGCATGTCTGGAGCAGCTGCGAGCGCACGCATTGCGTGGGCGTCTTGTCGTCGCGAATGCGCACGAACACCGGCTGGAACAACACGTGGTCGTCGGTCGCGTAGAGGTAGCGAACCTCGCAGATCGGTCGCTGGCCGTTACCGAGCGCCGTATCGAGCTGAGCGCGCGACTGGTTCGTGGTGCCGGCAAAGACCTTGCCGCACGGCGCGAGCTTCTTTCCATCGAAGACGGCCATCTGGTACGCGTTGCCCGCATTCTCCGTGATCATCACGTCGGCGCTCTTGATGAACTTGTGCTTGCGCTGCGTGCCGCCCGATGACGGACGCCCGGGCGTGTACGCCGCGTGCGCGTCCTTGAACACGATGCCCTCCGCGCCCGCCTTGACCAGCCGGTTGTAGAGCGCGCGCTTGGCCTTCGTGCCCGATGCGATCGGAACGATGCGCGCGTTGTCGGACAGCGCAGGCTCGAGCTCCTCGTCGAGGATCTGCCAGCGCGCGAGATAGCCGTGGCTCCGCACGTCGCTACCGGCGAACGTGAGGATGTCGAACAGCCAGTAGCCATCGTCGAGGAGCTCTCCATCGACGACGGTGTCCTCGGGCAGGTACTCGAGCCCCGAGAGCGCGCTCGTATCCATCTTGGACAGCTGGCCTTCGCGATTGGTGGCGAGGATGCCGTCCTTGCTCACGTGCGCGAGGATGCGCATGCCATCGATCTTCTGCTGCGCGATCATCGTGTCGTTCGCGAGGAACGCATCGAGCTCGGCGTCGTCGATGGAGGTGAGCAGCTGTGCCTTGTGCCCGACGATCGCGCGCCGCGTGCCGCCGGCCTTGCTGCCCGAGCCTTGCCCCACCGGCGGCGCCACCGCGGCAGGCGTCACGCTCGCGGTCTTCTCCTCGTAGCCCTTGTTGCGCTTCTCGCGAACGCACGACTCGAACTTCTTCTCGGCGACGGCGAGCGAGACCTTGACCGCCTTCGTTCCCTCTTGCAGACCGGAGCCGCGCCGGCCCCACTGTACCTTCACGGTGTACGAGCTCGCGTACTCCTCGACGATCTGCGCGTTGTAGACCTTGTCGCTCGAGCCTTCTTGAAAGAACAGCTCGATCGATCTCACGATCTTCATGGCTGCACCAGATCGCGTGTCATGTCCGCCACGGAGGCGCAACCACACAGCGCCATCGCGAGATCGAGCTCGCGGCGCAGAAGACCGAGCGCGGTGGCGACGCCGTCGCGACCGTTCGCGGCGAGGCCCCACAACACCGGACGACCGACGAGCACGGCGCGCGCGCCAAACGCGATCGCCTTGATGACATCCTGGCCGCGGCGCACGCCACCGTCGAGCAGGATCTCGGCGCGACCCGCGACGGCGTCGGCGATGCGCGGCAGCACTTCGATCGTCGCCGGCGATGCGTCGAGCTGGCGACCGCCGTGATTGGACACGACGATGCCCGCGGCCCCGTGCTCGACGGCGCGCACCGCATCGTCCGCGCGCACGATGCCTTTGACGAGGACCGGGAGCGTGGTGATCGAGCGCAACCACGAGAGCGCATCCCACGTGAGGCTCGCGTCGAGGAGCGACGCGAAGTACGCGGCGAGCCCGGACTCGTTCTCGGCGGCGCGCACCGGAGAATAGCCTTCCGCGTACATGTTCTCGATGCCGAGGTGATCGGGCAGCGCGAAGCGATTGCGCACGTCGCGCTCGCGACGGCCGAGCAGCGGCGCGTCCACGGTGACCACGAGCGCGCTCGCGCCCGCTGCTTCCACGCGCCGCACGAGCGCTTCCGTCGCGGAGCGATCCTTGTACACGTAGAGCTGGAACCACACGGGGCCGCTCGCCGCCGCGACCACGTCCTCGACGCGGGTGTTCGACAGCGTCGACAGGATGAACAGCGTGCCCGCATCGCCGGCGCCGCGAACACTCGCGAGCTCGCCGTCCTCGTGCGCCAAGCGGTGAAATGCCGTCGGCGCGACGCAGATCGGCATGGCCACGCGATGGCCGAGCACGGTGGTCGAGAGATCGCGCTTCGCGACATCGACGAGCACTCGATAGTGCAGGGCGATCTCGGCGAACGCGTCACAGTTGCGCCGCACGCAGCGTTCGTCGTCGGCGCCCGACGCGTAGTAGTCCCACGCCATCTGGTGCAGGCGCGATCGAGCGAGGGCTTCGAGCTCGGAGAGGTTGAGGACGTCGGTCATGGCTTCACCGTGAACACACCCGAATAGTTCGTCGCAGAGGCGACCGGCGAGGGCCACCGCGTGGTTCCGAAGTCGCCGTTCTCGGTGCCCACGAATCCATAGAGCGTGCTGACGGACATCACGTACTCGCGGTTCGCTTCGAACGTGTCGCGTCCGAGCATCATCTCCTGCATCGTCGAGACCCACGCGTGTTTCTCGACGAGCACCGTGGCCAGGGTGTCCGGATCGAGCACGAGCTCGTACAGCTGGAGGAGGTAGTAATCGACGGCCCCGGGAGTCCTGGTCTCCCACGAGACATGGATCGGTTGCGTGCGTGACAGCTGGAGCTCGGCATCGGTGACGAGGAAGGCACCGCCAAACGCAGGCGGGCTCGGAACCGCGATCTGTGCGATCGGTGCCACCGCGCCGCAGTTCTCCGTGGGCCGGTAGAAGTGGCTCGTGCCTGCCGGGAGCGGGATCGCCTTCATCGCCCCGCGCGCCTTCACGTAGCGGACGCGAAACATGACCGATTGCACCGCTTCCGACGAGCTTGCAAACGGGTTCGTGTAGTGCAGCGTGCCGCTAAACGGCGTGATCGGTCCGGATCCCGTCTGCAGCGCCAGCCAGGTCGAGGCCCACGGACCATACGCCGCCTCGGGGGTGGCGAGCACGAACGACGCGAAGCTCGTCGTGTCGAACGTCGGTGCCAACAGTCCATCGAGACGTGCGAGCTCGGCTGCGCGATCGATCTCGATCCGCGCGCACTTCTCGAGCGGGCGCTCTACGAGCGTGCACGCGAGCGTGGTCACCGCTCCGTTGTCCATGGTCACCGAGGTCTTCCCCCACCGGGAGACCGCGCGGTACTGGAGCCCGCTATCGATCACCTCGTCGTACTCGAGGCAATAGACGCTGTCGCGAGCTTCGAGGATCTGCGAGCGCCCGCCCAGGAAGCGAACCTCGAGCGGCCACTCGAGCACCAGCGGCGTGCTGACCTGGTCGGTCCAGAACGACCACACGCCCGTGGTGACGACGCCGAGAAGCGCCGCCGTCCCGAGATTCTCGAACGTGACATCGAGCCGCGTGCCCGGTTGCGTCAGCTTCCCCTCGCGTCCGTGCGTGCGCTGGACGTGACGGAGCTGCTCCGTGTTCGCGACGAACGTGAGCGGAGAGCGCTCCTGGCCACGGTCGAACGTCAGGTGGTACGTCATGCCGCGCGTCCACGCAAAGCGGAACGTGTCGCCTTCTTGTTCGACCAAGGGGCGCGCTCCGTTCTCGAGCACCACGGATGCGGTGACGTCCTGCGGCTGCGTGTCTCTGAACGGAGCGCCTTCGTCTTCGACCTGCCGTCGAATGAAGCGCGCCGTCACCATGTCGGTGCCCGGATCGGGTGGTGCGTCGATAGGCGGACGATCGAGGCTGAACACCACGTCGCATCCAGCGACGAGTACCAGCGCGAGGAGCCTCACCCGGCCATGATACGCCTATCCGACGTGCGGCTCGACCTTGACGTCGACCGACAGCGTCTCGCCCTCGCCACCGACGAAGATCGTACCGCTGGTCGGCGTGGCATCGATGTAGTTGCGGCCGACCGCGACGCGGATGTGATCCGTTTGCGTTAGGATGCCGTTGGTGGGATCGAACCCCTTCCAGCCGACCTGCGGCAGATACAGCTGCACCCACGCGTGCGACGCCTCGCTCTGCACGGTGTTCTCCGTCGCCGACGTGTTCTTCGGGCCGGTATAGATGTAGCCGCACACGTAGCGCGCCGGCACACCGAGGAGGCGCGCGAGACAGATCATCAGGTTCGTGAAGTCCTGACACACGCCGCGCCGATTCGCGTACGTGTCGAACGCGGTGGTGAGCACCGTGGTCACGCCCTGTCGATACAGATACTCGCGCTTGATGGTCTGGTTGATGTCGAGCAGCGTGTCGAGGAGGTCGTAGTCGTTGCGCTTGACGAAGCTCATCGCGTACTCGGCGAGCTCCGCGAGCTGCGTCTCCGGCAGCTCCACCGGCAACAGATACGGATCGAGCACCTGTCGCTGCCACGGCATCCACACGAGGGGAATCGTCGAGCGCACGCGCAACGGACCGAAGCCGAGCGGATCCACGTCGAGAACCTCGACGACGCTCTTGGCCTCGATCACCATCTCGTCGAACTCGGTGTCGATCAAGAGGCGCCGCACGCGGTTGCCGAACACGTCCTCGTACTCGCGGCTCTGCGAGGGAACCGAGACGCTGAGCTGCGACGACACCACGTTCTGCAGGCGATCGTGAATCGGCGTGAGCCGCAGCATGTGCGTCGAGCGCTCGATCGGCTTCGTGTACTTGTAGACCGTGCGATGCACGACATCGAACGTGCGCTTCTCGGCGCGCATCGGACGATGCGGGGCGCGCGCGACCTCGATCGGTCCGGTGGGCGTGCGCTCGGCGATGACCGCGCCTTCGCGGATCACCATCAGCGATCCGGGCGCGAGCTGTCGCCACACGAGCGACTTGTCCGCATCTCCCTCGCGCGCGAGGAGCTGCTCGCTGCACACGATGGCTCCCTTGCGGCTCTTCGCGCCGCGCTTGGTCAGATCGACATCGAGGTCGTTATCGCCGAACGCGATCTTGTCGTACGGCGGCACGAGCAGCCCGACCCACAGCGGCACGCCCCGATGATCCGCGTGCACGACCAGGTCGCGCCCGTCGGTCAGGCACAGCGTCAGCTCGCCCAGCTTGTTGAGCTCGGTGAGCCAGCCGTGCAGCTCGCCGAGATCCACCTCCATGAGCGATCGCCAGCCGCGCTCGACGAAGCGATTGAGCAGCATGCAGAACATCTGCTCGGTATCCGTGGAGCCCACGGGCTCGAACGGACCGACGCCCTTCAGCGACTCGAGTGTCTCCGGCCGCTCGTCCAAGCTGCCCGCGTGACCGATCATCCAGTCGCGCCGGCCCCACGTGCGCGAGAACGGCTGCGTGTTGGCGTCCGATAGCACACCCCATCGCGCGCGACGGATGTGCAGCATGAACATGTTCGACTCGACTTGCTCCCACGCGAGTGCGAGCTGGCTGCGAATCGAGGCCTGCGGCGGCGCTGGCTCCTTGAGGATCGCCGCGGACGGCTCGCCCGACGGGTAGTAACCGAGTCCCCAACCATCTGGCAGCTCGCGACCCTCACCGAGGCAATGCAGGGTGAACGACGGTGCGAGCTCGCCCTCGAAGGACATCGCGAGGAGGTTCGGCACGGCGCGACTGTAGCCCGGTCCGGGTCACTCCGGGACGATGTAGACGATCTCGACGCGATCGACGGAGACGAGCTCCCAGCCATGCGTGCGCAGCCGGGCGCGGTACTGCAGCACCGCGCCGGGCTCGACGGCGGGCACCTCGTTGTCGGCGACCTCGACCCACGTTGCACTCTCGATGCTCGCGGCATCGGCGGCGGTGCGCACCTCGAGCATCACGCCACCGCCGCGCAGCGTCGCGTCCAGCTTGACGCGGCCGTACCCGATCGCGCCGGGGGTCTCGCGGACCGACGACACGAAGATCGCCTCGTCGGGAAATGGCCGGTGGCTCTCGCCACCGCGATACGTGACCGCGACGACCGGATTCCACACGTTGCCTTGCGTGCCGCCCGTGACGGAGTCGGTGATCGCGTACTTCCACTCGAGAGGCAGCGGTGCGTTCGCGCAGCTCGTGTCGCCGGGGAAGTAGTAGTAGCCCGGGTTTGCTTGCAGCGGGATCGGGGTGCCCGTCGCGGTGCAGTCGACGCGCACGCCGGTCAGGTCGGTCATCCGCGAGAGCTCGATCCCCAGGCCCCAGTCGATCGACACCACGGTCGCGCCCGGCTCGCCGGGGACCGTGAGGTTGATCGCGGTGGTCGTCGGAGTGCCGTTCGTCGCGTCGGCGATCTGCGTGCGGGTCTGGAGGTTGGCGAAGACAGACGTGTGGCCCGTCGTGATGACGGGGCGAAGCCGCGAGCTGTCGATGACACCCATCGGGATCTGCGGGCCGGACATCAGCGCTTCGACGCGAGCGTCGTTGTCGTCTTCCGCGAAGTCGAAGCCGAAGTCGTGCCAGCCGGCCTCGAGCTCGATCGTGGCGGACATCGTCGGCGTCGGGGACCACGTGCCCGCGATCTGCTTGCCGTCGATCCACACGCGCCAGAGATCGCCGCCGTTGTTGCCACCCGTCGAGGAATTCGCGGTGAACGTGTACGCGCCGGGCTCGTCGATGCGCAGCTGCCCGACGTGGCGCAGCGTGAAGTCGTTCGACGGCATGTTGCTCAGATCGAACGGTGGTGCGAGCACGCCGAAGTCGTGATCGATGGTGTCGACGGCGAGGTGGCCGAGGCGATTGACCATGGCGCGGATCTGAAACACGTCGACGAAGAGGCCGGACGCATCGGTGACCCGCGCGCGTGTGTGGTTCTCGTCGAGGTGCGTGCGCGTGCCGCCGGCGGGTGTGAAGTGGACGTCGAAGAAGGAGCTGCAGCAGCCCTGCGTGAACGCGGCGCGGATCGGGTACCAACCGTCGGCGGGGACGGTGTACGTGCGCGATGGGTCCGTACCATTGTAGGTATCGATCAGCGACTCCGTCCACGTGGCGCCGTCGAGCATGAGCTCGAGCGCGCAGCTGTCGTCGCACGCGACCTCGAACGTGACCTCACCGGCCGGCAAGCGAATCTCGCCGTCATAGAGGATCGAGAAGTCGCCGATGCCGATGCTCAGGCCGCGCGGCCGAGCGACGCCCGTGTTCTCGTAGCGGAACGGGACCTGGCGGTAGCCGCGGCCGAGCTTGTCCGTGACCTCCGCGATCGCGCGGGTGTAGGTCGAGCCGTGGGGGAAGTCGTCGTCGTACGCGCGTGCGTGAAGCCCACCGAGGATGAACGCCTCGGGCTCGATCGATCCGCGCGCGGCGATCGTCGTGTCGGTGCGCGTGCCGACGAAGTCGTCGGCGGTGTCGTCGATGATCGAGACGCGGCGACCCTCGGGAACCTGATCGTCGCCCATGCCGGTCTGCAGCGAGAAGCCGCAGCCAGCGACACAGGCGAGGAAGAGAACGCTACGCACCAAGCAGTTCTTTGCCGAGCGTACCGCAGATCTCGTGGACCTCGTCGACAACATGCGTGAGCAGATCGTGGACGGCTGCTCCCGAGAGCGGCTCGCCGGTGCGCGCACCCACCCACGCGTCGAGGACGCGCAACCGCTCGAGCGTGGCGCCGCCGGGCAGCGCGTGGTGGTCGGGCGGGCGGATATCGCACAGGCGATCGTACGCGGAGCGCACGCAGTACGCGATCGATCGCGGGAACGCGCGCTCGCTGACCAGGAAGCGCGCGACACCCTCGGAGCTGACGCGCCCCGCGGCGCGCTTGAGGTACGCCTCGCTACCGGAGAGCGCGCGCAAGAGCGACAGCCACAGCGCCGTCTCGACCACTTCGTGCCGGCGCGGCAGGTTCGTGAACGCCCAGTGATGCACGTCGAGGATGCGCGCTGTCTGGTTCACGCGCTCGAGCAGCACGCCGAGCCAGACGAAGTGCAGCGCCTCGTCGTGGAGCATCGTCGAGCGGAGCAGGCCGAGCGTGAGCTGCGTGCCGCGGCGGACGTGTTGATAGAACGCGTCGCGGTGTTGCATGTACGTCGCGGGCGCGAGGTCCGAGCGGATCCACAAGTGGAGCTCGTTGACGGACTCCCACGCTTCGAGCGAGAGGACCTCGCGGATCGATCGTGCGTTCCACCGCGCGCCTTGGATCGACCGCGTGAGCGACACGCCGTTCGCCTCGTCCCACACCATGAAGCGCTGGACGACCTCGCCATCGCCCCACGCGGCGTGCGCGTCGTCGCCATCGGCGATGCGCTCGCGGAACTCGTCCTCTTCGCCGGAGACGACGATCACGGGCCGCCACACTTGCGCGGAAGGAAGCTCGGCGTCGAGGGACAGCGACACGCTCGCGGCGAGGACGCGCGCGGACGCCTCGGCGCGCTCGACGTAGCGGCCGAACCAGAAGCAGTGATCCGCGACGCGAGAGATCACGTGTTCTCCTTGAGGACCCACGTGTCCTTGCTGCCGCCGCCCTGCGAGGAGTTCACGACGTAGCTGCCGCGTTGCAACGCGACGCGCGTCAGGCCACCGGGCAACACCCACGGGCCTTCGCGCGAGGTGAGGATGTACGGCCGCAAGTCCACGCGACGCGGCTCCACGCAGCCAGGCTGCGCGATCCACGTCGGACAGGACGACAGCTCGATGCGGTGCTGCGCGATGTAGCGGCGCGGCTCGGCCGTGATCCGGCGGCGGAACTCGTCGCGCTCGTCCTCGGTCGCGCTCGGGCCCATGAGCATGCCGTAGCCACCGGCCTCGTCGACGGCCTTGACCACCATCTCGTCCAGGTGCTCGAGCACGTACTCGCGATCCTCGTCGAACAAGCAGACGTACGTCTTCACCTGCTCGAGGATCGGCTTCTCGCCCAGGTAGAACTCGATCATCGCGGGCACGAACGGGTAGACCGCCTTGTCGTCGGCGACGCCGTTGCCGGGCGCGTTCGCGAGCGCGACGTTGCCCGCGGCGTACGCGCGCATGAGGCCGGGAACGCCGAGCACGCTGTCGGGGC
This sequence comes from Pseudomonadota bacterium, assembly GCA_023428295.1. Lineage (GTDB taxonomy): Bacteria > Myxococcota_A > Polyangia > Haliangiales > Haliangiaceae > JABFXX01. Next base: position 10,448 of record JAEYYV010000231.1, read on the forward strand.
GGAACACCTCGGGATCGAGGAACGCCTCGTCGGTGCGCCGATAGATGACGTCGACGCGCTTGGGGCCGCGCGTCGTGCGGCAATACACGCGATCGCCGTCGACGAACAGATCGGGCGCTTGCACGAGCTCGAGACCCATGGTGCGCGCGAGGAACGAGTGCTCGAAGTACGCCGAGTTGTACGGGCCGGGCGTGAGCACGACCGCGTTACAATCTCCGTCGGTAGCGGGCGCGACCGAGCGCAGCGTCTCCGCGAGGCGCGTCGGATAGTGATCGACGCGATGCACGCGCGCCGCGTCGAGCACGCGCGGAAACAGCCGCTTCGACAGCAGGCGATTCTCCACGACGTACGACACGCCCGACGGCGTTCGCAGGTTGTCTTCCAGCACGCGCCACGTGCCCTGCGGATCGCGAATCAGATCGACGCCCGAGATGTGAATTCGCACGCCGCCCGGTGGCCGCAGCCCGCGGAGCATCGGGCGATATCCCGCCGCGCCGAGGACCATCTCCGCCGGGACGACCTTGGCCTCGATGATCTTCTGGTCGCCGTAGATATCGTCGAGGAACGCGCCGAGCGCGCGCAGGCGTTGCTGGAGGCCGCGCTCGAGTTGCGCCCAGTCAGCCGCCGCGATCAAGCGCGGCAGCGTGCAGTACGGAAAGATCTTCTCGGTGCCGCGCGCGTCGCCGTACACGGAGAACGTCACGCCTTGCTGGAGGAGCGCGGTCTCGGCGAGCGTCTGTGCGCGTGCGAGCTCCTCGGGCGTCATCTTCGAGAGCAGTTGTGCGACACGCGCGAACGGCGGACGCGCGACGCCTCCGTCGAACATCTCGTCGTACGTATCGGGCAACGGTTGGTAGTTCCCGAACACGCCCACCGGTCCCTGCGCTTGGGACTGGGACTGCAGCATCTCTCAATCCTACGCGTGGGCAGATATGTTCGCGTGGATGCGCATCGTAAAACCGCCTTCACCGATCGTGGGAGCCGTTCGTCGCCGCGGTTCGCAGTAAACTGGCGCCGTGAAGCGGCTCGGAGCGTCGTGGCAGTGGCTCCGCGGACAGGACCTGCAGCTCGTCGCGTTGCTCGCGGTGATCGGCGGTCTCGTCGTCGCGTTCATCAAGATCGGTCGCGCGGTGAGCGGCAACGAGACCGCGGGCTTCGACGAGGCGATCCTCCTCGCGCTCCGCACGACGCCCGACGATCCGATCGGTCCACCGTCGCTGACGAACGCGTTCATGCACATCTCGGCGCTCGGCTCGGGCGCGGTCACCGGCCTCATCGTCCTCGTCACGGTGATCTTCTTCGCCGTGAGCGGTCACCTCCGCTACGCGATGCTGATGCTCGCGTGCTCGCTCGGAACGCTGGCCGGCATGGCGCTCCTCAAGAACTTCTACGAGCGCGATCGTCCGACGGTGGTCACGCACTTCGATCCGCCCGGCGGTCACTCGTTCCCGAGTGGACACTCGATGATCTCCGCCGCGCTGTACATCACGCTCGCCGTGCTGATCGCGCGCACGCTCCAGCGGCGAAGACAACGCGTGACCGTCATCGCGATCGGCGCCGCGCTCGCGATGCTGATCGGCTTCACGCGCCTCTACCTCGGCGTGCACTATCCGACCGACGTGCTCGCGGGGTGGACGGCGGGGCTGCTCTGGGCGCTCGTCTGCGGCTTGATCGTGCAGCGCGTTGGCAAGAAGGCCGACATGCCCGCGCACGCCGAGGACTAGGCGCGCGGAGGGCTACCGTCGGAGATCGATCGTGAACGAGCGCGCGGTCGACCAGTAGCCGGTGGCGTCGATGAAGTCATCCGGCACGGTCACGCGAATGCGATCTTGACGGCGCGCGAGCGCATCCGTCTCGTCGGCGGGGAGTCCGTCGTAAGGACCGCCGTCGCGCTTCCAGGCCCACAGCTCGATGCGTTGTGCGCGCCCGTCGTGCGTCCACTCGACGACGAGCGGATCGGTGATCGGCAGGCCCGCGTGAAATCCCGGCGACGGTTGGTACACGCGGCGGCGAACACCGACGGCGCGGATGTCGTCGCCGAGCGCGTGCAGCGTGGCCCACTTGCCGTTGACCGCGATGCGCTCGGGGCCGGTGCCTTCGATCGAGATCTCCCAGCGCTGCGTGGATGCGTCGACGATGCGGGCGCCCGAGCGCTCTTGCGATGCGACGTCGCCGACGAGCGGCCAGAACTCGAGCGCGGGACGCAGCACCAGCGTCGCGGCGCCGAGGCGGCACGCGATGCCCGGTGGACGAAACGCCTCGAGCTCGCGGCGAAGCGCGGTGGGTACGCCGAGCCCGTGCTCGTCGAGATCGCCGAGCACGCGGCGCAGATCGAGGGCGAGCGCGGCGGGGAGCGCGAAGCGATCGTGGAGCTCGTCGTGCCAGTCGACGAGCGGCGCGCGGTAGTCAGAGACGACGAGCCGCGCGACGATCGAGCGGAGCAGGGCAGCGAGGGCCGCGAGCATGGTCGGGCGCTCGGGCATGCGGATGGCGCGCAGCTCGACGACGCCGAGCTTGCCGTGGCGCGTGCCATGCGGCGTGATGTGCGGGTTCCACAGCTTCTCGACGTTGAGCTCGGCGCGGTGCGAGTTGCCCGACGAGTCCACGAGGAGCGGGCCGAGCACGGTCCACAGCTGATCGGGGGTGAGCTCTCCGGCATCGGCGAGGCGCTCGAGATAGGACAGCGAGAGGCCGAGCTCGTCGTAGCGCTCGCGAACGCCCTCGTCGGGGCGTGGCCCCTGCGAGGCGGAGCCGACGCACTCGTTCGCGAACCAGTACGACAGCGACGGGTGGTTGTTGATGTACCGGATGAGCGCGGGCAGGACGTGCGGATAGCGAATGAACGGCGACGTCTGGGGGCTCGATCCACCGAGCGTGATCTGCCCGCCGCCGCCGGAGTCGACGACATCACCGTTGAAGCGCGCGCGCGTTGGAGACAGGCCGGCCGCGCGTGCAGCGCGATAGATGCGCGCGGTCTGCGCGGCGAAGTCCGCGATCGTCGCGCACGGCGCCATGTTGACCTCGACGACACCGGGATCGGGCGTGACGGTCAGGTAGTGATCGCCGTCGAGCTGGGTGGGCGGCACCTCGGGGGCGGCGTCGACAGCGCAGCGATGCTGGAGCAGCGTGCGTTCACCCCAGCGCAGGCCGAACGCGAAGCGCGGCGAATCCTCGTCGGGAAATTGCCGGCCGATCACGCGGGTGAGCGACGACGCGCCGGGCGTCGCCTCGGCGAGCGCGGTGGCGAGTGCGTGCGCGCGCGCGAGCTTGTCGTCGCCGTCGGGCGCGCCGATCCACGCGGGATCGGTCGAGTCGGCGCGCGTGAACGTGGGCTCCGCGCCGACCCAGACGTCGATGCTGCGGCGCGCGAGGAGCTCGTCGTGCATCTCGAACGATGCAGACAGTGCATCGTCGTCGTAGGAGCTCACGGGGTGATCCAATCCTCGGCGCGTGGCATCGGCGTGCCCGCATCGATGCGGCGCAGATCGAGCGTGTACGGCTGCTGTGGATGCGGAGCCGGTGACACGAGGCGCAGCGGTAGCGGGCTCGCGCCGTCCACCGTGAAGCGCTGCGCTCGACGAGCGGCGGCCTCCACGCGCGTGAGCGGAGGCGCATCGAACGCGCGCCCCTCGGGATGCCACACGTGATACGAGCCCGCGATCACGCCGCGCTTCGCCCACCGATCGATGACCTCGATGCGAAGCGGGTGATGGATGCCGAGGTGAGGGTGCAGCGAGTGCGGCGGACACCACGCGCGGAAGCGAACGCCGCCGACGCGTACGTCGCGGCCGGCCACGTTGCGCAACGGCAGCGTGCACCCGTTGACCGCGACGAGGTAGCGCTCGGGATCGAGGCCGTGCGTGCGGACCTCGATGCGCTCCATCGAGCTGTCGACAAAGCGCGCGGTGCCGGCTTGCGTCGCTTCTTCGCCGAGGACGTGCCACGGCTCGATCGCGTTGCGGACCTCGACCGACGCGTCGCCAACGGAGAGCGTTCCGACGAGCGGGCAGCGCAGCTCGACGACCGGGCGATACGCGTCGAACGGCACGCGGGCGTGCGCGCAGACCTCCTCGAGATCGCGCGCGAGGAAGTAGGGCAGGAGGAAGCGATCGTGCAGCTCCTCGCCCCAGCGAACGAGGCGATGTTCGTACGCGGTCGTCGCGAACGACGCGAGCAGCGAGCGCACGAGGATCGCTTGCGCGGCGAGCATGCGCGGATGCGGTGGCATCTCGAACGCGCGCAGCTCCACGATGCCCTGGCGACCGAACGGCGTGAGCGGATCGACGAGCTTGTCGATCGAGATCTCCGCGCGATGCGTCGAGCCCGCGATGTCGACGAGCAGGTGGCGCAGGAGCGCATCGACGTGCCACACCGGAACGTCGTCGGTGAACAGGCGGGGCAACGCGATCTCGAGCTCGTACAGCGAGTCGAGGCGCGCTTCGTCGACGCGCGGCGCCTGCGAGGTCGGCCCGACGAACAGGCCCGTGAACGCGTACGATAGCGACGGGTGGTGCTGCGCGAACGTGATGAGGCTCGCGAGCAGACTCGGCCGCTCGAGGAACGGCGAGCGCAGTGGAGCAGGGCCACCGATCGTGATGTGGTTGCCGCCACCCGAGCCGGCCGCACGACCGTCGAGCATGTAGCGCTCGGCGGTAAGGCCGTTGGCGAGCGCTGCGTCGAACACCGTGTGATAGAGCGCCGTCGCTTCGCGACACGACGCGACCGGCGGCAGGTTCACCTCGATCACGCCGGGATCCGGTGTGATCGCGAAGCGCAGCCGCTCCGGCGATGGCGGCGGCGAGTAGCCCTCGAGGTGAACGGCGAGGCCCGTCGCGGCGCGCGCGGCATCGATCGCGCCGACGAGCGCGCAGAAATCGTCGAACGACGGTACCGGCGGAACGAACACCCAGAGCTGACCGTCGCGAGGCTCGATCGCGATCGCGGTGCGCACGCCCGCAGACGATCCAGCTCGCGGTACGCGCACCACGCGCTTCGCCTGGTCCTCGCCTTCGGTGTCGTCGGTGCGCGGATCGTCGATGATCGGCGCGTCGGCCCACAGCGGCAGCGCGAGCCCGGGCCCGAGCGAGGCGAGCGGCAAGCGCAAGCCGATCGGCGAATCGCCCGGCACGAGGAACAGCTCGCCGCGACGGAACGTCCAGCGATCCGTGATCCACGCCGTCGCCGTGCGCGCGAGTGGCAACACGTAGCCGACGGGGCTACCCACACCGCGCGCCATGATCTGCGCGAGGCGGCGGCGCTCCTCGGGATCGTCGAGCCCCGCGGTGCGCGGATCGATCGACGGTGGCAGCGCCGCCTCGGCGCGGAGCACCTCCCACGGATCTTCGAAGGCGGGGTGCAATGCGGCGTCCACGCCGAGCGCGCTGGCGAGCGCGACGCCGAAGCGCTCGGCCGCATCGACGCGACCCGAGTCCACGCCGTCGCGCAGTGGCCAGAGCTCGCTTCCATCGCGGCGACCGATGACGTCGAGCGCCCATCGAGGACGGCTCTCGCCCGGATAGTGCTTGCCCATGCGATGCAGCACGATGCCGCCGCTCGCGAGCTTGTCCTTCAGCGTCGCGGCGAGCGCGCGTCCGCGGCGCCACTTGTCCTCGCCGAGTGCGCCGCCTTGCCACTGGTCATCTTGCTGATGCTCGCGCGCCACGAACGTGGGCTCGCCGCCGATCCATGCGGACAGTCCGGCCGTCGCGAGCGCTGCGTCCGCGCGGTCGCCCGCGCCCTGCAGCTCGCGCCAGACGTCGTCGGTGAACGGCGCGGTAGGACGCGCCTCGTGACCGAGCCGCATGATCGTGGTGCCGAACTCCACGCTGGCGGCGAGGTGCTCGCTCGTTCCGTCGAGCGGCGCGGCCGCGAGTGGTGTGGCGGTGGCCGCGAGCGGAATATGGCCTTCGCCGCACAGGAGGCCGCTCGTGGCGTCGAAGCCGATCCATCCTGCGCCGGGGACGTACGCCTCGGCCCACGCGTGCAGATCGACGACGTCCCGATCGACGCCCTTGGGCTCGTCGGGGATCATGCCCTCGTCGGTGAGCTGCACGAGGTATCCCGACACGAACCGCGCCGCGATCTTGCGCGAGCGCATGAGAGCGACGAGCAGCACCGCCGCGTCGCGACAGCTCCCGCGCCCGTTGGTCAGCGTCTCCTCGGGCGTCCACACGCCGGGCTCGTCGCGGATGACATAGCGGATGCCCGCGTTGACCGCGGAGTTCATCCGCACGAGCGTGGCGATGGTGTCTCCGCTCGCGGGGATGGACGCGAGCAGCTCCTTGGCGCGCGGCCCCATGCGATACGCGGGATCCTCGACATCGAAGTACGGCGCGAGCTCGCTGCCGAGGTTGTCGGGGTACGCGAACGGCAGCTGCTTCGCGCGATCGTCGACAAAAAAGTCGAACGGGTTCACCGGTCGGACGTCGACCGCGATCTCGACCACCATGTCGAGTGCGTCCACGCGCTGGCCTGCTTTGAACGTCACGCGCGCGACGTGATTCCCGTGCGGGTCGCGTTGCCAGTGGACTCGATGTTCGGGCGAGATGTCGAGGCGGTAACTCTCGATGGTCGCTCTCGCGTGATCGGCGGGCCGGAGACGGATCGTCTGCGGACCCAGCAACGACGGGCTCGGATAAACGTAGCGGCTCCGGTGCTGGATCAGGACGCGCACGGCGGCTTCATACCGCGGTGCGCGTTGCTTGGCTTACCGAGGACGCGTGATTTCCTGCGCGAGGTGCTTGTTGCGCTCGAGCCAGCGATTCAGGTCACGCGCGATGACGTCTGACGGATGCGCGAGGTCGCCCGTCATCAGTTGGTACACCGTGGCGAGCGCCGTCTCGATCGCTTGGCGAAGCAGGACGTCGCGGGGGCCGCAATCGGCGAGTGCATCCTCGAGCTCCGACTTGCGTTGGAGCACGCGGTCGGCGAGGGGCTGACCACGCGTAGCGTCGGTCGAGTTCTGGATCTCTTCATTGAGGACGGCGCTCATCGAGAGGACTCCTTCGACGGAGTGGTGGTCCACTCCTGCATCGCCTGCTTCCCCGGGCGATCTACATGCACCTTGTCGTCGACCGAGACGACCCAGGCGAGCGGGATGTAGTGGTGGACGCCGCTCTTATCGCGGGTCAGCTTGATCTCGTTCGTGCCCTCGATGTGATCGACGGTCGCGAACTGACCATTCTCCGAGCACACGACGGGCATGTGCGGCTTGATCAATTCCTTGGCAGTAGTCGAGTCCAGCATGCACCAGGGTTCTTCACCTCTCGTGCCAGTGGCCAACACCGCGATAGGTCGTCGGTGAGCGCGTTCGCGCGGAGAAAAGCGCGCTCGAGAGCGCAGCGCCGAGCGCGCGATGTCCTCGAACGTACTAGCTGACTACGTCTGCACCGCGCGTTCGTGCATCACGTGCGCTCGGGCGCACCTAATCCGAGGCGCTGATGGTCGGCCAGCGTACAGCGATTCTGCACGACGGTGATTCCGGCCGCCTCCAGCACGTGCGCGGCTTCATCGTTCCGGATGCCGAGCTGAAACCACACGACCTTGGGGCGTGGCTTCATCGCGAGGATGTCCTCCACGTGATCCATGATCGCTTCGGGGCGGCGGAACACGTCGACCAGATCGACCGGCTCGGGGATCTCGGCGAGCGTCGTGCGCACCGCGTGGTCGAACATCGTCCTGCCGGCGAGCTTGGGGTTCACGCCGATCACCGTGTAGCCCTCGTCGTGGAGGTACTCCGGCACGTAGAACGCGGCCTTCTCGGGTTCGTCATTGACCCCGAGGACCGCCACGGTGGGTGAGCTCTTCAAGATCTCGCGGACCTGGGCGTCGTTGATCGCCATGCCTCGAAGATAGCGCGTCCGTTCGCGTGGCATAGTCCGCCGCGATGTCGCGCCCGTGGGTCATCGCTGCGCTGTTCCTTTTGGCGTGTGGCAACAAGGAGGGCAGTCACGCGCCTCCGGAGAACACGAGCGGATCGGCACGCCCCGCTGTCGCCGACGCCGCGCCCGTCGCGCCGAGCGACGCCGCCGAGGTCGCGATTGTCGATGCAGCCCCCGTAACCAACGAGCCGACCGGCGATGTTCCGCCCGGTCACGACTTCACGCCGGTGGCCAAGGATCTGATCGCGATCGCATCGTGCGGCGGCGGCACGATTCCCGAGGGCTTCCCGGTCGATCGCATCGAGCGACACTGCGCCGCCGTGCAGAAGACGCAGGCCGACTACAAAGCGAAGTGGGTCGCTCCAGCGCGAGCGTTCTTCGCGACCATCGTCCCGAGCGACATCCCGAAGAAGGTCGTCTATCCGTTCGCGGGTGGCGATCTCTCGACGGCGCTCACCGTGTTCCCCGACGCCGACGAGATCACGACGCTCTCGCTCGAGCCCGCGGGTGATCCGCGCACGCTCGAGGTGCTGCGCAAAGCGCCGAGCGCGCTGAAGCAGAGCGTCACGAAGTTCAAGGTCAATCCCGTCGGCAAGCCATGGAAGTCCGATTGGGACGATGCGCCCACGGCCCCCGACGAGAACGCTCCGGTCGAGAAGGCTCCGATCGAGAAGGCTCCATCCACCATCAAGGGAAAGGTCGGGCTCGATCGCGCGCTCGCGACGATCCAGTACGAGCTGCACTTTCTCTACGTGGTGAACTTCTCGAACACGATGAACATGATCGACGCGATGCGCGGTGGACAGCTCCCGACGCAGCTCGTGTTCGGACTCTCGGCGCTACAGGTGCACGGCTTCGAGGTCGTGTCGCTGCGCTACTTCAAGCTCGACGATCACGGTGCGATCGAGTACCTCACCGACGACGACCTCGCGAAGGCACCGGAGCCGACGCGAGGCTCTGCGGATCTGCGCAATCGCATCTTCGCGAACGCGGAGATCCGCTTTCGCAAGCCGGGCGGTCGCATCCAGATCTATCGCCACCTGCAAGTGAACCTCAACAACGCTCACCTGAAGAAGGATCCGCGCGTGCTCGAGCACCTGAGAGCAAAGGGGCCGATCGCGGGCATGACAAAGGCGGCGAGCTACCTCCTCGCGTGGGACGAGTTCTCGACGATTCGCAACTACCTCATCGAGAACGTCGTGTGGATGGTCAGCGACGCGACGGGTGTCCCGCCCATGTACGGCAAGCCCGCGGGCTTCTCGTACGAGACGTGGGGCGCGTTCTCCCAAGCGCACATCAGCGGCGGTAATCAGATCGCCAACGATTGGCGCGACGAGTTCGCGTCACACGAGAAGCGCGCCCTCGCGTTCCGGTTCGGCTACTACGATGGAAGCAGCGCCCACACGAACCACCTCGTGATCATGTCCAAGCGGCCGCCGCCTCGTTGAACCATGGTGTAGGACACGTCGGCACCGGCCGGCACCCGTCGGCACCCGTCGGTACCTTTCCGGCGCAATCGTGATTCACGCGCGAAGATCGATCCCTCGATTACCCGAACGAGCGAAGTGAGTCGGCTAGATTTTTCGCCATGGGTGCTGGCTGTCCGCGTTGTCACAGCGCGGTCGCATTACATGAAGGTCGTCCGTTCGTGACGATCACCGGAGCAGTCGAGCTCTGGCATGCGCGCTGTTGGGAGCGGCGCGCGGAACCGATCGTGGTGCCTCGACCGATGGCGACGATCGCGATCGTCGCGCCACCATCGCGCTCGATCCCGAGACGCATCGCGGCCGGTGTCGCCGCCACCGCGCTCGTCGCCGGAGCGATCGTGTATCTCTCGCACTCGACTCCGTCGACGGCGGCGGTCGTGAACGTCGATCCGGACGCGACCGAGACGCTCCCCATCAAGAGCACGATCGCGACGCACGAGCAGGCACCGCCGGCGCCCGTAACCGTGTCGCCGGTGGAGAAGTTCCCGATGCCGACGCGTTTCGGCGTGCCGCTCGACGAGACGTTCACGTCGCTGCAAGGCTGGGTGCACCCCGTCACGAACAGCGCCGAGCTCATGCCAGAGCGCCGCTCGCGTCACTTCGGCTCGGGGCGCATCGGCATCGAAAGGCCCGAGTGCGGCGACGGCCACTGCGGCATCGATCTCGATGGCCCGCGCGGTCGTCCCATCGTCGCGGTCGCCGACGGAACCGTCATTCGCGTGGAGCGCAAGGAGCTCGGCTCCGATGGCCGCAGCGGTCGCTACGTTCGCATCCAGCACGACGACGGCGCGATCACCGCATACATGCACATGGATGACGTCGCGCAGGATCTCCAGGTACGCGATCGCGTGACCGCTGGCCAGTACGTCGGCACGCTCGGCGCGACCGCCATATTCTCCGCGGCGCCGCACCTGCACTTCAGCCTCGAGCTTCCCGATCACACGGGCGATCGCGGCGACGGAATCTCGACCACGTACGTGGATCCGGCGCCGTTCCTCGTGCGCGCGACGATCGCGAACAAGCCCGAGCGCAAGCACGCCATCAAGCCTGCGTTCTAGCGCCGTCGAGTGCGCGAGATCCGCACGCACGTGCGCTCGCGCTACGCGATGAAATGCTGAACCCGCGAGGATCCGCCCCCGCGCGATGGCGCCCTCGTTGCAAGAGCACGGTGCACTATGGGCATTCTTCGTTCGATTCTCGGTAAAGACACGACGACCGACGTGCTGGAGCTCCTCGAATCTCAGCACAAAGAGGTCGACATGCTGTTCGAGGCCATCGAGAAGGGCGAAGGCGATCGCCGCGCGCTTCTCGAGGAGCTCGCCGACAAGCTCGCCGCCCACGCCGCCGTCGAGGAGAAGCTGTTCTACCCGGCCGTGATGGCCAAGAAGACCAACTCGCTTCTTCACGAGTCCGTCGAGGAGCACCTCTCGATCAAGCGCGTGCTCGCGGATCTGATCGAGAAGTCACTCGACGACGACACGTTCATGGCGAAGATCACCGTGCTCAAGGAGCACGTGTCGCATCACGCGCACAAGGAGGAGGAGAAGAAGCTCTTCCCGATCGTTCGCTCGATGTTCACGAGCGACGAGCGCGCTGCGCTGGGCAACGAGATCCTCGTCATGTTCGAGGACCTCATGGCGGGCTCGCCGCGCAACAACGTGCCGGCCGAGGTCGAGGACGCGGCGCCGCTTCCGCGCGCGACTGCCTAGTCGCAAAGCTCGCCGTCCGGGCTCTACGACGCGGAGCCCGCGGACGTTCCGGCGCTCGGTGCTGGACCGGTCACGCCGGCGCGCACGAGCGCGGGGACGATCTGGCGTCCGAGCTGATCATTCACGACAGCGCGCATGCACTCGCCGCGTGCACCGGCGGAGGCCTTGTCGGGTGCGAACGATCCGCCGCCGTCGACGGTCATCACGAGCTTCGTACGCAGGTGCACGTCGATCGAGACCTTGCATGCGGAGTCGGTCAGCGTGACCGTGAACTGGAGCGCGAGGTCGGGCGCGCGGAGCGAGGGCGAGCCGAGGAACGTGATGTAGTCGTCGACGATCGCGCAGACCTGATCGTGCGTTTGCGTGTCGCTCGCGACCGTGAACAGCACCGGCGTCTGTCGAGGACACGGCCGCGCGACCGGCGTCCCGGTCGTCGGCGTCGGCGTCGGCGTCGGCGTCGGCGCGGGCGCCGCGTCCGGCGTGACGCTCGAGACCGACGCGTCCGGCGGTGTGGCCGTTGGCGCAGGCGCCGGAGGCGGCGACTGCAGCGCGATCGGCTCCGCGGGCTCGTTGGCGGGTGGTGCGCTACTCGAGCACGCGGCCAGCGCGATCAGCAAACATCGTCGCATCCCGACGAGTCTACTGCTTCGCGTGCGACGCGAGCACGTCGGCGACACACAGCGTGAGCTTTCGCGCCGTGGGGACGTGCAGGAACTCGTTCGGACCGTGCGCGTTCGAGCCGGGGCCGAGGACGCCCGTGATGCAGAACTGTGCGTTGGGGAACTTCTCGCCGAGCATGTACATGAACGGGATGGTGCCGCCTTCGCCCATGTACATCGCGGGCTTCCCGAAGTACGCCTTGCTCGCTGCGTCGAGTGCGTCGCCGAGCCACGGCGACATCTCGGGCGCATCCCAGCCCGCGCTCGCCGTCGAGCCGGTGAACGAGACCTTGGCTCCGTACGGCGGATCCTTCTCGAGCGCTGCTTTCACCGCGGCTTGCGCCTTGGCCGGATCGACGCGCGGCGGGATGCGGATCGACAGCTTCAGGGTGGTCTTGGGGCGCAGCACGTTGCCCGCGTTGCCGGGTGGTGGCCAACCGTCGGCGCCGGTGATCGCGAGGCCCGGGCGCCACGTGCGGTTCAGGATCAGCTCCGCGTTGTCCGTCGTCACGGGCTTGGTGCCCGGCTGGACGGGGAACTTGTTCCACACTTCGTCGCCGAGCACCTCGGCGGTCTTGGCCGCCTGCTCGATGCGCGGGCGCGGGATCTGCGTCGCGAGCTCGGACAGCTTGATGACGCCGGTGTGCGAATCGTCGATGCGATCGAGCAGCTGGCGGATCACGCGCTCGCTCGCGGCGATCACGCCGGTGCCGTCGCCCGAGTGAACTCCCTCGGTGAGGAGCGAGACTTCGAGGTTGCCGATCACGAGACCGCGCAGCGACGTGGTGGACCACAGCTGGTCGTAGTTCGCGCAGCCGGAGTCGAGACACACGACGAGCGACAGATCGCCGATGCGCGGCGCGAGATGATCGATGTACGCGGGCAGGTCGTAGCTCCCGCTCTCCTCGCACGCCTCGATGAGGATCACGCAGCGCGCGTGCGGTGTGCCGTCCTTGCGGAGCGCGTTGATCGCGGTGAGCGACGCGAAGATGGCGTAGCCATCGTCGGCGCCGCCGCGACCGTAGAGCTTGTCGCCCTCGATCACCGGCGTCCACGGACCGAGTCCGTCACGCCATCCGGTCATCTCCGGCTGCTTGTCGAGGTGGCCGTACAGCATGACCGTATCGCCGGCTTTGCCACCCGTGCCGGGAACCTCGATGAAGATGACCGGAGTGCGCGGCTTGCCGTTGTCTTGTAGTCGAATGACCTCGAGCGTGGCTCCTTCGGGGAGCTGCGACTTCGCCCAACCCGAAAGCAGATCGATCGCTCTCTCCATGTGGCCCGACTCGACCCACTGCGGATCGAACATCGGCGACTTGTTCGGGATCTTGATGTAGTCGACGAGCGTCGGGACGATCGAGTTGGCGAACGTGTCTTCGACCCATTTGGTCGTGGTCTCGCTGGGCATGCGCGGACTCTACTGCGGATCGCGCTGCGCGGGCAGGACGCCACCGCGACCGATCTTGTTCTTCACATTCGTCCAGCCTGCGAATCCGTTCGCCGTCCAGCGCGTCGCGCCGAAGCCAAACCAGAACCAGCCCGGCGGCACGTCGCCGTAGCGGAGCGCGCGCCACACGAGCTTCGCGCACCGCGTGATGCGATACGCGAGGGCGAGGCGCATCGTACCGGCGGCCGCGAGCGTCTCTTCGGGAGCGAAGCCCGTGTTGTTGCCGAACAGTAGGAGGTCCTTGCCGCAGCCGACGACCGTCGTGATCGTGTTGAAGAAGAAGTGATAGGCGCCCGACAGCGGAAGCGCGAGCAGCTTGTGCCAGTGACCGCAAACGTCGTGATCCTGGATCATCGCGAGCAGCGTCGCTCCACCGCGCAATAGCGTGCTCGCGATGTAGCCGAGCGCGAGCAGCGAGAGCCACAGCGCGGGACGATCGGCGAACGGCCACAGGAACAGCGCGATGAACACGAACGCGTGGATCCACACCTTGAGCACGAGCTCGAAGGTGACCCACGCACCGAGCTCCCAGTGGAACGCGTGCAGGCGACCGAACCGCGCGTACAGCCACACGCGCGACGAGTTCCAGCGCACGCGTTGCTTGAACAGACCGCGAACCGTCGTCGGCGTGGCGGTGTAAACGCGCGCGTGCGGGTCGTATCCGACGCGGCGCAGGAGCACCGATCGCAACAGGCGCCCGAGCGCGTGAAGCGGAGTGCGCGGCAGCTCGAGATCGATCGCGCCGTTGTTCCAGCACGCGGTCATCGCCATCCACGCAGCGAACGTGTCGTCGCCGGGGCCCGTCGTCGCCGCGCGGTTCGGCGCGCCGGTGAAGTCGGCGAAGCTCGGTGGCCGCGCGCCGAGCCACCACCGGATCACGTCGCGCCGCCGCAGCGACTTCACGAACGCGGCGTGCTTCGGCTGTGCCTCGTGCAGGTATGACCACGTCGCGTAGAGCGCACCGGAGACACCGGTGACCGGTAGGACGCCGCGGTTGGTCCGCGCGAGACTGATCGACGTCATGTACTCCCGCGCGACGAGCAGCGCGAGCTGGCCCTTGACCGTGAACAGGCCGCGCCATCCCGACCAGTAGTGCTCGCGACGGACGAGCACGTTCGAGGCGACGATCATCGGCCGCTGGCGGAACAGCCATCCCGGGCGCACGAGCTTCGCGACCATGCGTTCGAGCGCGCGCGGCCCGAGCACGCCGTCGCCGTCCATGTTGAAGAACACCGTCGGCAGGCTCGAGATCACGCCCTCGTCGACGGCGCGCTTCACGCGATCGAACGCCGTGTGGACCGCGACGTTCTTGCCGGCCCGCTGGTGTTGTCGCGCGACGAGGATGGTCGCGTTCGAGGACACCTGCGTCTTCGCCCATGCCTCGAGCTTGTCGACGAGCGCGGGCTTGTCACCGGCGCCATCGATCGCCATGCACAAGACGACGTGGCCGGGATAGTTGTTGCCGAGGACCGTGGATGCTGCGTCGCGCAGGCCTTCGAGATCGTCCTCGGTCTTCAGCATCGTCGGGATCACGACGAGGATGTCCACAGCCTCCGCGAGCGACAGCGGGCGGAACGCGGGGAGCACGCGAGCGACGCGCGCGAGCGCCGACAGCCAGACCCACACGTAGCTCGAATAGTAGAAGACCAGCGCCGCCAAGAACGGGCGCCACAGCGCGCCGATGATGTCGATGCTATCCGCGGTCCCGATGGTCCAGAAGAGAGTCTCCATCGCTCGTGTCCTTAGCGGCGGACGCGGAGGACCTTCTCGCGGATCGCCTCCGGGTCGTGCAGCTCGAGCACCGCGTACTGGCCGCGCGCACGCTGGCCCCACGGATCCTCGGTGACGACCTCGCCGGGCAGGATCTCGCCGACGGTTCCGACGCGAGTGCACGCGAAGATCGACCACGTGCAGGCGACCACCGCTGCGCCTGGCCCGACAGCGGGTAGCTGATCGTAGGGGATGAACGCGACGTCGGTCGCCGCCTTCATCGCGCGATAGAGGGGACGGCCCTCGACCTCGGCGAGGAGCGCGCGCTGGCGAGCGAGGCTCGCGACCGCCGCCGCGCGAAGGGCGCGATGACCACGTCCTTCCGCTTCGAGCCGCTGGAGCTCGATCTCGACGCGCGTGTCGCGCTCGTCACCCGCCGCGATCTCGGGCATGCGGCCGATCGCGGGGGCGGCGCCATCGCCGATCCCGGCGCGATACGCGCGCAACGCGACGGCGGTCTGATCCTGGCGCAGCGTGGTCTCGTCGATCTGGCGCTGCAGCTCGATGAGCTCGAGCGCGAGGCGATCGCGCGATTGCTCCTCGCGATCCACGACGCCGCGATCGACGAGGCCGGCCGTCAGATCCGCTCGAGCGCGGGTGACGAGGCCGACCTGACGCGCATGGAGAGCGCGCACGTGATCGCGTTGTTTGCGCAGAAGGCCCTTGGTCGACGAGAGGCCCGACGCGACCACGCGGTTCTGCTCGGCTTGCCACTTCAGGGTCTCGGCCGACGTGCCGCGCAGCGCGGCGAGCTTCGTGATGGACGCATCGATCGCGAGGAGCTCCGTGTCGAGGCGCGCGACCTCCGCATCGACGCGCGTCAGCTCGTCGAGATAGCGCTGATGCGTGAGGCGAAGCGATTGGATCTGATCGTTTTGCGGCGAGAGATGAAGCGGTGCGACCCAGCCGTCGGTGACGACGAAGTAGATCTGCTGTGCGAGCCAGCCGAGCCCGGCGAGCGTGCCGGCGAGCAGCATCAGCGCGAAGGCGCGACCCGCGATCGACCGACCGGGACGAGTGTCCGCGACGGGAATGCTCGACGGTGCGGTCGGTGCTGGCGCCGGCTCGGTGGCGGGAACCAGCGCCAGGCGCGGCATGCGCGTCGTCATCTGCTCGTCTGCGTCGAGGCTCTTCGCATCGCCTCGAACCTCCGCAGGCTCGTCGACAACCCGAAGGATCGATCGTGTGGTCTTCATAGCGTGCCCTCAGCGAGCGGACGGCGGGTGGCGACGAGAGCTTCGAGCGAAGCCTTGCGGGCTTCGAGCTCGACGAGCTCGAGCGTGAAGCGCGCGACGAGTTGTTGCGCGGCGTCGTTCTGGATGGCGGCGACGCGTTCACGCTCGGTGCGCAGCGTCGCGATCTCCTCCTCGATCGTGCGGAGAGAGGCTGCCGCCGCGGTGACACTCGCGCTCATCGCGCGGCGAAGACGATCGAGCTGGATGGCGACGCTCGTGTACTGCGTGGCGAGCTCGCGTTCACGCGCGGACAGCGCGCGGCGATTCGCGCCGCGTTGCCACGGTCCGCCGAGCGAGTAGCCCACCTCGACGACGGCGAACCAGTCCGCGCCATCGCCAGCCGCGACGCCGGCGCGAAGATCGAGGCGCCACGCGGAGAGTGATCGCAGCGACGCGCGCTCGCGATCGACGGCGAGCGCGGTGTCGCGCGCGGTCTTCGTGATCGTCCCGAGCGAGGTTTCGATCGTGAGGTCGGTGTACTGCGCGGCGAGCATGCCCTCGGTGTGGCGCAGGTCGGCCAGACGCAGGCGCATCGCAGCGCGACGGTCGCGAAGCTCGTCGACATCACGGGCCGTCGCGCGCTGTGCAGCGAACCGTGCCGTCGCGTCGGCGAGCATCGTGTCGATCTCCTGGGTGCGCGATTCGCGATACGCGATCTCCGCGCGGATCGCTTCGATCTCGCCGATGTGCAATCCGGCGTCGAGGATCCGGGTCGCGCGATCCGCCACCTTCACCTGTGCGCACTCCGCGCTCGCGATTCGCTCGAGCGCTCGCCCGCGCAGCGCGTCGATGCCCGAGAACGAGACCGCCGCGCGCGCTTGCAGACCCTGGGTCGCCACGGGATCGCTGGCATCGATGATGGTGGGGGCGCGCGCGCCTTCTGCCACGAGGCGAGGCGCGTAGAGGACCACTGCTTCGGCGCGCGCCTCTTCGGCGAGCCGGTCGCACGTGGCCGACGGATCGGCGTGGGCGGTCCCCAGACCTAACACCACGACCAGGACGGTCGATACCTTCTGCACATGCGAGAGGTCGACCGGTGGCCCAATCCTTTGATGGTGTTCCTCGCACTAACACTGCTCGCGTGCACGGCTCGGAGCGCGATCGCCGAGGGGCCACGTCGGGCCGTGTACGTGACAGACCCTACATCGCTCACGGTCGACGGCCCCGCTCGACGCGACTTCCTGGCGCTGATCGATCAGAAGGCCATCACCGACGTCGTGCCGTACGGGCTCGGGGGGCTGCTCGAGGGCCGCGACGGCCGCAGGGTCCTCGCGTCGTGGATCGATGATCTGCGCGCGCGAGGGGCTCGGGTGATCGTTCCCGTCGCGAGCGGTCGCCGGCTCGGCGCGCTCGACGTTCTGTTCCGCGAGCACGCGTCGACGTCGATCGACGGTGTGATCACCGAGCTCGAGTACTGGAACGCCACCACCGACAGTCGCACGGCTGCGTTCGAAGCGTTCACGTCTCTCCTCGGCGAGATGCGTGCGCGACGGTCGTCGTGGGCACATCCGTCGCTCCGCGTCGGCGCCTACCTCGGCTATCCGACGCCCGCCGAAGCCAGCGCGATCGTGGCGCTCGTCGACTTCGTGTTTCTCAGCTACGCCGTGAACACCCCCGAGAGCGCCTGGTCCAAGACGTTCGCGACGCGCGGGTCGCTACGCGCACGGTACGCCGCGTTTCGCCAGATCGAGCGGTGGCCGATCTTCTACGCGCGCGGAGAAGTCGTGATGAAGGCCGCGCAGACCACGCGGGGGCGCGCCGTCGCCGAGCGCGTGTTCCTCCGAGATTCTCGGCGCGAGCGTGAAGGTGCGCCGGCGGGGTTCGCGTACTTCACGCTCGAAGCGATGCGCGCCGAGTGACCCACCCGCGAAAGGCGCGGGTGAGGCCTACACTTGCGCCGTTTCGGTCGATGTTACGTAACGAGGTAATGACGTACGTCCGCGGCATGGAGCGCCTGGTTCGCGTCATTCAAGACGTGTCCGCGGCTCGCACGCTCGAAGGTGTGATGTCGCTCGTGCGTACGGCCGCGCGCGAGCTGACCGGTGCGGACGGCGCCACGTTCGTGTTGCGCGACAACGGCCGCTGCTACTACGCCGACGAGGATGCGATCGGTCCGTTGTGGAAGGGCCTGCGCTTTCCGATGACGTCGTGCATCTCCGGGTGGGCGATGCTGCATCGCGAGCCCGTGGTCATCGAGGACATCTACGCAGATCCGCGCATTCCACACGACGCGTATCGCCCGACGTTCGTGAAGAGCTTGGCGATGATGCCGATCCGCATGATCGATCCGATCGGCGCGATCGGCGCGTACTGGGCGACCACCTACAAACCCACGGACGAGCAGCTGCGCCTCCTGCAAGCACTCGCGGATTCGACCTCGATCGCGATCGCCAACGTCGAGCTGTTGCAGACGCTCGAGCGTCGCGTCGAGGAGCGCACCGCCCAGCTCCAGCTCGCCAACGACGAGCTCGAAGCGTTCAGCTCCGCGGTCTCGCACGATCTTCGCGCACCGCTGCGCGCCGTCAGCGCGTTCGCTGCGCAGCTGCGCGAGGATCACGGCGACGCGCTCGGCACGCCGCTCCTGCGCGTGGAGAATGCCGCTGCACGCGCGCAGACCTTGGTGACCGATCTGCTCGCGTTGTCCAAGGTCGCGCGCGCGCCTCTCGCGCGCACCGCCGTCGACGTGTCGACGATCGCGCTCGAGATCGTCGCGGAGCTGCGCGCCACGTCACCCGAGCGCGACGTCAGCGTGACCGTCACGCCCGGGGTCAGCGTCCACGGAGATCCCGCACTCGTGCGCGCCGCCCTCGAAAACCTCGTAGCGAACGCGTGGAAGTACACGGCGAAGCGTCCGCGCGCGCAGATCGAGGTCGGTCGCACCGACGACGGGGCTGTCTTCGTGCGCGACGACGGCGTCGGCTTCGACATGGCGTACGCCGAAAAACTCTTCACGCCGTTCCATCGGCTGCACGCGTCCTCGGAGTTTGAAGGAACGGGTATCGGCCTCGCGACCGTGCAACGCATCGCTCGCCGTCATGGCGGTCGCGTCTGGGCCGAGGCCGCACCGGATCGTGGTGCAACGTTTTACCTAGCCATCTAGGGACTACATTTACGCCGCGAGTTTCGTAGTATTGGGCGCATGTTGATCCGCATGGCCGACGAGAAGAAACCTCCAAAGCGGGAGGGCGATCGGCAAACGGGCTTGGTGCTCGAGGATCGGACGCGCACCAAGAAGCCGCCGATGTACAAGGTGCTTCTTCACAACGACGACTACACCACGCGCGAGTTCGTCGTCTGGGTGCTGCAGACCGTCTTTCACAAGAACGAAGGCGACGCGATCGCGATCATGAGCCACGTGCACAACAACGGCGTCGGGATCGCTGGCGTGTACACGTTCGAGGTCGCGGAGACCAAGGTCACGAAGACCATGCATCTCGCGAAGGCGCAGCAGTTTCCGCTGCAGCTGTCTATCGAGCCGACCGATTGATGCACGACGCACCTGCCCGAAATCGTGGGCGGAACCAGAGCGGCGCGCGTCGAGAATAGGCCGTATGATCTCCCGCTGAGGGCCTATGTTGTCACCGGAGCTTCAAGCAACCTTGCAGCGCGCTGTCGACGATGTTCGTGCGCGGCGCCACGAGTATCTGACGCTCGAGCACCTGTTGCTCGCGATCCTCGACGATCCGAGCGGAGCCGACATCATCACCAAGTGCGGCGGCAACGCCGACAAGCTGCGTGGTGAGCTCGAGCGATTCCTCGACGAGCAAGTCGACGAACTGCCGGAAGGCGAGGAGAGCGGGCCCGATCAAACGCTCGCGTTCCAGCGCGTCCTGCAGCGCGCGGCGATGCACGTCCAGGCCGCGGGTCGTCAACAGATGACCACGGGCAACGTGATCGCGTCGATGTTCCGCGAGCGTGACAGCCACGCGGTGTACCTGCTCGAGAAGCAGGGCGTGTCGCGCTTCGACATCATCAATTACATCTCGCACGGCGTGTCCAAGGTGGACACCGGCGGTGGTCCTGTCGTGCCGCGCGCGCGTGGCGTCGAGGACAACGGTGAGGAAGATGGAAAGATCTCGAACCCGCTCGAGAGCTTCTGCGTGGATCTCACGCAGCGCGCTCGCGAGGGCAAGATCGATCCACTGATCGGCCGGGCCGACGAGCTCGAGCGCATGATTCAAGTGCTCTCGCGCCGCCGCAAGAACAACCCGCTGCTCATCGGCGAGCCGGGCGTTGGCAAGACGGCGCTCGCGGAGGGGCTCGCGTTGCGAATCATCGACGGCAAGGTCCCCGATTCGCTCAAAGAGGCCAAGCTCTACTCGCTCGACATGACCGCCGTGCTCGCGGGCACGCGCTATCGCGGCGACTTCGAAGAGCGCCTCAAGGCCGTCATGAAGGTGCTGATCGGCGATCCCAAGTCGATCCTGTTCATCGACGAGATCCACAACATCATCGGCGCCGGCGCTACGAGTGGCGGCACCATGGACGCGGCGAACATCCTCAAGCCGCCGCTGTCCAACGGCGAGCTCCGCTGCATCGGCTCGACGACGTTCAAGGACTATCGCCAGGCCTTCGAGCGCGACCGCGCGCTCTCGCGCCGCTTTCAGCGCATCGACGTCGGCGAGCCCACCGTCCCCGAAGCGATCGAGATCCTCAAGGGGCTGCGCTCGCGCTACGAGGAGCACCACGGGGTGAAGTTCACCGACCCGGCGATCGAAGCCGCGGTCGAGTTGTCCGCGCGCCACATCTCGGGTTCGCAGCTGCCCGACAAGGCGATCGACGTCATCGACGAAGCAGGCGCCAAAGTCCGCCTGATGGCAGAAGCGGATCGCCCCACCGAGATCCGCCCGCCGCTCATCGAAGAGGTCGTCGCCAAGATCGCGCGCATCCCCACGCGTTCGGTCAACACGGCCGACAAGAAGAAGCTCGGCGATCTCGAGGGCGAGCTGAAGAAGATGATCTTCGGCCAAGACGCCGCCATCGAGAACCTCGCGCAGGTCATCAAGCTGTCGCGCGCGGGCCTCGGCAATCCCAACAAGCCGACGGGCTGCTTCTTGTTCGCGGGCCCCACCGGCGTCGGCAAGACGGAGCTGGCCAAGCAGCTCGCGCAAGTGATGGGCGTCGAGTTCATCCGCTTCGACATGTCCGAGTACATGGAGAAGCACACCGTCTCGCGACTCATCGGCGCGCCTCCCGGCTACGTCGGCTTCGATCAAGGCGGCCAGCTGACCGACGCGATCAACAAGCACCCGTACTCCGTGGTCCTCCTCGACGAGATCGAGAAGGCCCACCCGGACATCTACAACATCCTGCTCCAGGTCATGGACCACGCGACGCTGACGGACAACAACGGACGCAAGTCCGACTTCCGCAACGTCATCCTCATCATGTCGTCCAACGCAGGCTCTCGCGAGATGGCCGCCGGCAAGATCGGCTTTGGTGACACGGTCGCGGACGGCAAGGACGGCAAGAAGGCGCTCGAGCGCGTCTTCACACCCGAGTTCCGCAACCGCCTCGACGCCACCGTGATGTTCGGTGCGCTGCCGCAGGAGGTGATCCGCAAGGTCGCGCGCAAGTTCCTCGACGAGCTCGATGGACAGCTCGGCGAGAAGCACGTCGAGCTCGAGGTGTCTCCAGCCGCGCTCGATTGGTTCGTGGCCAACGGCTACGACAAGGCGATGGGCGCACGTCCGATGGCGCGTCTCGTCCAGTCGACGCTGAAGGCGCCGCTCGCCAACGAGATCCTGTTCGGCAAGCTGACCAATGGCGGCATCGCGTTCGTGGATCTCGACGCGGACGGCAAGATCGTCATCAAGTGCGAGTCGGCGCCCGACAAGGTCGAGGGCGCGGACCTCGTTCCGGCGAACTAGCGGTTAGGGCGGGGCTGCCCGATCGCTCGGGTAGCTCCGCGCGCAAACGTGAGCACGCTGACGGCACACGCGTTGAATGAGACGTGGGTACCGCCAATGATGCACGACACCATTCGCACTCCAACTATCCCGGAGTCCGACGATCCGTCGGTCGCCGAGGGAACCATCGACACGCGCGCGGAAGCCGCGGTGCCGGACCGCGCCGCGCTCTCCCGCGCACTGCGCGATCTGGAGGCAGCGAAGGGACGCGTCGAGCGCGACGCCAAGTTCGCGAAAGCGGAGATGCAGCGCGACCTGGTCATGAAGATCTTGCCGGTGCTCGACAACCTGGACCGGACGATCAAGGCGGCCGAGGAGAACGGCGATGCGCCGAGCGTCGTCGAGGGTGTGTACCTCGTGCGCAGTCAGCTGGAAGGTGTGTTGCGCGGGTATGGCGTGGAGCGGATCGACGCGATGAACCGTCGCTTCGATCCAAAGCTTCACGAAGCGATCAGCACGCTGCCGGTCGTGGACCCGGCGGTGAACGGCTTGGTGCTCGATCAGCTCGAGCCCGGTTATCGGTATGGCGACACGCTGCTGCGTCCGGCGCGCGTGGTGGTGGCGAAGTTCACGTCCGTGCGCGCGCCGACCGTTCGCTGGCACTAGCGCGGCGAATGGAGGGCGTGGTACCGAGGCGGCATGCGAGGCCGTTCGAGCACGTGGCCACCGGCGAACAATCCGCGGGCAGCTAGCTCGTTGCTCGACGAGTGCTTCGCGGCGAACCGGAAGTGGGCGGCGCAGTCGATCGAAGGGGATCCGCTGTTCTTCAAGCGGCTGCAGAACGTCCAGACACCGGACCTCTTGTGGATCGGGTGCAGCGACAGTCGCTTGCCGCCCAACGAGATCATCGGGCGCGTGCAGGGCGAGCTGTTCGTACACCGCAACGTGGCCAACGTCGTCGAGCACACCGACGTGAACTGCTTGAGCGTTCTGCAGTACGCGATCGACGTGCTGAAGGTGAAGCACGTGATCGTCGTCGGGCACTACGGTTGCGGCGGCGTGCGCGCGGCGATGCTGAACCAGCCGCTCGGCCTCATCGACAACTGGCTGCGCCACATCCGTGACGTGCACCTGTGGAACCGCGAGGAGCTCGCGGCGATCCAGGACTTCGACGCGCGCGTGGACCGGTTGGCGGAGCTCAACGTCGAGGCGCAGGTGGCGAACGTCTGCCACACGACGATCGTGCAGGATGCGTGGCGGCGGGGGCAGCCCGTCGCGATCCACGGCTGGATCTACTCGCTGGCGGATGGTCTGCTCAAGGACCTCGGCCTCAACATCGAGTCGCCCGAGCAGCTACCGTCCGAATATCGCCTGGACTTCACGCAGGGCGTCCCGACCCCCATGCGCTGAGCCATGGCTTGAGAGAGGCAGGCCCCTTGCGCGCGGGCCCGTCCCGCTTTACGAGCGTGGATCGGATGAGTCAGACCGAGCGCCACGAGTTCCAAGCCGAGGTCAAGCAGCTGCTCGACCTCATGATCCACTCGCTCTATTCGGAGCGAGACATCTTCGTACGCGAGCTGATCTCGAACGCGTCAGACGCGATCGACAAGCTTCGCTTCGAGCAGCTGACCAAGCCAGAGCTCGGCTCCGCGGAGCCCGAGATCCGGTTGGCCGTCGACAAGGACGCGCGAACGCTGACCATCACGGATACCGGCATCGGCATGTCGCGCGAGGAGGTCGTGCGGAACATCGGCACGATCGCGCGGTCGGGAACCAAGGAGCTGCGCGAGGCCCTGAAGCAAAGCGACGCTGCCAAGGCGCCCGCGCTCATCGGCCAGTTCGGCGTGGGCTTCTACTCGGCCTTCATGGTCGCGGATCGGATCGAGCTCGTCACGCGGCGCGCGGGGGAGACCACGGCGACGCGCTGGGAGTCCACGGGCGATGGCTCGTACTCGATCGGAGATGGGGAGCGCGCAGAGACCGGCACGACGATCGTGCTGCATCTCAAACCAGCCGACCCCGAGGGCGGCACGTCGGACTACACCGACGACGCGGTGCTCGGCAGCATCGTGAAGCGCTACTCGGACTTCGTCGCGTATCCGATCAAGCTGGGCGACAAGACGCTGAACTCGATGAAGGCGATCTGGGATCGCCCGAGGTCCGAGGTCACCGAGGACGAGTACAAGCAGTTCTATCGACACATCTCGCACGACTGGACCGATCCGCTGCGCACGATCGCGACGCGCATCGAGGGCACGTTCGAGGCGAGCGCGCTGCTCTACATCCCCGAGAAGGCGCCGTTCGATCTGTACGCCGCGGAGATGAAGCGCGGACTACAGCTCTACGTGAAGCGCGTGTTCGTGATGGACGAGTGCAAGGACCTCATGCCGTCGTACCTGCGCTTCGTGCGCGGTGTTGTCGACGCGCATGACCTGTCACTCAATGTCTCGCGCGAGATCCTGCAGAAGGATCGCCAGATCCAGCTGATCAAGAAGCAGCTCGTGAAGAAGGTGCTCGCCACCCTCGAGGAGGTGAAGCGCGACGACCGCACGAAGTACGAGGCGTTCTTCAAGGAGCTCGGCCCCGTGCTCAAGGAGGGCCTGGCCGCGTACGATGCGCCCGACAAGGACAAGCTTCTCGATCTCGTCATCGCGCGCACCACGCACTCGCCGACGGAGCAGGTCTCGCTCGGCGAGTACGTCGCGCGCATGAAGGAAGGCCAGGACGCGATCTATTATCTGGTCGGCGCACCGGACACGGTGGCGCACTCGCCGCTGCTCGAAGCGTTCGCGGCGAAGGGCTACGAGGTGCTGCTGTTCTCCGACGCGATCGACGAGCTGTGGCTCGAGCGCGCCCCGCGCTACAGCGACAAGCCGATGAAGGCGATCGATCGGGGCGCGATCGATCTCGGCTCGAAGGAGACCACCGACGCCGACAAGGAGCGCTTTGGCGATCTGCTCGCCGCGCTCCGCGTGGCGCTGCAGGAGGACGTGAAGGAAGTCCGCCTCTCGACACGCCTCGCGTCGTCGGCCGCGTGCCTCGTCGGCGACGAGAATGATCTGTCGCCACGCATGGCGCGCATGCTCGAGCAGATGGGCCAAGCAGCGCCCAAGGTGAAGCGCATCCTCGAGGTGAACCCGCAGCACCCCCTGCTCGGCAAGCTCCTCGGCGTGTACACCGAGAGCAAGGCGGATCCGCGTATCGAGGCGTGCGCCAAGGTGCTGTACGGCCAAGCGCAGCTCGCGGAGTCTGGCACTGTCGCCGATCCGCAGGGCTTCAATCGCGCGCTCGGCGATCTCGCGCTTCGCGCGCTCTAACCCCCTCTAACCCCAATGCCGGTCACTTAGTGCGGCTCCTCGACGAGGATCTGATGGGGCGCTTCCGCGTGTAGTTGCTCATCTTGATCTTCACCGCCCGCGGGTAGCTGCGTTGTCGTCGCTCCGGGAGGATGAAATGG